>CAXTBP010000069.1:0-9453 GCA_964241985.1 uncultured Armatimonadaceae bacterium | reverse complement strand
GAAGGGGAAAATACGATTCGGCAGCGACTTCGGTCAGCCAATCGGTTCCGTGGGGCCATTGCCCGTGCGCGAGCACATACGGGATGTGCGAATGCAAAACAAATGCAAACGCGCCGAGGGGCGCAGAAGAATTATCGGGCAAAACGGTGTTGGTGGGCGGCACGCGCGGATAGGCTCCAAAACTAAGCATAACCAACCCCACCCGTCCCTGTCAAGCCGTTTGCGGGTGCGCGATGACGATGGTACACTATCCCTGCGCTTTTCAAACGGTTATCCGTTTGGAGCGCAGTGTTCGGGTCGTTAGCTCAGTTGGTAGAGCAGATGACTCTTAATCATCTGGCCGCGGGTTCGAGTCCCTCACGACCCACTATATAATGACCATAATTGATAGTCATTAAATACAAAAACAGGCTTCCATTTGGAAGCCTGTTTTCATTTGTCGCCATTGTGTAGCCAAGGGGTTTTATCGTCACCGTGAGCGAAACGCGGCCCGTCGCCGAAGCCGCTTGACTTGCCCATCATATTGCGGCGGCAGGAGATAGCCGTTCGCGCGTCGTACCGTTAGCCATACAGCCAAGCACAGCGAGGAAAAAACCGATGGCAAAACCGACGCGACGAAAATTTATCACGACCACGGCAGCAATCGCGGCAGCCGTTGCGAGCGGATCGGCCACTCAGGACGTTATCGCCGCGCCGGAAACCAAGCCGCTTATTCCGCGAAGGCCGCTGGGCAAAACGGGCATGATGGTGTCTGTGCTGGGGCTGGGCGGCGGCAGTCAGTTTTTGTCTGTGGGCGATGATGACGCAACGACCGCTCTCGTGCACGCCGCGATGGATGGCGGCATCAACTATTTCGACAGCGCGTGGAGCTACGGCAACGGGCAAAGTCTTCGTAAAATCGGCGTCGCCCTTGCAGTCGATAACCGGCGCAAAAAGGTGTACGTTACGTCGAAAACCGACAAGCGCGACCGGGACGGGGCACTGCGCGAGCTGGAATCGTCGCTTAAAAACTTGCAAACCGATTACCTTGACGTTTTCCAAATGCACTTGATTACGCCCGACGAGGACTTAGAAAAACTGCTGGGCAAAGACGGTGTATATCAAGCACTTGTAGAACAAAAAGAAAAAAAGGTCATCCGCAACATCGGCATCACGGGGCATTTGGCGGCCCAAAATATGAAAAAACTCATCGAGCGCATGGATAAACTCGATACCGTGTTGTGTCCCGTCAATCCCAAAAAAGACAGCCGCCATTATTTGCCCAAGTACGACGACGCGAACTTGGACGGGCATTTTGAGGAAATCGTGCTGCCCGCCGCGCGCGCTAAAAAACTGGGCATTATCGCCATGAAGGTCATGGCGCAGGGACAGCTTATCGGAACCGGCCCGGGCAAAGCGGACGCCGCGACGCTCTTTCGCTGGGCGGCGAGCGAGCCGGGCGTGTGCGTGTGCATCGTCGGGCCGGGGTCGCTGGCGAATTTGCAGGAAAACCTCGCCATCGCGCAAAAATTTACGCCGCTTCCGCAAGAAGACCGAATTAAACTCGTCGCGCACGTCAACCAAATCCCGCAAACGTTCGCCTACCAAAACCCCGAATACCGCGACGCCTAAATGCTTCCCTTTTCCGCGCCAAGTGCGCCGCCGCCGGGCTGGCGACTAATCTACGAAAAATCCGGCTATGTGGCGACGGGCCGGTATGACGAGGCCGTTTCGTTTTGCAAGCGGTTGGAAAAAGCCTCGCCATTTGTTAAAGTTGTGCGCTACGGAACCAGTCCCGAAGGCCGTCCGCTCCTCGTTCTTATCCTTAGCCGCGATAGAGCGTTTACACCGGAGGCAATGGCGCACAGCAAAAAGCCGCTTGTGTTCATCAACAACGGCATCCACAGCGGCGAAATCGAGGGTAAGGATGCCGACTTGATACTGGCCCGCGATATTTGCATTAGCAAAACCAAAGCGTCGCTGCTCGATACTGTGAACGTGATGATCGTGCCGGTTTTCAGCGTGGACGCCCACGAACGGTTCGGAAAATACAACCGCATCAATCAAAACGGGCCGGTTGAAATGGGCTGGCGGGCAACATCGGCGAACTTGAACTTGAACCGCGACTACATTAAAGCGGACACCGAAGAAATGCAGGCGATGCTGCGCCTGCTTCACACGTGGAAGCCCGATTTTTTCTTCGACAACCACACCACCGACGGCGGCGACTGGCAGTACGATTTGCAAGTCGGCATTCCGCAAGCACAAACGCTTGCCGATCCGGTTCGGGCATGGACAAAAGCGATGCAGGCGACCGTGTTGCCGCAAGTCGCCAAAGACGGCTTTCCCGTGTCGCCGTATTTTGACGACATAGACACCGCCCACCCGGAAAAGCCATTGGGCGTTTCGGATTTCAGTCCGCGCTATTCGACCGGTTATTGGGCGGCGCGAAACCGTCCGTCCATGCTCGTCGAAACCCACATGCTCAAACCGTACAAGCGGCGCGTGGATACGACGTATGAAATCAATTGGCGCACGATTGCCTATGTCGGCGCGCACGGGGCCGCTTTGAAATCGGCGAATCGGCAAGCCGATCAAGCGGAAAAACAAACCAAAGAGGGGCAACCCTTCGTTTTGTCAGCGAGAACGACGGAAGCCACCCGGCCCTACACGTTTTTGGGCTATCGGTACGCGCCGTTTCAAAGTCCGATTACGGGCGGCATGGTTTCGGCTTGGAAGCACGAACCCGTCAACACGCAAACGACATTGCGCGATCAGTTCGCCCCGGCCCTCACGGCTGCCGCGCCCGCCGCGTATGCCATTCCACCGCAATGGAAAGAGGTCATCGCCCGCCTCGATTTGCACGGCTTGACCTACACGCGGCTGAAACACCCATTTACTGCCGCCTTTGCCACTACGCGCTTTGAAAACATTTCGTTTCCCGCCGCGCCGTTTGAAAGCCGGTTCATGCCGACGTTCAAAAGCGTCGCCCTTACGGAAACGCGAACGCTTCCCGTCGGAACCGTCCTTGTGCCGACTGCGCAAGTCGGGGCGAAACTGCTGCTGCATCTTTTGGAACCGGACGCCCCAGACTCCCTTGTTCGCAATGGATTTTTCAACCCGATTTTCGAGCCGAAGGAGTATTTCGAGGACTACGCGATGGAACCCATCGCCCGCAAAATGCTCGCCGCCGACCCGGCCCTCCAAGCCGAGTTCACTGAACGGCTGAAAGATACGCAGTTCGCCAATAACCCGCGCGCCCGTTTGGAGTTCTTCTACGCCCGTTCGCCCTACTACGACGCGCGGCTGAACAAATATCCCGTTGTTCGCTTGACGCCCGAACAATACACGAAAGCGCGGCAGTAACTTTTGCGCTGCGCGAACGCAAAACCGGCCCGCCAACTGGCGGGCCGGTTTTAGTTAATTGAATTAAAGGCAGGTAATCCACTCTTTGCCGAAACTGCTTTGCGGCGAGGTCGCTCTGCCGCTGGCGCAAAACGCTTGGTCGCCGACATCGAGGTTCGTCCCTTTAGGCGCGGCAAGTTTTCGGCTCGCGGCGACTTCCGGGCCGCTCCACGTTCCACCATTTTGGTAGTTCTTGGCGAAAACGGAACGGCGCGGGTTGCTGACCGGGGTTAAATCGGCGGCAGCTTTCGGATCGAACTCGACTTCCCACGTTCGGTTGTCGGACGGCTGCGTGTTCCAAACCGCCTTGTTCCATTCCTTGTCGCAGTTGCCGTCGTGGCCGACCTCGGCGTGCTTTCCGCACCACTTCCCGTTCGGTTTTTTGAGGCAGCAGTTGTCGTGCAAAATGCTCCCGACCGCGACTTTCATCACCCAGCGCCCGTTGGAAAGTTTGCGTGGGCTTGCGAACGGCGCGCCCACGCAGCCCGGCCCAATCGCTCCGAAGCAGTATTCGGTGCGTCCCCCACCCGACTGCGCCATCAGCGCCTGTCCCGCCGTTAGCACCGACCCGACCGCGAAAAGCGCGGACGCCGCCACGCCGACGCGCAGCCATCCCCTTCGATTCATCGTTTCATTTTCCCTACCGGCCCCCGCCGCCGTACTTATTGCTATCGCGCCGGAAACGCTGCTTTTAGTCAAAAAGAGTATAGCAGGCTACCGTGAAAATACCGTTAAAAATACGGCGTTTGGGAATGCGGTATTATCGAAGCGATGGCTTCGGACACGGACATTCTTTTGGTGGGCAACGGACGCAGTTTGCTTGCGCGGCGCGGTTTGGGCGCGCAAATCGACACGTTTCCCATCGTCGTTCGCTTCAACAATTTCGACACGACGGGGTTCGAGCCGTTCGTCGGACAAAAAACTGATTGGTGGGCGCGGGCCGAAAACGCGGATGTTTTGCCGCGCTCCGAACCGCTCCAACGTATTGTCCTGCGGTTGCAAGGCGAAGACCCTTTGGCTTTTGAAAAAGGGAAAGCCGAAATAGCACCCGCGCTTCGCTTGCAGTATCCCAATACGCCCGTCGAAATTATCCCGCGCGACGTGTTCGCCGCCCTTATCGACGAGTGCGGATTTCTGAACGCGCCGCTAACCGGCACGCTTGTTATCGCGCATCTTTTGCGCCGGTTTTCGCGCGTTCACGTGTGCGGGTTCGATAATTTGGCGGGCAGCGCGGAAACGCTTCGGCATTATTTCAGCGACGAAAACATCATCGCCGATTGGACGACCTACCACGAACCGGACAAGGAAGCCGCCTATTTGCGCCGCCAAATCGAGTCAGGGCGCGTCGTTCGCATCGACGCAAACTAAAACGGGTTTTTGCTTTTTTCACCCATTGCCCGCGCGTCATTTGGACGTGTTTTCATGGGGTTTTGTAAAAAAACAAACCGTTTTTTGCTTCCTGAGTGACAAGAAGCAAAAAACGGTTTGCGATGCGATGTAAGAAGCGGATTCGTCTCGTACCGCTCTTACCGTGTTGTTGGGTAGCCCGATGGTGGCCCGGAACCGCGTGGCGTAAAACCTTGCGCCTGCGGTTTTGCCTGCGCCTGACCCTGCGGTTGTGCCTGCGGTTGCGCCTGTGTTTGCCCCTGCGCCTGTGGTTGCGCCTGCGGTGAATTGGGAGCGGCGGTCGTTGTGGCCGGAGTTGGCTCTTTCGTAGCGCATCCCGCCGCCCCTATCAGCAGACCCCCAAGAATTAGCAGGGGGATAGCTTTTATCATTGGCACTCCGGTATCCACATCTGTCGGTGATTGCGGATGTAGGAGTTGGAATCTTTCTGCCATTTTGCGTGACCGTCGCAGAAGACCATGTTTCGTCCGCCGTTGTGCTTGGGCGACCAATCGCTGTAGCAGCGGGGGCAATCGTTGATAGGCGCGTCGTCCCGATCATTTTCTGCAGGGTGATCCAATGTCTCGTTTGCGCAGTAGCCGCCCCAGTTGCTAATCCCGTTCCATCCGTGAAACTCAACCGGGGAGCAGGACTTACCGGTTTCGTAAAACATAATCAAATCTGCCGGGCGCGGCAACTGCGCCAAGGTTTTGGCTGGTTTGCCCTCGCCCGTATCCGCCACCCAGTTGCTGTAAATGTAACCGGCATTGTCGGTGGGCGTTGCAGGTCGCCAAATCGGGTTGCCCGACGGACAGGAGAAGATGCCGGTATTCTTGCTGTACGGCTGAAGGATAGACGCCCAGTTCGGACTGAACTCCGGCCTGCCGCTTTGGGGGCCGGTGAACCAGCCGTAGGGCTTCCCTGTCGCCGGGTTGTTGATCTCCGCGCTCGGCCAAACGTTGGTTGTGGCGTTGCAGTTTCCCGAGCCGTTACGGCCAGAGGTTTCGCAACGGTACAACTCCATTAGCTGCTCGTCGTAGTCCTGAATGTACATCATGGAAGCGTTTGCTATCTGCTTGGAGTTGGACAAACACGCAGTCTGCCGCGCTTTGGCCCGCGCTTGCGCGAAAACAGGAAACAGAATAGCGGCAAGGATGGCGATAATAGCGATAACGACGAGCAGTTCAATCAGCGTGAACGCTCGCGTTGTGAGCTGTGAAGACACCCCGCGCAAGTGACGAAAACGAGTAAACATAATCCATTCCCCTCCTTCGGAGAAGTGCGGTCGAACGGTAACCGCAAGTGAACGAACTGGCTATGGTGCGGTTGAGTTTGAACAGGAATTGACCCCGCCCCAAGAACAACAGGATGGATGCTCTAAAATCGCTATTTTTCGCCAGCGGCTTTAATTCCTCCTGTTCTGAAAAAATAAACAATAATTTTTTCTGCGGCTCAATGAATCGCGCAAAAAGTCGGTTTTTCCGCCGCCCGGCGACCGCCAAATCGAGGCAGGGCACGTCGTTCGCATAAACGCGGATTAAAACCCGTTTTCTCGTGTTCTCCTTACACTGTCTCCGCGTAATTCTGCTGTCTTTTTGTGATATAGTTATCTGGCTTCGGCACACAGTTTCCCCGTTGAGTTATGGGATCTCGTCCGACGCATGAAGCCTTAGAAAGCGTATCTCGTATGCGTTTCACCTCCCGTCGGCAGGGATTTACCCTCATTGAACTCCTTGTCGTTATCGCCATCATTGCGATTCTCGCCGCCATCCTTTTCCCCGTTTTTGCCCAAGCCCGCGACAAAGCGCGGCAAGCCTCGTGCCTTTCCAACGAAAAACAGTTAGGAACGGCCATGCTCATGTATTCGCAAGACTTCGACGAAGGCATGATGAACCATTTCTACGGCGCGTATGACGAAGACAACACGCACGCCCCCGGTTCGGCCAATGTTTCCTATCAATGGATGGACGCCATCCAACCTTACGCCAAATCGGCGGCTATTTTTACCTGCCCCTCGCAGGGCGACGACTTTTTGAATCCGTCGGAACTGACGGCGGGCTACGGGGATAAATCGACCCCGTGGGGGCCGTATGTGCCCTATGATCGCGTGACCGGCGTCAAAAACCGCAGCCACGGCTCGTATGCCATCAACGATGCGTATTGGGCGAGCGGAAGCCCGGAAATGCAGCAAGATAACCCGCCCGTTTCGGCGGCTACGGAATATCGCGGTATGGCGGAAATCAAGGCTCCCGCCACAACCATTTGGGTCGGAGAATCGGTCGGGCCGAGCACCGCGTCGGGCTATTCCAACAACAATGACTATCCGTTTGAGTGCCATATCAATCCGCCGTTCAAATGGCACGGCAAAACCAAACTGGGCAACTTTGTCGCGCGGCACGGAGACATCATGAACGCGCTGTACTGCGACGGGCACGTCAAAGGCATCAGCTTGAACTACCTGTACAGCAAAACCAACACGGCAACCGACAACAAAACCACCGCCTACAGCGGCTTCTGCCGCGTTTTGTCGCCGCTCACGATTGAGGCCGACCCGGATTAGTTCCGGGCGCGGATAGGGCAGCGTTGCCCCTTTTCCTCTTTTTCGCTTCCAAAAAACGCGCCCGCCCAAACAAAGGCGGGCGCGTTTTCGCGCTTAGAAATTTCCACGCTCCTGTCGCCTCGTTCTTTACCCACCGCAAACGAAACCCCCGAAACCGTATCCCTCATGGACGGGCCTGCGCCCAAACGTTCGCGGGCGGTAACGTGGCGGTCGATGCTCCTGTGCGCGTTGTTGATTCCGCTGACCGTATACTGGCAGTTCCAAATGGAGTCTGTGCGAAACGCCACGCACCCGTCGGCGGTTTCGCTTCCGTTTCACGTCGTTTTCGTTTTGCTGTGCGTCGCCGGGCTAAATCGTTTGGTTGCCCGGCTGCTGGGCGAGCGGTTCGCCCTCGAACGCGGCGAACTCCTGCTCACGTATTCGCTCCTTGCGCTGTCGTCGGCGATTGCGGGCATCGACACGCTGCAAGTCCTCGTGCCCGTCGTCACCTACGGGTTCCGTTTTTCGGACGCCAACGGATGGGGCGATATTTTGCCGCACCTTCCACCGCATTTGACGATTAGCGACTCCGCCATCTTTGACCGCTACTACACGGGCGACGGTTCGCTGTGGCATCGGTATCTGCTTGCCGCGTGGTTGCCGGTTATCGGGCGCTGGACGCTGTTTGTCGGCCTTCTTTTGTGGGTCATGCTGTGCATCAACACCATCATTCGCCGGGCGTGGATGGACGACGAACGCCTGACGTTTCCGCTCGTGCAGTTGCCCTTGCAAATCGCGGACAGCGAATCATGGACGCGGCGCGGGCTGGCCGGAAACCCCTTGTTTTGGGGGGGCGTACTGGTTGCCGGTGTGCCGGACATGCTCAATTCGCTGAACTATTTTTACCCATCCATCCCGGCGGCGGGCTACACGGGCAACGGCTATTCCTATGTGGATTTGCGCTATCTGCCCGGATTGGATCAGTTTTTAACGGTTTCACCGTGGAGCGCGATTGGCGAAACCCCGGTCGCCTTTTACCCGTTCATTATTTCGCTTGGAATGCTGATGCCTCTCGACTTTTTGTTTTCCGTACCGGTTTTTTACTGGTTTTGGAAACTGCAAAAGGTCGTCGTGGTCGCCTCCGCCCTTGATGTGAACCGGCGCTTTCCGTATGTGGAAGGGCAAGCGTTCGGGGCGTATTTGTCGTTTTGCGTGTTGTCGCTGTATGTCGCCCGCCACCATTTGCGCGGCGTGTGGGATCGCGCCTGCAACCGAACCACCGGCCTTGACGATGCGAACGAGCCGATGCCGTACAAACTTGCCGTGTGGGGCGGTTTGGTTGGCGTGGTCGCCCTCATCGCGTTCGCGCGGACGATGGGCTTATCGCCGCTTTTAGGCTTGGCCTTTTTTGTTATCTACTTCGCCTTGTCGCTCGCCATTACGCGAATGCGGGCGGAGTTGGGAACGCCCGTCCACGATTTGCATTTCACCGGCCCGGAAATGCTGCTGACGCGCACGTTCGGAACCCGCGCGTTCGCCGCCCACGATTTGGTTCCGCTCGGCCTTTTGCAATGGTTCACGCAGGCCCACCGCTCGAACCCGATGCCCTACCAATTGGAAAGCTACCGCTTATGCGATGCCGCCGGGGCAAGCGTGGAGCGGCGCAAATGGACGACGGCCCTCATGGTCGGCGGCGTGTTCGCCTCGTTCGTCGGATTTTTGCTGTACGTCCATTTGATGTACCGCTACGGCGCGACCGCGCAGGTGCGCTATGCGGCAGGCTACGAAACCTACGCCCGCATTTCGGAATGGCTGTCCAATCCGACGAAAGGCGATATGAACGAGGTTTTCGCCATTTTGCTCGGGTTCACGGCTGCCGCCTTGATGCAAGTCGCACGGGTTACCATTCCCGGCTTTCCGCTGCACCCGCTCGCTTTTGCCGTCACGTCGTCGTATCAAATCGGCATTGTGTGGGTTCCGCTGACGATTGCGTGGTTTTTCAAAGCGGTGATTTTGCGCTTCGGCGGCTTGCGGGGCTTCCGCAAATCGCTCCCGTTTTTTTGGGGCATGATGATCGGGCAGTTTATCGTCGTCAGCGGCTGGAACATTCTCGGGACGCTCGTCAACGCGCCCACGTACCGCTT
>CAXTBP010000068.1:20505-25255 GCA_964241985.1 uncultured Armatimonadaceae bacterium | reverse complement strand
ATCCCCAGCCGTCGTGGTTGCGGGTATGCCGGAATCAAGCAGTTTCCGCACCGTTTGCAAATCGTTGTTCTGCGCGGCATCGAACAGATTTTCAGAATTGACGAACAACATGATCACAAACCAAACCAGCAGCGCACCGCTGACAAATAAGGCAATTCCTAAACCAACAAAGATTTTTTTAACCGATTTGTCCATTTATGTTGCCTTAACATGTTTTACCGAAAAATCCCTACCGGCGCGAAAAATTGGGGCTAATTTTCGGCACGTCAGATGGCTTTTTTGGCGGAAGAAGAGGAAAGATATTCCGCCGCGCAAGGCCCATGTCAGCCATTGATGTGCAAATTGACAACATCGTGCGTGTCTTCGTCTTCGGCGGCGGTCACTTGGGCAACAACCTTATTTTGGGCATTGCGTAACTCAAACGTAACTTTGCCCCGCTCATTCACGCCATGTAGCACGCGCCCGAAGTCTTTGGTTTGTTTAGCGGGCACATCGCCGACTTCAAGAATGTTTATAGAACCGTCCACATCTTTATATTTTTCAAAAACTTTGATCGTATAGGGTTTGTCGTTTGTGACTACGAGGCGAGTATTCAATGTGCATCCATTCAAAAGAACGCCTGAAACAAACAAAAGTAAAACCCAATGAAAATTTCTGGTGCGCAAATTTGCCATTTGCTTCTCCATAAGTCACTTTCCTGTCGGAGCGTACTCGATTTTCACACCGTTCTTTGTGGCTCGCTTATAGTCAAAATCGGTTTGCGATGGACTGTAATAGATGTGCAGTTTATCGTTCCCCGACCACCGAACCGTGGAAATACCCGTACTTCGCTCTTCGGTGATATTATTTTTCCCGTCCGCCGTGCAGCCTTTGCTTCCGTCGCACAAAACAACAAAGCGGTGGAACCATTCGGTCGCGCCGCCGTCCCGCGCAAAAAGTACGGCGGTACGCTTACCGTTCGGCGACGTGGTTTGGACAATGGTTTTGTCCTGAAAATCGCTCCAAATCACAAAGGCAAACCACGCTAAGCCGAGCAAAGGCACGAGGGCAATCGTGATACCGAAGGCGGCAACCGCTTTGACGACAAGCGGGCTGGGAGCTTTTTTTGGAATTTCAGTCATAGATATGGAAAATTTGGCGGCGTAAGCTGTCGGTTCGTTCATGCTATTTCCCCTGCGGGACGTACTCGATTTTTACGCCCTTGTACGTATCGGCCCTGCCTCTGAATTTGGTGAACGACGGGCTGTAATACACGATCAGTTTATTGTTGCCTATCCAGCCGACATTGGAAATACCCTGATCTTCCTCCGAGGCAATCACATTTTCACCGTTCGCCGTGCAAGCGCCACCTCCCTCGCACAAAACGACCATGCGAAAAAAGCCCACGGTCGCATCGCCGCCGCGCTCCAAGATGGCGGCAGTGTGTTTACCGTCCGGGGAAGTGGCTTGCGCGCGAATGGTTTCTTCTACCATGTCGCACCCCTTGGCAAAGAAAACCGTCGCGCAGCCGATGGGAAGCACGATAAAAGCGACGATGCCGCCCGCGACGAGGGCTTTAGTGGCGGGCGAATGCGATTTTGTTCGCAGCAGTTTGGGCATGGAAAAATTTACGGACGAAACAAAGTCATCGTTCCGGCTTTCAAGAACGAGGCACGAAGCAGGTATACTTTGCCTACTTCGCTTCCTTCCGGTTTGGCGCGCAAAATAGAAAGCAACCAAAACGCCGATGCCTGCATGGATAGTCTTTCTCGCGGTTGTGAGCGGCGCACTCGGCGCGACCACGGCTTTTTGCCTGTACCGCGCCTTCGTCGTTTTGCGCCGGGAACTGCTTGTGCCCGTCGTTCTACTGGGATGGGTCTTCAGCGTCCTTGTTTTGTGCGCGGCGATTCTTGGCGGCCTCCTTTATTTCTGTGCGGGTTCCGATCCCGAAATGTACTTCGCTCCGGCGCTGGGCGTGCTGGCCCTTCAACTTGTCGCCGCGCTTTGCGGATACGCCACCATTGCCTTATGGCAAAAGCGCGTTTTCGATATTTCGTGGGCGAAAGCCTTTGGCGCAGTGATGACTGAGGTCGGTGCTGCCCTCATTATCGCAGGCATCGCGCAGGACGCGGTATATCCGCTCGCGGAAAAACTGCGCGGCGGTAACAATGCAATTCCGCGCATCCTCGAATCCTTTGCGCAAGCGCGAAAGTTGATCGAGTATTTCGACGGCGCGCTTTTTCTCGCGTTGCTCGTGCTGCAAATCGTCGGCCCGGCTTGGCGCTTACGGCAAAACACGCGAACGCAACACGACGGCGGGTCGAAGCGCGACGAAACCGTTAAACCGAGCGGTGAATAACAAACGCGCTTTGGGCGAAATCCGCCGTTGCGGTCGCGCCGACGGGGAGCGTTAAGCGGCGGGCGATATGCCCATAGGCCACACCGGACGCAACCGGAACATGGGCGGGCGTCATGTCGAGCGCGAGTTTCGGTACGGCGTCAAGAAGGAGCGCGTCCTGTTCGCCCGCGCCGTTGAACGAGCCAATGAGAAGACCCGCCAACTTATCCAAAATCCCCGCGAGGCGCAGTTGGTTCAAGGCGCGGTCGATGGAATACAGTTCTTCGTGCACGTCCTCGATCACCAAAATCGCGCCGGTTAAATCGGGAACATACGGCGTGCCCAACAAACTTTGCAACAGTGTCAAACACACGGCAACAATCGGCCCGGAAACGGTTTGCGCCCCGTTCGCAACACCCCGCCACACGCGCCACGGGGCAACTCCCGGCGGATTTGCCATCGTGCGCGGAAACGAGCCGCTCGCGGTTTCATCGCCCACGGCCTGCCAAAACGAAGCCTCGCTTTCGCTGTCCAAGCGGTCTTCACCAAACGCATGGCCCGACGTTGCCATAATGCCCGAAAACGACACGACGCCCGTTTGCGCCAGCATCCCAAGCGACAAGGCCGTAATATCCGAATACCCAACGACGGGTTTCGGGTCGCGGCGCACGGCCTCCCAGTCCAACTTGTCCAGCAGTTTGCCCGACCCGTAGCCGCCGCGCGCGCACAAAATCAAATCAATGGCGGGGGCGGCGAGAAAGGCGTTCAAATCATCGGCGCGCGCTTGGTCGCTTCCGGCAAGATACGTACGCTCCGGGCCGTCGTTTTGTAATTTGGCGTTCGGGGCAATTACGACGCGGTAGCCCCGCGCATTCAGCACGCGCTCGGCTCGCTCAAACGCCCCGTCCTCGGGCGGCGTCGCGCCCGCAGGCGAACAAATCCCGATGGTTCCGCCCGACGCAAGCAAACGCGGCCAAACGGGCGTAGATGAACCCATTACGCGGCGTCTTTCAAAAGATGCGCCAAGCGCTCGGTGCTTTCACCCAGCGCGTTTACAAACGCGGTTTTAGCCTGCGGCGGATCGCCCGCAGGATCGCCTTTTTCCTTGTATTCAGCAACGACTTCTGCGATGCAATCCGCCAAAGAAATTGTGGGCGCGAAGTGGGCGTCGGCTTGCAAAGCGTCGAGCGAGTACGCACGATTCTGCGCGAACGGGGCACGGTCGGGATAGGCCGCCAAATACACGGGCGACGCAAGCGGCGCAACAACCAGATTTTCGGGCGGCAAGCCCGACGCATCGCACACCATTTCATAGTAGCGGCGCGTCGTCACATAGTCCGGCCCGGCCATGTTGTATGCTTTGCCGACCGTTTGCGCCTTTGCCTCAGCGACCGCGAGTGCGGCGCGGGCGATGTCGGTTTTGTGCACGGGCTGAATGAGGAGTTCGCCGTTGTCCAGAAGCAAAATCGGCTGATTGTTTTCCAATCGCCACAAAATCCACGGATCGCGGCCTTCCAGCGAGCCGGTTCCGAGCAAACTTCCCCGGCCCATAATATGCGGCGGGCGCAGTACCACAGCGGGGAAATTGGTTTCCCGCTGGGCGGTAAAAAACACGTCCTCGCACGCGGCTTTGTTCACGCCGTAGGAACTGAGGGCATGGCGCGGGGCGTCTTCGCGGATTGGGTAGAAGCGGGGTTCGCCGCCGTACACGAAATCGGTCGAAATGAAAACGTAGCACGCCGCTCGATCTTGAAAAATACGGACAGCCGCGCGGGCGTCGTCGGGCTTGAACAAAACGCAGTCGATAACCAAGTCGAAGAATTGGTTCGCGCTTTGGACGGCGGCTTCAAGTGCGGCCTCGTCGCTGCGGTCGGCGGTTAAAACCGTCACGCCGGTCGGGGGCGCGGGGCGGTTTTCTTTGCCGCGCGTAACGATGGTTACCGCATGGCCCGCATTTTGCGCTTCTTTGACGACCGCGCCGGACAAAAAGCCCGTTCCGCCGAGTACCAGTACGTTCATAAATACGGCTTACTTTTTGGGCCGGGCGGCCTGCGCGGTGCTTGCACCGACGGCAGCAGCGGGCGACCACGCGGGCGAATGGTTCGTGCCCTTGCCCTTGGTTACGTTGAAGGGGGGCAGCGCGCCGTCTGAATCCACCGAATAAATATCCGCGCCGGAAACGAACGCAAGGTACGTGCCGTCCGGCGACCATGTCGGTTCGCTCGCGGGCAAATTAGACACTTGTTTGGGGGCCGACGCCCCACCGAGGGATAAAACGAACACGCCCTGTACGGCGGGTTTGCCTTCTTCCGCCGGTCGGTCGGCGCACAGCGCGATTTTATCGCCGCTTGGCGAAACGCGGATTGCGTTGGGCGCAAACGGCAGAATTTCGGGCGGCGACAGCGTGCCGCTGTTATCCCACGAAACCAGCGT
>CAXTBP010000068.1:0-20495 GCA_964241985.1 uncultured Armatimonadaceae bacterium | reverse complement strand
AACGGCAGCGGCGACGGCGGCGGGCACGCTTCGTTTTTTTCGGCGGCGGCTTGCGCGGCGGCATCGCTGTAGAAAAGGCCCGGCGACTCAAGCGGCCCGCCATCGACAAAAAGGGCGACCCAGCCGCCGTCGGGCCGAAATGCCGGGTACACGCGGCTGCCGAACCCCAAAACCGCGAGCGCTTCCCCGTCCGGCTCGAATAAAAGCAAGGCTTGGGATTCTTCGCCTTTGAGAACGCCCAAATACCGCTTGCCGTCCGGCGAAACCGCGACACGCACCAATCCGCCCGTAGAAAACAAATTGGACAGGACGAGCCGCAAATCTGGCCCGGGCAACAGCGCGTCGAAATCGGACGCCGTAGCGTTGCCGGAATTCAGTTTGCCCGCGTCCAGATAATAGATAAGCCCTTCGGCCCCGAAAAACGGCTGGTCTTTACTCGACGACGTATTGGTAATCGGCAAAACGGTCGCGCCTTGCTTGGCATCGACAATAAAAACCTGCGGATTGACGCCTTTGCGATCCGACGAGATAAAAGTTATCTCGCTGCCGCTCGCCGACCATGCGGGCTGGCTGTCGTCGGCGGCATCGTCGGTCAGCGGAACGGGCGTTCCGCTGCCGTCCGCGCTCGTCATATAAAGGTCGTTGTGATTGTTACGGTCGGAAATAAAGGCGATTTTCCCCGCCGTGGACGGTACGCCCGAACCGGGAAGCGGCATCCCACCTTTGATCCAGTAGGCCAAGCCCCCGAAAACCGCGCACGCGACCAGAAACAGCAGGACTTTAGGAACGGTAATTAATCGGGGACGCATACCTTTCTATGATAGTGCGCCCGCCAAACGGTGTCAAGAAACGCCGCTGCCCCGTCCAATTTGGCTCTTCATCCATTGCCGCGCTTCGTCGGGGCCAAGCCGCTTCCCATGCACGACGATACTTCTAATATGCGCCTCGTCCAATTCGCGCACGTTGGTCAAAATAGCGTCGGACAAATCCACATTATCAAAAAGACAGCCTCCGATCATCGCGTTGGTGAAATTTACTGCAACCAATTTCGTGTTGTAGAAACTTGTACGTGGCAGATTGGCATTTGTTAAATGCGCCCCTGTCAAATCGGATTCCCAACAACTGGCGCTGACAAGATTGGCGTTTACCATAGTCGCGCCGGAAAAATCGGTGTAGTCGATGTTCGTTTTTCCTAAGTTACAATCGGTCATGTCTGCGTTGCGAAATGTGGACGACGGCAAAGTGGCCCAATAGAAGTCTGTCCCAACCAAACGGCAGTTGTCAAAGTTGACTTCCAAAAACCAAGCATCAAACAGCGCAAAACTGGAGAAATCCATTTCGGATAAATCCACCTCGTCTAAAACAAGTTGGCTTCCCTCCTTTGGAATCTGTTTTATCTGCGATTCGTACCACCGGCGATGCTCTTTCATCGCAGTCAAAATCGGCTCCGGTATCGGCCTCATCAAAATCTCCCAACCGTTGCGGCGTTTGCGGATATTTTACCCGGCCCGTTTTACTGCGGCGTTTTCGGCAACCGGGCCGCGCGGTTTGACACGTGCATTTGACCGTGATACACTCCGAAGGTTGCGGAACCTCTAAATGTAGGCAATCGTTCCGCACTTAACTTAGAAATCTTCATCAAGGGCACTTTAATAATTATGTATGCAGTAATTCGCACGGGCGGCAAGCAGTACCGCGTTCAGGAAAACGACACGATTATCGTGGAAAAATTGGAAGGCGCGGTCGGCGACGCCATCACGCTCGGCGAAGTGCTGTGCGTGGGCGGCGAAACCGCGACGTTCGGGACGCCGACCGTTTCGGGCGCGTCGGTTGCCGGAACCATTGTCAAACAGGGCAAGGGCAAGAAAATCAACGGCCTGACCTATGTCAAAGTCAAGAACACGCAGCGCCACTATGGGCATCGCCAGTTCGAGACCCATATCCGCATCGGCTCGATTACCGCTTAATTAAGCCCCGTCAAACTAAAGGAATAAACAAACAATGGCACATAAAAAAGGTGTTGGTTCGTCGCGCAACGGGCGTGATTCCAAGCCGAAGATGCTGGGCGTCAAAGAATACGCGGGCGAGGCCGTCACGGCGGGTTCTATCCTCGTGCGCCAGCGCGGGTCGGAATTTGATCCGGGCAAGAACGTCGGCATTGGCCGTGATTTCACGCTGTTCGCCAAAATCGACGGCTATGTGAAATTTGAAGGGGCCAAACACATGCGCCGCGTTTCCGTGTACGCGGAAAACCCGTATGCCACCCACCCCGCCGAGCCGTCCACCCCGCTCGCAATCGCCGAACCCGCCGCCGCCTAACCCCGGTTCACGGTTTACAGAAAAGCCCGCTTCCAAAATGGAAGCGGGCTTTTTCTATTTGGCCCCCCTGCCCCCCAATAATAGGGGGTTCTAAAAATACCGTTACTGCCGCCGCACCATTTCTCGATTTCGGCGGGCTACTCAGAACCCCCCATTATTGGAGGCGGGCTTTTTTTAGGTAGTCGGTAAAAGCCGCGTGTCCGAAGCGGAAATCGTGACGCGGCTTTTGTAGCGCAGATCGCTTTTGCCCCCGTAATACGTGCCCGAGGTCGGCAAGGCGTCGCGGTAATCGCGCCCGACCGCGACGGCAACATATTTCTCGTTGACCCATTTGTTGTAGGTTGGGTCGATGGGATACCAGCACAACCGTTCTTCGTGCGCCCCTTGTTCGTTCGTTTCGCCGGGCGCGAGCGGCGGAGCGGGCAAAAGGACTTCGGCCCAAGCGTGCATGACACCCTCGCCGGGAACCATGCCGGACACGTAGCGGGCGGGGACACCTAAGAGGCGACAAAACGCGAGCAAGATGTGCGTATAGTCTTGGCACACGCCCATGCGGTTTTCCCACGCTTCGCGGGCCGTCGTGCCCACGCCCGTGCTGCCCGAACGAAAAGTCATCGCTTGATGGACGCGGCTGGCAAGGCGGGCCGTAAAGCCGAAGGGGTCTTCTTGCAGGCTGCCGCTCCGGCTGATTTCCTGCCCGAACCGGCGGGCGTCGTGGTTCATGGCGGCGTCCGGCGCGGTTAAAGCGGTCGTTGAGGCGAAATCGCCCAAACGGTCGCTTGTATCGTGCGGCACGGGAATCGGAATCGGCGCGCCGCTTTCTTGATACGCGCACATCGTTTCCACAATCAAATCGGCGACAATCGTAAGCTGCGAGTTTACCGTATCGTGGCGCGTTTGTATGACGCGGTTTCCCCACTCGTCGCCGCGCTCCGGCTGATCATACGGGGTGGGCGCGACATGCAGTTTTCGCTCGCGCAAAATCTGCAAGCCGTGTTCCTTGTTTGGAATGAGCCGCAAATCGGTGATCACGCGCCGGGCGGGCGTCATATACAAAAAGCTCGACGAATTGGCGACGATAAGCCGCGCGCGATTGACGGCAACAGGCGGCGCGAAGCCGGGAACCGAAACGCGCCCTATGGCAGGGAGCGAAAGCGCGATGGGCGAAGCGTTTTGGGGCGGAATGGTTAAAGAAGGCGTCGGCACGGCATGGAAGCGCAATTCATGGGCGGGTGCAGTGACTGCGGCGTCATCAAGCGTTGATTACATGGGTAAGTTACGTTGGTTTGGTTGTGCGTTATTTTACCCGTCTTCGGCCCGGACGCCACGGTTTTCACCCGCGTTTTGCCGCTGTGGCAAAAAAAACTCGCTTTTTCCGCTTCCATCGGTGGGCAAAATGAGGTGATGCGGCAGCGGCGGCGCAGTGGCGACCAGTTCCGCGAGCGTGCGCCGGGCGAAATCGCGCCGCCACAATTCGATATTGCTCTCGCCGCACAGCGGGGCGATGCGGGCAAGATATTTCGCCGCTTCCTTTTCGGTCGGGTGGTACAGTTTGGCGAAGATTTGCTCGCTCAGCGCCAAAATCGGCACGGCGGGGCCGGGGGCGTTGCACAGCGAATCCAAAACGTCGCCCAAATTTATCAGCGCGTTTGCCATCGCTTCGGCGTCTTTGAGCTGACGGGCCAGCGTGAGCTGTTCGTTGAGATAGGTTTGCGCTTCCTCGGCATTGTTACGGAAAAAAGCGTTGCAGCCCAAATTCCCGAGCGCGTAGCACAAGCCGCGCGTGTCATGGGTGCGCCGACAAATTTCCTGTTGCTCTTCGTGGCAGGCGCGGGCTGCATCCCACTGTTCGCGCCGCTCCCAAAACTTGCCCTCCGAATTGAGAACGGTCACGATCCCGCGCTTGTTGCCGATAGTTTCAAACAGGGCGCGGGCTTCGCGCCAGTCGGCAAGAGCCAGTTCGTCTTGATTCAGTTTGCCGTGCGCGATAGCGCGCAAATTGAGTAAATCGCCGCTGTCACGCCGGTGATTGGCTTCGCGCGCGATACGAAGGCCGCTTTGCGCGTAGGCGAGAATATCGTTCACGTCGCCCGCGTCCAGCGCGTTGATCGCGCAAAACTGGTACAGTCGCGCAAAACAGAGCGCGGCTTCGCGGGTCGGCGCGTCATCGAGCGCGCCCCCGCCCAGTTCAATAAAGCGCACCGCGCGGCGCGGCCAGTCCCGCCATTCGCGCACCATGCCGCGATAGCGCAAAAAACTTCCCGTATCGGCGACAAACCGCAAAAACGCGGGCCGGTCGGTTTCCTGCAAATAGGCGGCGACCGCCCGCAACTGATGCCGCTGGGTGTGCAGTTCGTCGAACGCCGCCGTTTCGTCCGGCGTGTCCCAAAACCGCGCTTTTTCGCGCGCCAAACGCAGAAAAAAGCGCGCGTGGGCTTCCAGCGCGGTTTTTGCTTCGGTTTCGTCCCGTTCCAACAAGTTTAGCGCCCATTCGGCAATCACGGGCAAACACGTATAATACGCGCGGTTTTGAAAACTGTGCTGGGTAAGAAGGCCGCGATTTTGCAGCCCGGTGAGCGCGTCGCTCGCGTCCTCCTTGTCCATTTGCGAAACGGCAAAAGCCGCTTCCCGTGTCCAGCCTGCGCGGCTCGCACCGCCGCTGATGCTTTCGCGGTCGTACGTTAAAAGCGGCGCGATGCGGCGCAGCAGCGTTTGCTCGTCCGGCGACAACAAAGCATACACGGAGCGAAACGCCGACCGAACAACAATGGGCGCGGCGGCGGGAGCCGTGGAACCGATCAACCCGGCGTTTGCGACACTGGAAACGGGCGGCGCAAACTGCGGCGCGATTTGCTCGTAGGATAAAAACGGGGTTTGCGCGGCGACCAGCAGCAGCGCGAGCGGAACCCCGCGCAGCGCGCGACACACCGAAAGCGCGAATTTCCACTCGCCGGTTTGCGGGGCGCGGCCCGCCCGCGACAAGAAAAACGCGCCCGCCGCCGACTGCAAAACCGCCGCTTGCACCCTCTGGTCGTCCGCATCCGTTGCGGGCGATTCGGAAAGGGGCGCAAGCGGAACGCCCAGCGGTTCCACGGGAACCGGGACTTCCCCAAGTGCGCCGAGCGGAGCGAGGGCGGTGACCAAACACGTAACCGGCGCGCCGCTTTGCGCAACTTTCGACAAAAACGCCTGCACGGCGTCGGGCGCGGCTTCGGCGCTATCCAGCACCAGCAAAACCGGCTTGCCTATTTGGTGAACACGGTGCAGTACTTGATCGGTCAGCGTGTCGCCGGGCGTCGCCGTTCGATTATCGCCGCCCGTACCCAAATGTAGGCGAATCTCCATCGCGTCCGCGATACGGGCCGCCAAATCGTCCTCGCTTTGCGCGCCCCCGGTTGGCGCAAGCCACAAGCCCCCCGCGAAAAACGGCGCAGTTCGCGCCGCCGCTTCAAGGGCGAGCCGCGTTTTCCCCACGCCACTGCCGCCCGTGAGCGTCACCAGCGGGGCGCGAAATTTTCCCGTGAGCAGGCCGAGAAGGCGGCCCAGTTCCGCATCGCGCCCGATGAGCGGCGCGGTTTCGGTGGGCAAATTGTGCGAACACGCATCCAGCAGCGCGCCGCCCGGTTTGTCATCGCTTGCCGCCCGTGGCTCGCTTCGCATAGACGCGGCGTGCAGGGAAACGGGCGGGGCAAGATGGAGCAGGCGAAACCGCCCCAACAAGGCCAAGCGATACGAAGGCTCCCCCCCGGTTTGGTTTTGCGTTTGCCATTCTTCGCCGCAATCAACGAGAGTTTGACCAGGCGCGGCGGCGCGGGCAACCGCTTCGGCGCGCGGCTTGGCATTCGTTTCCCACAAAATGTCCGCTCCGTCGCGCCCCGCATCCACCGCAATACCGACACGCGCAAGCGTACCTATTGCCTGCTCACTTGGGCGCTTAAAATAACCGTCGGGCAGCGGCCACGGCACAAAACAGCCCGAATTTTGCTTGACCGCAAGCGCGGCCTCAATCGCGGCCTCGGCAGCCGGGAAGCGCACCCAAAAAACGGTGTTTCCCCATGCGTCGCGCGTTGCATCGATTGAATCGGTAAAACGCGCAAGAACGCCGCGAGCCAGCGTTTCGCGCTCCTTTTGAAAGTCTCGCCCTGCCTCAAACACAAAACACGCCATCGCCTTTGCGGTCGTCCCGCCCGGCGGGGAGGGGACAAGTGGGCGCGGCGCGAAAACCGGCGTTTCGCCCGCCCGAACGATTTGCCCGAAGGCTTCGGCTAAACCGCGCGCGGGAACGCGCGTCGTGGAAGAGGTAATCACGCCGGTTTCGCTCGATTCGGCGGGCACAAGAAAGCGGTGCTTCGGCCCCAAAATCTCCAAAGCGCGTGCTTTCGCGTCAACGAAACCGACGGAACGAATCGCCACACCGCAGCCGTTTTCGTCAAGGCGATTGTTTGATGCGAGCGCGCCGGTCGCCGCCCAAGTCGCGGGTAGCGGCGTGTTTGTCAGGAGCGACAAAAACGCAAGCGCAAGCGGCAGTTGCAGCGAATCGCCCTGCGCGTTTTGCGCCAAAGCGTCCACCTCGCCGGGCAAGCACAGATCCCAAACAATGCCTTCGGGGCGCAAAGCCTCGGGTAAACCCGAGGGGCTATTCCGAAGCGCGGCGAGCGCGGCGGCGAGCGCGACGTGCCCCGCGTTTTCCAGTTCCGCGCTTACCGCGCGGAGCGGACGCGGCGCGGGCCAGTGAGTAGTATTTTTGCGGGCCGCATCATCCCATGCAGCCCGCACGCGGCACGGCACGGCGGCCTGTCGTGCCGTAAGATACAAACTGCCCCAAATTGCCCCGACTGCGGCGGGAGCGTCCGCGTCAACGCGCGGCGTATGCGCGCCCGTTGACGCGGCAACAAGGGCCGCTTCATACAGGGCATCAACATCATCTCTTCCCAACTTCGCCAAAGCGGCAACCCCTTCGGGTGTTTCCAAAAGGGCGCGGGCGTACTCGTCGAGGCCCGGATAGGTTTCGTCGATTTCCAGCGTGGGATCGAACAAAAAGGGGCGCAACGCGGGGTGCAGCAAGGCGCGCAGGGCGAAAACGACGTTTTCACCCTGCGGCGGATTACTTCCCGCGTCCGCCGCGTTTGGGGTTATCCGGGCATAGGCGGCACGCCAATCGGCAAACGCATGTTTGGTGTTTTCTTCGTTTTCCGCGCCCATAAGGGCGTATTCGCAATTTTGCGCGTTTTTTCCTGTTTCGCGTCAAAACCCAATAAAGAGAGGGACTAACGTTTCAAACGTCGAGCGAGGGCGGCATCTGCGAAAGCGTCGCTGCAACCAAGCGACAGCCCCCGGCGTGCGGCGCGGGAAAACACTTTTGCGCGTCCACTTCGCCCGTCAGTAGGTCGCCCGCCGTTATAGAAAAATCCGAGTAGCCCTTGCCGCGCTCATTGAGCGTAACGACCAAAAGGTGGCGACTGTGGCTTGGCGGGCCGCTTTCCGTTTCGTCGCCTTCCATCAGGGTCAAAAACGCCACATTGTATGCAGGACGGCTTTCCCCATCCATGCCGCTTGCGGGCGTTAAATGCGAAGCATCCACCAAAACGCGCATCCGGTTCCCACTGCCCGGCGACTGTTGGAACGTGATACGAACACCGTCGGCGGTCGTGATTGCGTCTTGGTGCATGGGGGACGCGATTTCAATCGCTGGTGCGGCGTGTGCGGGCGCAAGGCAAGGCAAAGACAACGTAGTGCGCTGTCCGCCCAGCGTCAAAGCGCGCGCCCCCTGCCCCGCTTGCCCGACGGCTTCCACAAGGCCGCGCATTGATTCCGTCGCACCCGTCGCCCAGCGTCCCCCGCCCGTTTTCCACACGTTCCACAAGCCGCTTGCTGCCGTTTTTTCCGGTATTTGGTCAAGCCCCGCGCTTTGCAATGTGGCCGCACTTAGCCGTTCCTGCAAAGCGGAAAGGCGCGTGGCTTCCGCCCTTTGCGCCTCGGCTTCAATGGGCGCAGCGGTCGCTTCTTCGGCTTCGGCGCTCCGCGCCTCGGTTTCCCAATCCGCGCGAACGCTGCGCAGCCAAAGCAAACGCTCTCGAACGACAGAATCGCTCAGTGCTGCTGCAAGCACGCGGCGGGCGCGGGCGTCGGTTTCTTGGGCGGGTTCGTTTTCCTGCCCGCTGACGAACGCGGCGATTTCCTCACCCGTTACGTCAATTTCGTCGTCGCTGGCTACAGAGGTTACAGATGTTACAGTATTCATGATTTTTCGCTCGTTTGCCGATTCGACGACGGCAACGACGCTTCTCCCTTTCCAATCGCAAGAGTGCGTGCTTCATTCCGAAGCACATGAAACGTGGCCCGGCTTATATTGGGTGCGTCCAAATCCGCGCAAACGGCTTGTATCACCGATTCGTTGACCCCGGCATCCGGTTTGGCGCGGTCGTCGCCATTGTCGCTGACGGGCGGCACGGCGTTTCGGGCCACCGTTTCGGCGATTTCCCAAAACCGGGCCGGTATCGGAAGGTAGCGGGCCAACTCGCGCAAAAGCGCGCTCCCGCTTTCCCCGCGCGCCCCACTCTCCGCCTGCAAAACCCGCAAAAACCCGGCAAGCGTTATCAACACAAAGGCTTGGTATACGACCGGGCGGCGGCGCACCGGCGAGCGACACGCTTCCCGAAATTCGAGCGCTGTCCCCGAAAACAATACGTCAAGCCATTTTGCCCAATCGCTTTGCTCCGCGCGGCGCAAAACATCGGGTAAAACGCGCGGCGCGGGCGCTTGTTCGGTGCGGGTATCGGTTCGTTCCGCATCCGTAAACGCATCTTCGGTTGTCGCCACGCCACGCCGACGCCCCAAATCCACCATGCGGGTTTCCGCGCACCGAAACAACAAATTTTTGAAATGCGTGTCCGATTGAATGCGGTCGCCTTTCTCGCCCCGCAGATACAAAAGCGCGCGGCTCCACGCTTCCTGCGCCAAATCGTCGCCGTCCAGCATGCCGCCTTGCTTGGCACGGCGCGTGAGAAAGGTGCAATATCGGAGCAGAATGGGCGAAAGTTCGGCAATGAGCGGATCGGACGCCCGGCTCAGTTCTTGCGTGACCCGACGCATTCGCGCCGGATCCGCGTTTTCGCCCTGCGCGTCGGCGGCGCGCAGGGCGGCACGAAAACGCGCAATTTGCGCGTCGGCAGAAGGATTCGACGAAGATTCAGGCGACAAGTTCATACAAGATAGCCGCGCCGCGATGGGATTTGGCTTGGCTTCACTGTTTGCTACTACGAAAAAACACGCCCGTTCTTACACAAAATTCTGGAAAATTTTGCGAAATTCTGGAAGAATTTGCGTTATTTTGGGGTTATTCCAGTTCGAGTTTGCCGAACCGGTTTTCGGTGGGGTCGAGCCGCTTGCGCAAATTTTCGTAGGAAGTATTGATGCGCGCTAAAATGCGGGCCGCCTCTTTTTGTTCGACCGAGCCTTCGGGAAAACTGAGCCTTGTGGGATCTAAGCGGCGGGTCAATTTCTCGTATGCGCCCAGTACGGTCGTCAGGTCGCTGCCAACGGGAACGCCCAAAACGCGGTAATCGGGGGCGTTGGGGTCGTCGCTTGCCAAATCGCTCGGCGATGGAATCGGCACACTCGCGGCGGGGACGTTGGACGCGGCAGGGGGGGCGGGCGTTTCGCCGGTTTGCGTGCGGCTTTGGCGCTCGCGGCGGGCGGCGGCGATGCGCTCTTCGGCCCGGCGCATCATATCGTCGGCGGTGTGAAATTCGCTGTCGCCCCGACCCGTGCCGTTGCCGTTCTGCGCGGCAAACGGCGGCAGTGACGTGTCTTCGCCCCGGCCTCGCAGTTCCTGTTCCGCTTGGGCGCGCTCACGCTCGGTGAGTTCGGCGTCGATGCGGTCGCGCACCTGATCCAAATACGACTTGCTGATTTTGAACAAACGGTCAGGAATACTGCTCACGCGACGAAAAGCCCTTTTTAATCCAATAAAGTGTAGCACGCGCCCTCGGCTTTCGCCAAAAGCCGAGGTGAAACCCCTACGTGCCGCGTCCCGCGCTCATCGGCACGCGCGTTTCCAAGTCAGGCTCGATGATTTCGGTCAGCGGCCCGGACACGTTGACGCCCGTGGTTTGCAGATCGGCAATCGCGCGTCCGATTTCCTCGGCTGGCCCGCCAAACGACACTTCGGCCCAGCCCGATTCCTCGTTCAAAACCGCCCGCCGGATATTGACAACCACGCGAAATTTTTTGCCTAAATTGTTCAAAATGGGATGGCTGAACATATCGCGGTGGAAGGTCAAGTTGTACACTTCGGTTCCTGCCGCGCCGCCCGCAATCGCCGGAACTATGGACACTTCGTCGCCGTCTTTGAGAATCGTCGCCGTGTTGTCCAAAAAGCGAATATCTTCGCCGTTGACATACAAATTGACGAATCGGCGCGGCACGCCGCTTTCATCGAGCAGCGGTTTGGCAAGGCCGGGATGGGCGGTTGTAATCGCGGTCATCAAACTTGCGATGTCGGTTCCACCGTCGAGGGTCAAGGTGTCGGCGTCGCCCGTGAATTTGCGGAGCGGGGTCGGAATAAGTACGGTTACTTGGGGCATGGTGGTTTTGCACTGTCCTTTGCGAACGGGTTATAAGTGAAGGCGCGGGCCTCACCCGCGTCCCGAATTTTTTGTTTGATAATGGGTTGGTTAGCGCGTTCGCGCAACATAACGGTGACGCCCCCGCCGCACAGTCCTTGACACAGCGTTGGGCGCACGGAAACGTCGGGATAGAGTGCGGCGACACGCTTTTCCAATGCGTCATAGGTTGCGCGCTGGCCCGGTTCCGCGCCGCAGCGCGGGCCGCAGCAAATCGAAAGAACGGGGCCGCCGAACACAAAGCCGTCGCCAAACGCGGTCATAATCGGTTTAGCCGCCCAGCAAATCGAGGACGGGCCGAATGTCGCCGCGCACGCACGTAAAGGTCGGCGTGTCTTTGACGGTATACAGCGACGATTCCGTGTGGCGCATTTCCATCACCAAATCCACAAAATCGGACGGGCGATTGGATTCAAACGCGACCACCCATTCCTGATCGTCCAAACCGAACGAATAAATCGTATTGAGTTTGACGGACGGGTATTCGTGCCCCGATTTGATGTGCCCGCGCATGATGCGCTGGCGCTCTTCGCCGGACAATTGAAACCATTGCCGCGTTTTGATGAACGGGTACACGAACAGGTACTTGTATTCGCCGGGCCGCACGCGCGAGCGCTTATCTTCCTGCGACGGGTGAATGAATTCGTCCTCGTACACGCTCGTTTTGGCCTGCCCGATGTACGAATACGGCGTCGTCATCCATTGCCCCAAGCCGGTTGCAAGCAATTTCGCCGTCATTTCCTGCAAGGTTTCCAAATCGTAGGCGATGCGCCACAGCATGAAATCGCAGTCGCCGCGAATTCCGATTGTCGAAAACGGCACGACGACGGCCCGCCCCCGGTATTCCTCAACCACTGCGGCAAAGGCCTCTTTGCCCGCCTTGCGCTCGGCTTCCGGCAAGCGACGCCACGAGGGGTCTATTTTATAAAAAGCGTAATTAACGAACTGGCGCGGGGTTTCCATACAAAAAACTTTCCGCGTTTATTGTATCGCGTGTCACGCACCGCCCAAATCAATACTCCGATTCCGGTATACGGCGGCATTGATCGACAAGAGCAGGAACAAACGTTTTACTTAAAGAGATTGAGGCCAGAAAAAACGGTGCGCTCGGGCCGCGTATTTCCTTTTTTCGTTACGATTTTCAAATCGCCGTCTTCAAGAGTAAAACAGAGTGAGTTGCTTTGCGTTCGCCACGATATTTGCAGGCCGCCGTTAGGTGTCGGATTTAGAGAAATGCCTTTCCAAAGCGCTTCATCCGAGGAAAATCGGCTCGCCAAAACGCTGATCAAAAGCCGCATTTGCTCAACGGTTTCATTGGAAACCGGCAAGTCGCCTTCTTCATCTGGGTCTTTGCTTCGCTCTTGCAAAATGGGTAAACGCGCCAGCAAACACTGTACTCGCTCATGACATTCGGAAAATTCAAAGGCGTGCCCTATTTTCGCGGCGGACGGTTTGAACGTTGACTCCGCAACCGGAGCGAAAATGGTGTAATCATCCGAAAATTGATTCGTTATAAATGCCTTTAGTTCGGCGTAATTGATGGGCTTGGATTCGGCTGGCATTACTATCCCCTCTATTGAAGCAGGCTTCGTCGCTTCATTATATCTTTCACCCGTTCGGAAGAAACGGAGCAATCGCTTCAGCAAGCGTTTCCCCGTCCGCGTCCAGCGGTATCGCAGTCACGCCCTTCTGCGTTCCCAAGCCGCAGGCGGACGTAGCGAGAACGGGCAAACCGACAGCAAGGGCGGCAAGCGCTTTTTGCGGGCGCTCGCCCGTCAAATCCGGCGCGACCAAAACCGATGCCCCGCTTGCTGCGCGCCAATCCGCTCCCGGTTCGGGGCGCGATGTGCGGACGCCGTCCCAAAAATCGCGGCCCTCGTGTTCGCCAGACGGCGGATACAGCAAAACAACTTCCGCACCCAAAAGGCGGGCCGCATAGCGCACGGCGTGGGCGTTTTTACGGGCGACGGTCGGCCCGGAATACGCGAACGCCCGACGTTTGGGCACGGCATTGGTTGATGGCGCTTGCGGGGCGGGCGGAACAATCCACGGCACGATGTGGGCGCGGCCCGGAAAAAGTGCGACAACTTCGTGGTTCGGCGTTATGATGCGCCGGGCGCGGGCAAGCGCGTCGGTTTCCGCTTGCACAACGGCGCTTGACGCACGAAAATCGCTCAGCAAAGGCCGGTCGGGATGCGCGGCAAACGCCTTATCCAAACGCGCGTGCAACTGTGCTAAGGGTAGCCCGGTCATCAATACGTCGAACGTGCGCCCGCCTAAAACGCCCGATTCCCACAGCGCGGGCAAATATGCCTGCGCGACCATTACGTGCGACACGTCGTAGGGCAAGGCCGTTTTCGCAAGTCGGCGGCCCATTTGCGCGGCCTGCGCCATTTGCAACGCACGAACCGCGCTTGCGGGCGCGTTTTTGCGTGTGAGAGAACGGAGCGCAAGGCTTTGATAAATCGCCAAATCGGGCGCGGTCGAAAGCGACTGTCCGGTTTCGATTTTCCACGCGAACCGCGCCATTCGCCATGTATCGCCGCGCACGGGAATCGCAAGCCGCGCGTTCGGGTCGCTCAAATCGCGCAGATACGCTTCCCATTCGGGCCAGCGTTCGTACAACAAAACCGCCTGCCGCTCCGTTTCATTTTCGCGGGCGTTCTGATCCGCGTCCTGCACGCGGAAGCAATCGTTTTGCGCGCACGACACGCACGACGGTGCGGTTTCCACAGGATCCAGCAGCACCAAACGGCGAAACGGAAGGCGCGACGCGGGCGCAACTTTTGGCAAAGGCGCGTCGTTTTTAGCAATTTCGGACGTTTGCGCCGTGCCGAAAACTTTGACGATAAGTTCCTTGTCGGTTAAGGTCGCCTCCATGCGCACGGGCCGCGCGAAGCGAAAGCGCAAATCCAGATAATTCCAAAAAACCGTCGCGTCGCGGTCGGCGTTTTGCGTGGCCGAACCGGGAACGCGGCGCGAATGGGCGTGGCGCTCCACGATTTCCGCTTGGGCGTCGAGGGCGACCTGATACAAAGCGTTGGACAACTGACACAAACCGCCGCCCACCGTGGGCAAAATGCAGCCTTCGCGGATTTCGCGGCCCGGCGCGAACCCGCGCCCCTTGGTCGCCCGCCCGACTTGTTTCCAAAAACTGACGGTTTGCTGCGCAGGAACCACGACATGGTTAAAGGCCCGCACGGAAATTCGCAAGTTTTCCACTTTGCCCAGTTGCAGCCCGCGCTCGGCAAGGCGCGTATCGCTCCATAACGGCGTTTTTGATTCGGCAAGCAAAACCGAAAACGCGCCGTCGCCCGTTTCGGTAGGCGCAACGGGCCGATGACGAGCAACGGGTGTACTTAACCCATCGTGCGCGGCGCGGCGCAAACGCAAAAGTGCCGCCCGCGCCTCAAAGTGAAGGGCGGCAAGCGGTGTGGGCAGCGGGGCGGAAGCGAGGGCAGGTTCCGGTTCGGTTCGGTGATTTTTCACGGCGGCGCAAGCGGGCGGGCATTCGATTTACCGTTCATACGAGTGTTTCACCATGCCGCGTTCCAATGGAAAACGAAGGAAACGGAACCCGGATTAGTAAACAATAGTCGGTAAGGGGACGCTCCGCGTATCCACTGTTCCATGTCCCACACGCACTATAAAATCTGTCCCGAGTGCCAAGCCCGCGCCGCGCTCTCCGCCCCGCACTGCTTGACGTGCAGGCGCAAATACAACACCAAATTCACCCCGACGCGGGCCTTTCAAACGCTTCGCCTTCCCTTTACCGCCGTTATCACGACGCCAACAAAACGAGACACCGCCGCCGCCCTGAAAATTTGCGGTGCAGTGCTTTTTGCTCTGGGCGCGTTTTGCGCAAGCCGCGTTCTTCCCACCGCGCCCGAGCATCCCGGCTTCGTTCGCGCGGGTGATGCCTTGTGGACGGACGAAACCCTGTATCTTTCCGCCCACCGGGAACAAACACCGACCCCCATCTTCGTCATTCTGGGCGGCAGCGAACGCTACACGGCCCCAAATGGGCAAACGTTTCGCGCCATCAAAGTGCGCTATCTCGGCAATCACGGGGGCGCGGTGTGGAAACCGCGTGATTCTATCGCCCAAAGCGATTGTTATTTTGTAAAGAAGAACGATCCCGCGCTTGTTCGCAAGCACTGGGATGTACTCACGGATTAGGCCGGGATAAAATAAAACCACAACCCATGCGATTTTCTTTTATTGCCCCCACTTGGCCTGCGGCTGCCCTTGTCGCGCCCCTTACGCTTTTTCCGCTGGTTGCCCGCGCGCAGAGAACCCCGCCGCAGCCTCCCGCGCAACCCGCGCAAACCCCGCCGCAGCCGGGTAAAAAGCCCGTGCCGTTTGTGTTTGTCCGCGTGGGCGAACCGGAGTTCGTGCGCTTCACTTTTAGCAAAGCCCGCATCCAAACGAGCAAAGCCGCCGCGCCGTTCATCGAGCGCGGCACGCAGGCGTTCAAGGCAAAAAAGTTCGATGAAGCCTTTGAGCAGTTTTCGCAGGCGCTCGCCGCCGATCCGAAATGCGTGGACGCCGTAAACGGGCGCGGCCTCTGCTACACAGCCAAACAGCGATTCGATAAAGCCATTGTCGAATTTACCAAAGCGCTCGCCCTGAAAAAGAACGAAACGCTTTACAACAATCGCGGCCTCGCCTATTCGCAGTTGCAGCAGTTCGACAAAGCCCTCGTTGACTTGAACGAAGCCGTGCGGCTTAAACCCGATGATTTTATGTCCCGTTTGAACCGGGGCATGGTATATCAACAGCGCGACCAGTACCCCGAAGCCATCGCCGATTATACCGTCGCCATTGCCTCCAACCCCGCCGATGCGGAAGCGCTTTGTGTTCGCGGCCTCGCCTATGCCGCCTCGAACCTGCCGGACAAAGCTCTTGCCGATCTGAACGAATCCCTGCGGCTGCGGCCCGACTTCGGCCTGCTGTACATCGGGCGCGCCGCCGCGTATTTCATTCAGGAAAAATGGAACAAGGCGCTGGAAGACATAAACCACGCTTTTTCCCTGCCGCCCGTAGTAGATGTTATGTATTTGGCGCGGGGTGCGGTGTACGACGAACTGAAACAGTACGACAAAGCGCTGTCGGACTACGACGAAGCCGTTCGCCGAATGCCCAAAGACTTCGCGGCCTACGCGCGGCGGGCCGAACTGTATTACAACCAAAAACAGTACGACAAGGCCGTGCCCGATTTCGACGCGGCCCTGCGCCTGATGCCCATGACGGATGAAAATTACCCGGAAGGGTTCGCCAGCCGCGCCGACGCCTACTACGAACTGAAACAATACGACAAGGCGCTTGCCGATTATAAAAAGCGGGCCGAACTCGCCCCAGCCACCGTTCCCGACTGGATAACCGAGCGCATCAAGCAGCTTGAAAAAGGGCCGCCCTCGGCGGAAGAAATCGCCGCGACAACGGAAGCATCGGTCGGCGAACCCGCTTCCCCCGCCGCCCGCGATTTGAACCGGCGCGGCATCGAACTCCTCAACGCGCAAAACTACAAAGAAGCGGTCGCCGCCTTCACCGAGGCGATAACAAGCGACGCGAAAAACGCCGAAGCATACAACGACCGAGGGCTTGCGTATCGCGGCCTCAAAAACTGCGAAAACGCCCTCGCGGATTTTGATGCCGCCCTGCAAATCAAACCGGACTTCGCCGACGCCGTCTTCAATCGCGCCGAAGTATTCTACGCCCGGCGCGAATTTCAAAAAGCCATCGACGAATACACCGGCGCGTTGCGCCTCAAGCCCCACTGGGCGACGGCTCTCAACAACCGGGGCGGCGCGTATCTTGAGTTGGGTGAAAAAGACAAGGCGCTCGCGGATTACGACGAATCCCTTCGTATCGAACCAAACGCATCCGTCGCCCATGCGAACCGTGCCTTAATCTACGGCGAGCAAAAACGCTGGGACAAAGTCATTGGCGATTACACGCAGGCGCTGCACGGCGGAAACGACGAAGAGGGCGAGCGCAAGGCGAACTGGCTGAATAACCGGGGCGTCGCCTACGCCAAACTAAAGCAGTTGGAGGCGGCTATCGGCGATTATTCGGACGCGATTCGCTTGTCGCCGGAAAGCGCGTCCTTTTATCTCAACCGCGCCGACGCCTACTACGAGCAAAAGGAATGGGCCAAAGCGCTGGACGATTACAAGCAGGGCGTGAAACTGTCCCTACGAGCCGCGCCGGACTGGATGACCAACCGCATCAAGGATTTGGAGCGCAAGACCAAATAAACAAACAAGAAACGCCGCGCACTGCGCGGCGTTTCTCGTTTAGCAGCCGTTACCAACTTTCGTTGGGTTAAAAGATACTTCTTTTCGGGCGGATAAAGTTGCGCCTAACGGGCGATGCTGCAATAGTGCCGCCTTCCTTACAATGGCTGTGTACCGCGCACTCCGCGCGATCTCCTCGCCCCAGTGGGAAGCCAACCTAAAAGGAAGTATCTAAAATGCCCGTTTCTTTTCCCCGCCGCCTACTCGCCGCGCTGGCCGGAGCCGCCCTGCTGCTCGGCGCGAATGCGCCCAAAGCCCACGCCCAGTTCACGGAAAACTTCAACGCCGTAGCAAATAACACCAATCCGGCGACGTTTTCCAACGAGACGAACAGCTGGTTTGTCGGCAATCCGACCGGAACTGCCGGGGTGTACCAATCCAATAAAAATACGGCAGAGAACTTTTCCACGATTGCCGCACCCGGTTTCACGAATTTATCTACTGCCTATCTCACCTTTGACTTGCTGAATCCCAGAGACGCGGGAGCCGTGCTTCGTGCGGATTCTGGGGCTTTCAATGCGGTCACGCTGATTGTGCGCCCGACTGTCGGCGATATGTACTTTGTACAGCGCACCACGGGAATGTTCGGTGCGGAGGTCGGCAGGGTCAATATTGCCGGTATTAACGCCGCGAACCTGCGCGTCAATTTCTCCTCGGTGGGCGATACCTTTACCGCGTCGATTGCGGACTTAGCCGCGCCAAACACGGTGCTAAGAACTACCTCGTACACCTACGCGGCAGGAACCGTGCTTGCGTCGGGCCGTGGCGGTTTTTACCAATACGGCGGGTCGGGCACGACGGCCTCTCAGTTCGACAACGTGCGGTTATCGCTCACGCCCGGCGGAACCGGAGCGCCCGAACCTGCCTCGGTCGCGCTCTTGATACCCGCGCTCGGCGGCTTGGGCGTCGTTGTGCGCCGCCGCAAAGCGGCGCACGCTTGAGACCGCACCCAGCAAAAGAGCAAACCCAGCAGTATAAAAACTGCCGGGTTTGCTTTTTTGCGCTCGCTGGTTTGTTTTAGGAAGCCGGTTTGGCGGTAAAGTCGATGTCGGTCAGGCTTTCGGGCTTGCGCCATTTCGCGCTGCCGTCGTAGCGGAGCGTCGTAAAGCCTCCAGTGTGCCGCGTCGGGTAATGCGTGTGCGTGGTATCCGACGCCACGGGAAAAGGAACCCAGTTCGGGCCTGCGTAATTGTTTCGGGTATCCGCGCAGCCGGGCGTCCGCGCGTGATCCCACACGAACATAACGGACGGGTTCGTCACATCCGCGTCGGGTTTTCCCATCGGCCCCGCCGTGATATAGCTCATCGCGTAGCCGACCTGCCCCGCCGAGTAACTGGGACACTTGAAAATCATCAAGTTCTTGAAATAGGGTTGAAGCAAACCTTGCTTGGCAGGCGTATCGTAGGCGACCGCCGATGGATCGGCGGGTTCCGCACCGACCGCTGGGCGGTTATCATACGGTGACCACCACGTTTCGTTCGCGCCCGTCCAGTCCGTCGGCAAGGTATTGGTACACACTGGGTCGCTGGGCTTATCGGGACACATACGGTGGCGCGTATTGACTTCATCGTAGTCTGTCCGGTACATCGCAATCGCAAGGCCGATTTGCTTACAGTTGGACAAGCACGAAGCCGAGCGCGCTTTTTCACGGGCTTGGGCGAACACGGGAAACAGAATCGCGGCAAGAATTGCGATAATGGCTATGACGACGAGCAGTTCAATAAGGGTAAAGCCCAAATGTTGACGCCCTGCCCTACTTGTCGTGTATCCTGAAAGAGGCCGACCCGAACAACCTTTCGGTGAATTGATAAAATGCAATACGCAACCTTTCCCAAGCGACGACGATTAAGCCGTGAACGCCACGCAGGTAAATATATCACAATGTTGTATTTGCCTGCATCATTCCACTCAAAATTCTTACATGAAATCCGAAGCGCAATTACAAAACCAACTCAAAGCCGTGCGCACCCGGCTGGGCATCAGTCAGTACGACTTGGCGCGCGCTGCCGGAGTCGCCCGGCAAACTGTGGGCGGCATCGAAGCCGGAACCTATGCGCTATCGCTCACGGTCGCGCTGCGCCTTGCCAAAGCGCTGGGCTGTACGGTCGAAGAACTGTTTTGGCTGGAAGACGCCACACCGCCCATCGAGGCGCGTGTCATTTTGCCAAACGGGCGCGCCACGCCGATGGGTGCGGGTGATTTTAACCTCGGCGAAAACACGGTGCGCGTCGGGCTTGCCCACGTCGGCGCGCAGTGGATCGCCACGCCGCTTTTTGGTGAGCAGGGCTTTCGGCAGGAAATGCTCCCCGCCGACGGTGTGGGCACATGGAACGCGCACACGGGCACGATGCGCGTGCAGTTGCTCGACACCGAGGAACGTTTGGCCCAAACCGTGCTTGTTGCGGGATGCGCGCCCGCCTTGTCGCTGTGGGCGCGGTCGGCGGAAAGGTGGCAGCCCGGCCTGCGCGTTTCCACGCACCACGCAAACAGTATGGCGGCCCTCGCACATTTGGCAAACGGCGACGTGCATTTGGCGGGCGTCCATTTGACCGACCCGAACGGCGGCCCAGACAACGTTGCCTTTGTGCAAAACGCGATGCGCGGCACGCCCGCCGCGCTCGTCAACTTGGGCGTGTGGGAAGAAGGCTTCGTCGTCGCCCCAACCAATCCAAAGCGCATCACAACCGGCGCGAATTTGGCGCGAAACGACGTGCGCCTGCTCAACCGCGACGAAGGGGCCGGTGCGCGCTTACTGCTCGACCGTCTGCTGAATGCTTCCGGCGTTCGCCCACACGACGTAAACGGCTACGAAACCATCGCCTACGGCCATTTGGAAATCGCCCGCGCTGTCCAAACCGGGCGGGCCGATGTCGGCGTGAGTACGGCCTCGGTCGCCCATGCGTTCGGCTTGGGCTTCGTTCCCATCCAATCGGTGCGCTACGATTTGGCCGTCCGGCAGGAGTTCCTTGCCCTCCCCGCCATACAAAACCTCATCGGAACCTTGCAGCACCGCCGCGTCCGCTCCCAACTTTCCACCCTCAGCGGCTACGACACAACGCAGAGCGGCGAAGTGACAATGGTTGTTTGAACACAGCCGAAGACTTGCCGGGCCGTGAACGCAGTCGTTATCGGCCCCAGCAGCCACAACCCGGCAGTTCATGGCGCAAACTTTGCAAATATAAACATGGCTCTTACGTCCTGGCAGGGACATCGTGCCCGAAGGGCTTAGGCAGGGACGTTCATGTCCCTGACC
>CAXTBP010000067.1:0-25334 GCA_964241985.1 uncultured Armatimonadaceae bacterium | reverse complement strand
AGGGGAGGGGAAGGGGGGTGGGGGCGGCCTCGCGCGACGGGGAAGAGGCCTGTTTCCTATCTAATCCACAATCGGAAACTGCACGCGCTCGCCGGTTTTGGCGGCGCGGTACACGCCGACAATCAACTCCAACGCCGCGCGGGCTTCGGCCCCATTCATAAACGTGTCCCGGTTTTCGCGGATCGCGCCGATTAAGTCTTGGAACTGCGCGACGTGCCCGCTCGTGGAAATCGCGCGCGGATCGGCTGCCGCCATGCCCTTGCTTTCGTCGCCCTCGGCAACCGTTTCCGTCGTGGCGACGAAATCTTTTACTGCGGGTGGGTTTGCCTTGACGCCGCCCGGCGAGCGTTGTTCGTCGCCGGTTTGGAATTGGGCGTGCTTCACTTTGCTATTTTCCACGATGACCGTGCCGCCCGTGCCGTAGACTTCAAGGGCTTGGCGATAGCCGGGGAACAAAGCCGTCGAAGCTAAAAGCGTTCCGGTCGCGCCACTTTCAAATTCGATGGTTGCCGAAATCGTGTCTTCGACTTCGATGCGCTCGTGGGCGCGTGTACTCATGGTCGCCGCCACCGATTTGACCGGCCCCATAATCCAGCGCAGTTGATCGACATAATGGACGCCCTGATTCATCAAGGCTCCGCCGCCGTCCAAATCCCACGTACCGCGCCAGCCGCCCGAATCGTAGTATTCCTGCGTTCGATACCATTTGGTGACCGATTCGCCGTAGCACAAATCGCCTAATTTTCCGGCCTTGATGTATTCCTGCAGCTGCCGCATCCCCGACGAATACCGGTGCTGGGAAATCACCACGAGTTTGACGTTGTTGTTTTTGCAGGCGTTGATGAGCGCGTCGGCGGCTTCAAGGCTCACGTCAATCGGCTTTTCGCACACGATATGCTTGCCCGCGTTCGCGCCCAAAACTCCCATTTTGGCGTGCAAGCCGGACGGCGTACACACGCACAGCACATCGAAGGGTTCGTTTGCGAGCATTTCCGCCAAATCGCCGTACGCTTTGACGTTGTGTTTATCGGCGGTTTTTTGCGCCAGTTCGAGGACTTCGTCGCACACGGCGACAAGTTCCGCGTCATCCGATAGTTTACTGATGGCGTCGATATGCGTTCCGTGAATGACGCCGCAGCCGACGATAGCGAAGCGCAGTTTTTGATCCGTTCCTATTGTCATAAGGGGTAAGCGGCTCCCGTTTCGGTTAAAAGTTCTGCGATTAGTATTCGCCGCAACAGAAGGGCTTTCCTTGCGTATTTTGGCCCCCCTGCCCCCCAATAATGGGGGGTTCTGAAAAGAGCATTTCCGATAGCCGTGCGGTTTGCGGTATCGGTGGGCCATTCAGAACCCCCCTTATTGGGGGGCAGGGGGGCCAATTACTTGTCCTTCCATGCCGACTTGAGCATGACAACAGAAAGCGAGTGGACAATAATACCGTTTCCCTCGGCGTGAAGCGAAAGGGCGTCATTAGCAGGCAAAAAGCAGCGGGACAGCGACACGTCGCCGTCGTTTGCGAACGCTTCGATGGACGTGCGATCCACCAAAACTTCCACGGTTTTTAGTGCGCCTGTCGCGGTGGAAATGGGCGCGCCGCCATTGGCAAGCGTATTATGCGTCAACACCACGGGAACGCCGAGCAGATTCAGTGTCAGCGTCGCGCCGTCGGGAACAGCCACGTCCAGTTTGATATGCAGCAAATCCCCCGACGCCGGGAGCGGCACAGTGTCGCCGTTTTTGAGGGCGCGGCTTTCCCATTTGGCTTCTTTGCCCGTGTGCAAAAGCGCGATTTCGCGGATGGGCCGACGAAACAATCGCAAGCCCCGCGCCGTGCGATGGAGCGTCAATTCGCACGGAAACGTGACCTGCTGATTGAACGGCATATCGGGATACGCCCCGCCGCGCATCCACGCCGTTTGTATCCGCCGCCCGTCGCCGGTTTCCGTGTTGTTCCATGTTTGCGTCGCGTAAAAGTTCGGCCCGGCGTCCGAATCCATCTGAGAGGTTTCTTCCTTGAACGAAACCCCGTCAAAATCGCCGATGGAGTATTTGCCGTTGCCGCGCACCAGAACCCATTTTTTTTGCGGTTCGCCCTCGATGGGAAGCGCGAACATATCGGGGCACTCAAAACTATTGGCAATCGGTTTCTTTTCGTCGTGCCAGTCCAGCAAATTTGTCGAGGTGAAAACGTGGTATTGGTCGTTCCCGTAGAGCATCATCACCCATTTGTGGGTTGGTGCGTGCCAAAAAACTTTCGGGTCACGCTCGGGAAAAACGAGAACGGGATTCTTGGCGTACAACGTCCACGTGCGCCCCTTATCCAAACTGTACGAAATGCACTGGGATTTGTTGTCGTTGCGCGACCAAAACGCGACCATCGGGGGCGTCTTTTTGTCGGGCGACAAACCGGAACTGTTGGTGTAATCAATGACGCAACTGCCGGATTGAACACCGCTGTCCAACTTCTCTTCCCAAAATGCCGGTTCCAGTTCCGTCCAATGCACTAAAGCGCGGCTTACGGCGTGAATCCAGCATTTGTTCCAGCGTTGCGCGAACAAATGGTACTCGCCCTCGTAATACACCAAGCCGTTGAGATCGTTGAGCCATCCTTCTTCGCGCATTCCGGGATTGAGCCGGTTTTCTGTCCATTGCCGGGCCGTAAAATGGAATTGCGGGCGATATTTTTCCTGATACAGCGGTGCGGTGTTCGCGGGCAGGCGGTCGGGTCGGTCGGTTTCTACAATATGATCCACGGTAATATGTCCCCAGTCTCCGGTAGCGGTATCGACGAGTTGTAGACGGGCCGTTTTGCCGCGCAATTCGCGTACGTCCCAACTTTGCGGCAAAAGCGTGTCGCTTTTTGCGCCCGTTGTGCTTTTGACGATTTTGCCGTCTACGATTAAGTTTAGGCACGTGTCGCGCTCATACGGCCCGCCACCAATAACGAACGCGATGGTGTCGCGCGAAATAATAAACGGCGGCGAGGTCAGCGTTCCGGTCGGCGTGTCGCCTTTGTTTTCGCTGCTCGCCACGCCGTCGCCGTGTGCGCCTTGAATTTCGAGCGCGCCCAACCGGGCCGCGCCGCGTACCGGCCCGGTTCCAAACGCGGTTCCCGTTGCCGTCCAGTTTCCAAAGGTCGCGCCTTCAAATTCGCCAAGAACGATGTCGCCTGCTGCCTTGTCACGCGCGGAACGGCTGTGGGCGTTTTGTCCCATACCCGTGAAAAACACGCAGGCCGCTCCTGCCGCCGCGAGGGCGGCCTGCGTACTCCATGCTTTGCTTTGCCCGTTTCGTTTGCGCATCATTGAAAGTTTACCCGTGGAAACAAGCGAGGAAGCAAGGAGGTATACTAAAAGGAAAGTTTATTTGTGAACCTCGCCCGCTTCTTTTCCCGCCGAAACCCCGTCGCCGCCTATTGCGCCGTCCTTCCCCTCGTTGCGGCAACGGCATGGCTGCTTCACAAAATCCAAATCGCCCTCGCCACGGTTTCGCCGACCGGACAGGTCGTTTTGCCGCGCCCGTTCAGTATCGCCTTTATCTTACTGGGTGCGCTTCTCACGCTGTGGGGCGGCTGGGGGCCGGGCATTCTTGTTTTGCTGCTGGCCCTCGTGGTCAATATCGCCTTTCTGCTGCCCAACGCCAACTTCTTTTCCATGGCGGCGATGGACTGGGCCTCGCTTTCCGTGACGTTGTGCGCGGGCCTGCTCATTATCGGGGCGGTGGAAGCGGCCCAGCGGGCGCGCAAACGCTCGGCCTACCTGCTCGCCCAATCGGAAAACGCGCAGGCGCGCTTGCGGGCCGTAACCGATGCCGCCCCGGTCGGCGTTTTGACCTGCGACGCAAACGGCGTTTTGGACTACGCCAACCCGGAAACCGAGCGCATTTGGGGGCAGCCCCTCGCGCGCGTCGGCTTGGACGGCTACGACCGCTACAAAATTTTCAGCGTGGACGGATCGGCCCGCCCGCCGGAAAAGCGTGGCCTTGCCCGTGTGCTTAGTGGCGAAAACGGCGTACTGGTCGATGAAATGCTGATCGAGCAGCCATCGGGGCAGCGTGTGCGCGTACAAGCCCGCTCCACGCGCATCGTCGGCGAAAATAAGGCGACCCTCGGCGCGGTCACGATTTTATCGGACAATACCGAGCAGTTCGAGGCGGAAGAAGCCCTGCGGGTAAGCGAGCAGCGGTATCGGTCGCTCGTGGACGCGACCGCGCAAGTGGTTTGGACGAACACGCCTGACGGCGAAATGCGCGGCGAGCAGCCCGGCTGGGCCGCGATAACCGGGCAGGCGTTTGACGACTATCAAGGCTACGGCTGGGCAAATGCCGTGCACCCCGACGATGCGCAGCCGACGCTTGAGGCGTGGCAAAACTCCGTGCGAACGCAAACCCCGTTCGTGTTTGAGCACCGCGTTCGTCGGCCCGATGGCTCGTACCGCTGGTATTCTATTCGCGGCGTGCCCGTTTTCGACGACAACCACCAAATCAAAGAATGGGTCGGCATTCACACCGACATTACCGAGCAGCGGGCCGCCGTCCGAGCCTTGCAGGAAAGCGAGGAGCGGTTTCGAGCGACCCATGACACGTCGCCGAACGGCTTTATGGTTTTCGAGGCGGTTCGTTGCGTAACTGGCGAGATCGACGATGTCCGCGTTGTCTATGTCAACCCCGCCGCCGAAACAATTACCCAGCGCGCCGCGCCCGATTTGATTGGCAAACTGCTTCTTGAAGAAATGCCCGGCAATCGGGAGGCCGGGCTGTTCGACCGCTACAAGCGCGTGACGGAAACGGGGGAAACTGAGCAGTGGGAGTTCCATTACAGCCACGAAGCCATAGACGCTTGGTTCTTCAACACCGTGACCCGTATCGGCGATGGGTTTGCCGTGCGGTTTTTGGATATTTCGGCCCGCAGACGGGCGGAAGTCGAGCGCGCCCGCCTGCTGTCCGAGGCGCAGAAACAGGCCACGCAGGAAAGTCTGCTAAATCGTATCGGGCAAGCCCAGCGCAACTCGGACAACCCCGACGATGTGCGCCGGGTCGCGGTTTCCGCTTTGGGCGAAGCCCTTCGCGCCGATAGGTGTTACTTCACGCTTTTCGACACCGACCGGGGGATTTTGCGCAATTTGGACGGCTGGCAATCCGGCGGATTGTCCACCCACGCGGGCGAATACCGCTCCGCCGATTTTGTCGCAAGCGTCAGCGCGCTATTCAACGAGGCTGCGCCCGTCGCGGTTGCCGACGTAGCCGCCGATGCGCGCTTTGTCGAAAACGTGCCCGCCTTTACCGCCCATGCCGTGCGCGCTTTTATCGCCGTGCCACTGTTTGAAAATGGGAAACTCGTTGCCGCGCTGAATGTCGCCCAAAGCACGCCGCGCGACTGGACAACAAGCGACATTGAGCTTGTCGCCCGCGCTGCCGCCCAAACCCGGACGGCAACCGATTTGGCCCTATTGCGCCAGCGCGACCACAATATCGCCCAGCGACTGGAAAACGCGCTCCGGCCCACGCTCCCCGAACACGTTCCGTTTTTCGATACGGCCTACCATTATCAAGCCGCGCTCGCCGAATCATCGATTGGCGGCGACTTTTTCGACGTGTTTCTGCTTAAAAACTGCATCGCGTTCGTGATCGGCGATTTATCGGGAAAAGGGCTTGCCGCCGCCTCGCAAATCGCTACGGTGCGCAATATGCTCCGCTTTTCCATTTACCGCAGCGAAACGATTGCGGACGCTTTGACCCATCTCAATGACGCCGTGGTCGATCACGAATTGCTGACCGGATTTGCCACCCTGTTCGTCGGCGTGTACGACCCGGACACGCAAAACCTTTCCTACGGGTCGTGTGGTCACGAACCCGTGTTCGTGCGCCGCGCGCAAACGGGGCGGTGTGACCAGTTGCCCGCGACCGGCCCGGTCATGGGCGGCTTTTCCGGCGTTCCGTATGGGGAAGAACAAACGCGCCTCTTTCCCGGCGATACGCTCGTTTTATACACGGACGGTTTATCGGAAGCCGGACGCGCCCGGCACGAATTTTTGGATACCGAAGGCTTGCAAAAACTCGTCGAAGAGAGTCCGACAAGCGACGCCACCGGTTTGGTAAAAAGCATTATCGAGGGCGTTTCCGCCCACGCGCGAAACGTATTCCATGACGACCAGTGTTTGGTCGTCGCGCGGCTTTTGCCGCTCCCCGAAAAAATACCGGCTTCTTTTTCCTGACGGGCTATAACAATTCGCTTTTCCTGCCGATAACAAATGCAGGAAATCGAATCGGCAACCGTTTCGAAAGGAAATCAGCGGACTTATGGCAGGGTTTACTACAAATAAAACGCACAAAGCGGTATTCGCAGCGACGCGGCGGCGTTTCTTGGTTTTGGGAACGGCAAGCGCGGCGTTGTGCCTGTTCCCCGTTCTCGCGGGGTGCAGCGGCGGCTCGAAAAAAGACGCGCCCGACAGCGATTATGTCGGCTCATACCGCGCGGCTTACACCATTCCGGGCGTTGCGGAAAATGGCACATTCTCGTTTAGCGTCGCGCAAAAAGGCGACATGATCGGCTCGTTCGTGGATTCTTCCAGCAACGCTTCGCGGGCCTTTGCCGGGCATGTCGATAACAATGGAACCTTTTCCGGCACGACGACCGACACCAATGGGGCGACAACGTTTGCGACCAGCGGCACGGTTTCCAAAGTAGTTTCGTCCAGCACGGGCGGTGACTTCCGGCAAAACCGCAACGGGACGACGGTGTCCGGCAGTTTTTCGTACCTGATCTCAGGTATTGCACCGGCGACCGACAGCCCGTATGCCGGTGCGTTCAGCGGCTCATACAATTTGTCCGGGCAAGTCGCTGGCCCCGCCTCGTACTCGATTGACAAGCAAGGTAATGTGACCGGTTTCGTCACGACGAACGGCGTAACCGGTACATTGCACGGGCAGGTCAATGCTACCGGCGCACTCACCGGAACCATTGCGTATTCGGCAAACGACACCGCGACCCTTACGGGCGCGATTGCCACATCCACCACCAACGGGCAAACGGCGGGTAATTTCGTGGAAGCCCGTGGCGGCGTATCGCGGCCCGGCACGTTCGGCGCACCTATCGCGCTTGCCAGCAATACGCCGTTTTTGGGCGCGTTCCGGGGAACCTATGGCATCGCCGACATCAACGATTCGGGCGATGTCAGCTTCACGGTTGACCCTTCAGGAAAAATTGCCGGTTCGTTCAACCAGAATAACAATGGCGTTGCAGGCGTATTTGCCGGTGCTATCGCAAGCGACGGCAATTTCAACGGGACATTGACCTATCCCGCCACCGGCAGCGCAGCCGCCTTCACGCGCAGCATTCAAGGAAAAATGGTTAAAGGCGGAGCAGCCGCAAGCGATAAACTGCAAGCGGACTTCGTGGTTCAGGATACCAACGGAGTGATCCATCCCGGGAGTTTGGATACTCTTCTCAACGCTGCTTCCAATGAGGACAACATTTATCGTGGCGGCTACGCGAACAACTACCAGAATCCTGTCGCGCCAACCCTTGCGAACCCGAACGCTAATCCTCCGATCCTCGCCAACCCCGGTAAGGTGGCATTCTACCCGTTCGTCTTGTTCGGAACGGTAGGCAGTCCGGTTCCTGAAAAAGCGGGTATTACTTTGACCATCGACAAGCAGGGCAAAGTGATTGGTACGGTATATGGCACGGACGGCAGCGCCCTGACATTGACGGGTTCGGTCACCAACGACGGACGCTTTACCGCGCTTTTGTCCAATGACGCCAACTCGTACCAGATTGTTGGCAAGTTGTCGAAGCAGGTAGTTTCAACCGTAAACCAAACGACTCCGTCCCAACTGAGCCAACTTGCTGGGATCGCAGCTGACTTCCAAGTTACAATCAACGGCAAAGATTACACGGGAACATTCGCCGCACCGGGCGGTTTCACGAGCAATTAACCCGCCGCGTAGGCAGCAAAAAATCGGCTCGGCTTATTAAGCCGGGCCGATTTTTCGTTTGTCAAAAAACGTTTAGCACAACATAAAAGATTTAGCTCGGCAAAGAACACCGGCAGGTAAATCGGCAGCCAAGCGGTGAAGTGACCGGCAGGTAAATCTGCGGTCTACGAAGAGGCGAAGCCCGCCTGCGCGGGCTGAATGCCGGAACGCGAAAACCCTACGGCCAAACCGTAGGGTTTTCGTATTGGAGCCGACGCAGGTCGGCTTCGCTTCTGCTACAGACCGCAGATTTATCTGCTGGTCGTTCCGACAACTGGGCTTCCAATTTACCCTCTGGTCTATTTCGCTGACGAACGAATTGGTGCTTCCAATTGGTTCAGCGTCGCCAGCGACGAACTGCTTCAGCGGTCTATTGCACGAAAAAACAAAACCGGCCCGCTTCTCCAAAAAGAAGCGGGCCGGTTTTATTGGCTTTGCCTACGTCAGGTTTAGCTGCCGATTTTGGCTTTCAAATCGGCGACGTGGGTTTTGACTTTGGGCAAGTCGGGGTCGGTCGCCGGGGCGGTTGCGATGTAGCGCTCAAACGCGGTAATCGCGCCCTTGTATTGATCGTCGTCGGCGGTGATTTTGGCCTTGCTTTCAAACGCGACGCCCTTGTTGTAGTAGGCATCGGCGGATGGCTTAATCGCGTTGGCTTTGTCGAACCATGCAATCGCTTTGTCGTACTCGTCGGCGGCTTTTTTCACGCCCGCTTCGCTTTGGTCGGCTTTGGCGTCGTTGTCGGCGATTTTGTTGTACGACAAACCCGCTTGATACGCGGCGTTGTAGTCCGGTTTCAGTTGCGCCGATTTTTCATAATCGGCGGCGGCTTTGGCATAGTCCGGGTTCGGCATGGCGAAATACGTGTAGCCACGGTTCGCGTACGCTTCGGAATCGCTGGGCGTCAGCGCGATGAGTTTGGTCAGCGTGGATTGCGCTTCCCCGTACTGAACCGGCTTGGCGTTGAGTTGAAGCAGAGCGAGCCGCTTGACGGCGGTTGCGTCGTTCGGTTTGGCCGCGATCTGTTTGTTGACCGCACCGATTGCGCCGGGATAATCCTTGACGTTGATATACGCGGCGACCAAGTTGTTCAGGGTCGCTTCGTCGCCGTTGTTGCCGGGCATCGCCAAATACTTGTTGTAATCGGTAATCGCGGCGGCGTAGTTTTTGAGCGCGTAGTTGGCGTCGCCGCGCGTCAAAAGGGCTTCCTTGTAATCGGACTTCGCGGTCAGCGCAACCGTCGTATCCGCCACGGCTTTTTGCAGCAAGGGCGTTTTGGACGCTTGGTCAGGCTTTTCGTTGGCGGCGGCGACATTGGCGAGGGCGCGCGTATAAGCCGCAACGGCGTCGCCCGGCGCGAGAGCCATCGCTTTGGTTAAAGCCGTGATGGCTGCCGGGTACTGCTTCGCGCTGTACAAAGCCGCGCCGTAGTTGAATTGCGCGACCTCATCGTTGGGTTTGAGATCGGCAAGCCGTTTGAGGGCTGTAAGCGCACCCGCATTGCCCAAGCCGTTCGTGCCGCCGTTTTTGAGCGCGATGTCGGCAAGAATGGAGGCGACATTGGCATCGCCCGGTTTCTTGGCGTCATACGCGGTCAAATCTTTTTCCGCGTTCGCCAAATCGTTCGCTTTGTAATACACGACGCCCCGGTTGTACAAGGCCTGCGTATCGGCGGGGTTCGCGGCAAGGACGGCGGAATAGTCTTTGGCGGCGTCCGCATTGCGGTTCAGCTGCACATACGCGGTGGCGCGGCCTTTGTAGCCTTCGGCATCGCCCGGCTTCATCGAAAGGTATTTGGTGAAGTCGGCAGCCGCCTTTTCCCATTCCTTTTGGTTGCTGTAGCCCACACCCCGGTTGAAGTACGCGAGTGCGTCGTTCGGGTTGGCGGCGATATAGGCCGAATAGTCCGCATTCGCGCTGGCATAGTCCTTCATGGCGATGTAGGCAAGGGCGCGATTGGACAACGCGGTGCGGTCGCCGGGCTTGATGGCAAGGAACTTGGTGTAGGCCGCAATCGCGTTCGCGTTGTCGCCGGACTTGGAATACGCCAAGCCGATGTTTTTGTAGGCGTCGGCGAGACCCTGCGGATCCGACGGGTTTTTGGCGATATAGGCTTTGTAGTCGGCAATCGCTTCCGCCGTTTTGGGCGGCGTCATCAAGAGGTACGCCCCGGCCCGACCGCTGTAACCGGCGGCATCGTTCGGTTTCAGAGAAATGTACTTGCCGTAATCGAGGGCCGCTTTGTCGTACACTTTTTGCCCGAAGTAGGCATCGCCGCGCGAAAGGTACGCATCCCCGTCGTTCGGCTTGGCCGCGATATACAAATTGTAATCGGCGAGGGCAGCAGCGTAATCGGCGGGCTTTTTGTTCAAAGAGGCCAGCGCCCGGTTGTTGTAGATAACCGGATCGGCTTTGGCCCCGGCCTGCCGGAAATACGCGGTGTAATCGGCGATGGCTTTATCGTAGTCGCCCATGCCGTAATACATATCGCCTCGGTTAAAATACACGTCGGTCAAGGTCGGCTTGAGTTCGAGGGCTTTGGCGTAATCGGCAATCGCAGCTTGAAACTGCTTGGCCCCGCCGTAGTTGCGGGCGCGCTCCAAATAGCCGTCGGCGACTTTGGGCTTGTAGCCGACATATTTGGTGTAATCGGAAATCGCCTTGTCGTACTGCTTCAAACCGTTGTAGGCCAAACCTCGGTCAAAGTAGGCTTCAGGGAAAATAGGGCGGCCTTTGATCGCTTTATCGAACGATGCCACCGCGCCGGTGAAATCATTGGCGTTGAGTTTGGCGACGCCGTCGGCAAGGTCGCTGTCGGGGTCGAGAACCACGAGGCCGGACACGCGCGGCAGCGACGCGCCAGAAAGTATTGAGTTCGGCACGCCGCCGGTTTGCGCGTGAGCGGCGGGCGCGGCAAGCCACGTCGCGCCTAAAGCGCACGTCAGCGCGCACAAAGATATTTTAGCGGGAAGCAGTCGATTCATGAAGCAAAATTCCTTCATAGGTAAGCAAGCCGTTTCAAAAACGGCGCACAAGCGATAGTTTTTAGTATCGGTAAGAAAACGAGGTTTCCTTACTATTCAGACGATTTATAACGACGGTATCTTCAATTTGCCGCGCCTTTTGGCATACCCCTTATTTATACCGGGAAAACACCAAACAGGCACTTAATTTGCTGGTCTTTGCAGTGAAAGTGGGTTTTCCCCGGCTTGCAGGCCGCGCTCCGCCCCTTCTTTGCCCATCCCCAAACACTCGAACAAATTGCGGACGCACTGCCCGATGCGGTCGTCGTGCAAACCCAAATCGCCAATTTCGCGGGCCAGTTCGCGCCCCAAACGGGCCGCTTCCTGCGTCGCGCTTTCTGCGTCCGGGTCGGAATCGGGTGGATCGCCCTCGGTTTGGTAGGGGCGCAAAACACCGTCCAGTTTGTCAATCGTGTCGCCCAAGCGGAGATAGGCAAGATTGCCCTTTTCTCCGAGTGCGCGACTTTCGATAAGCCGCGCGAGCCGAAGCGCAATCCGTCCGGCGTGTGGCAAATTGAGCGGCAAGTCATAATACGCTGGCATAGGCAGGAAAATTTCCAAAATTTTCGGATTTGATCGGTGTTTTTTTCTTTTACCCGTTTAGCGGATTTTCATTAGTGTGCGATATGGTCTGGCGAGCAAGGAAACGACGTTCGCACTATGAGGACGTGGTGGAAAGAAGACACGCTTTCATTTCCCTTTGCGATATTTTGCCCCCGCGCGCTTGCGTGCCGACGGGGCCGGAGATAAAGGGTTATCTTTACTCAGAAGGAAGTGGCGCAAGCCGTGCGGGATGCAAGCGCCCGCCGTCCTCATTTGGGAGACACCATCGGAGACACACTTTGCGGGGGGCGTAGCTCAGTGGTAGAGCAGAAAAAATCCGTTTTCACCCTTTTGCCTGCGGATGCAAACCATCTATCGGGCCGTTAGAAAATGGTTATCATTTGTAATGATCAGGTCGGGTGTTCGAGTCATCCCGCCCCCCCTCAAGTTTTCACATCCTTGCGAAGGAGGAACCAAATCATCATGAACTATTTAACACAAGTGGTCAGCACGAAAAAGACGCCGCAAAACCTGCCGATTCCCGGCGCGAATCAAACCCGGAACAGCGCGGGCGGCTACGGCTTCGCGGTCGATGACTGGGCACGCTTGACGCGGTTCCTCATCTTAGGCAGCGAAGGCGGCTCGTACTACGCCACCGAGCAAAAATTAACCGCCGATAACGCCAAAGCCGTCGGTCGGTGTGTCGATGCCGACGGGCCGCGCGTCGTGCGAGAAATCGTTGCGGTTTCGGTCGCGGGCCGCGCGCCCAAAAACGATCCGGCGATTTTTGCGCTCGCCTTGTGCGCCGCGCTTGGCAGCGACGAAACGCGCCGGGTCGCGTATGCCGCCCTCCCGCAAGTCTGTCGAACGGGCACGCACTTGTTCCACTTCGCCGCGTTTTCGGATGCGATGCGCGGCTGGGGCCGGGGCTTGCGTCAGGCAATTGCCGGTTGGTATGGCGAAAAGTCCGTCCGCGATATGGCCTACCAAATTGTCAAATACGGACAGCGCGACGGCTGGACGCACCGCGACTTGCTGCGCTTGGCGCACGTTCGCCCTGATGGTGGTGATACGGGCCGCGATGCTTTGTTGTACTACGTCGCAAAGGGCTGGCCCGGTGTCGGAGACGCGCCGCACGACAACGCGGACTTGCAGCTGGTTTGGGCATCCGAAAAAGCGAAGCGGGTCGAATCGGCGCGTGAAATCGTCGATTTGATTGCGGCCTACGATTTGCCGCGCGAAGCCATTCCGACCGTTTGGCTGCAAGAGGCGCGCGTTTGGGAAGCCTTGCTCGTAAAAATGCCGCTGACCGCGCTCATTCGCAACCTTGCGACGTTGACCCGCTTGGGCGTCGTCGCCAAAGGAAACGACAACTTGGCGCGGGTTTGCGAAACGATAGGAGATGCGAGCCGTTTGCAAAAGGCGCGGGTGCATCCCATCGCATTGCTTTCGGCCTTGAAAACGTACGAGCAAGGGCACGGCGAGCGGGGCAAGCACACGTGGAAGCCCGTGGCGAAAATCGTGGACGCCCTCGACGGTGCGTTTTACGCATCGTTCGGGAACGTGCCCGCGACCAACAAGCGATGGCTATTGGGCCTCGACGTATCCGGCTCGATGGGCGGCGGGTTAATCGCGGGTGCGCCCGGCTTGACGCCCCGCGTGGCAAGCGCGGCTCTCGCGCTTTTGACGGCGGCAACCGAGCCGTCGCATCAGTTCGTGGCCTTTTGCGATACGCTGCGGCCTTTGAGCATCGGCCCACGCCAGCGGCTCGACGACGTGATTAAAAGCGTCAGCCATCTGCCGTTTGGCGGAACGGACTGCGCGCTGCCCATGATCTGGGCGCAGAAAAACAAAATAGCCGTGGACGTGTTCGCCATCTATACGGACAGCGAAACGTGGTTCGGAAAAATCCATCCGGTGCAGGCGCTTCGCGCGTACCGACAGGCGATGGGGATTGACGCCAAACTGATTGTCGTCGGTATGGTGAGCAACGGCTTCACTATTGCCGACCCCAGCGACGGCGGAATGCTGGACGTGGTCGGTTTCGACCTCGCCGCGCCCGGCGTGATGGCGGACTTCGCTAATCAGTAAACCAAACTATGAAAAGGAGATAATTAAAAAGCCCCGGCTGCAAAATCGCAGCCGGGGCTTTTGGGTTAATTTTTCGCCAGTGCCGGAACCGGCGGCGCGATATGCGTTCGCACCGTGCCGTCGCCGTCGAACTGGCTGCCATCCAAAGCGGCGTCGGTTTGCGCGGGTTTCGCCGCCAATAAACGCGATTGGTCTTGCAGCAAAAGGCGCACGGCGTCGCGTTCGTACCGCGTCGCGTTAGATTTGGGCGCGATTCGCACAGCACGGTCGTAATCCGCAAGCGCGAGGGCGTAGTCGCGGCGCGACACGTACGCCTTGGCGCGGCCCGTCAAAGCGTTCGCGTCGTTCGGGTTTTTCGCCAAAACTTTGGAGTATCGCGCAATGGCTTGCCCGCTGTTGTTTGCGGTTCGGCCCGCACTTTTAGCGGGGGCTTTTTGCGGTGCAACGGAGGCCACTTCCGTATCGCCGGGGTTAGCCCACGCCGACGTGCCAAACGAAGGAAGCAGCACCGCCGATAGTGCCGCAATTGCCGCCGATGTGGCGCATTGTTTGGTTGTGCTGCTCATTCGTATCCCCTCCGCTCGATGTGATTGTTACTTTACTTGTAGACGAACCCTCGCTTTCTTAAACCTGTGTAAAACCGGTTGCACAGTCAATACGTGAAAAATTTCTGAAAATTGTGGAAAATTACCATTCGGTCACGCAGCCATCGGGGGTGCGCCATACGGGATTGCGCCACCGATGCCCGGTTTTCGCCATTTCGCGGACGACTTCCTCGTTCACCTCGATGCCCAAGCCGGGCGTCGTCGGGCGCAAAACGTAGCCATCCTTATACTCGAACACGGTTTTGTCGGTCAGATAGTCCAGCAAGTCCGAGCCTTGATTGTAGTGGATACCTAAACTTTGCTCCTGAATAAAGGCGTTCGGCGTGCAGAAATCCAGTTGGAGCGAGGCGGCAAGGGCAATCGGGCCAAGCGGGCAGTGCGGTGCGACCGCGACATCGTAGGCCTCCGCCATAGCGGCGATTTTACGGGTTTCCCAAATGCCGCCCGCGTGCGACAAATCCGGCTGAATAATGTCGGCCCCGCCCGATTGGAGCAAGGCTTTGAAATCCCAGCGGGTGAACATTCGCTCGCCGGTCGCAATCGGGATATGCGTGGTTCGCGCGAGTTCCACTAAGGCTTCGTTGTTTTCGGCTAAAACGGGTTCCTCGAAAAACAGAGGCTCGTATGGTTCCAGCGCCTTGATGAGTTTTTTCGCCATGCCTTTATGGACGCGCCCGTGAAAGTCAATCCCGATGCCGACGTTCGGGCCGACGGCTTCGCGGGCCGCGCGAAGCCGCCCCGCCGCCTGCTCGATTTCTTCGGGCGAACCGATCCACTCGACGGCCCCGACCGCGTTCATTTTCATCGCCGTGTAGCCTTCGTTCACGCGATTGGTTGCTTGCTGGGCGATTTCTTGGAAATCGTCGCCGCCGATCCATGCGTACACGCGCATTTTGTCTCTGACGGCCCCGCCCATCAAATCGTACACGGGAACGCCGAGGGTTTTGCCCTTGATGTCCCATAACGCCTGCTCGATACCGGAAATCGCCGACGTTAAAATTGGGCCGCCGCGATAAAAGCCCGCCCGGTACAGGGTTTGCCATAAGTCCTCGATGTGTCCCGCCGGTTTGCCGATGAAGAAGTCCGCCATCTCTTCCACGCACGCCCGGACGGTATCGGCTTTGCCTTCCACAATCGGCTCGCCCCAGCCGACGACGTTGTCACTCGTCGTTATCTTGGCGAACAGCCATCGCGGGGGCACGGTAAACAGTTCAATCTTGTCGATAGTTTGCATAAAATTCTTTCGCGGTTTTGGTTGTTTTAGTTAGGAAAGGCCCGGTACACGGGGATGTTGAGATACAGGCCGATGAGCGCCCACAGGGACGCGATGACATAGTCGCCCAAAAGCAAGCCGATGAAAAACGGGATGCCCTTGCGGAAGGCCGATATGCCGCCGTAGCGGAGCACAAGGGCTTTAATCAGCCAGCCGACGAACGTGGGACACCACAGCCAGTACATCGTGTTGGTTTCGGCAATCACGTAGCCGACGGGGTGGAACGGCCACCACAAAAAGCGCGTCCGCATCGCCATCAAAAAGCCCGTGATTCCCATGCCAGCAAGGACGCCGTACACGCGGTTGAAGTCAAACGGGGTCGGGTTTTTGATCCAGTCCGCGAGCAGGTTGAAGGGCGTATTGCCGACGTTCGTGCGCCACGGGTTCACGTTGCCGGTTGCCGCGCCGTACTGATAGTACACGGACAGCACACTGAGCCACGAGGAAATCGTGCCGACTAAGGTTGACCACAAAATGACAAGGTACACGTGGCGGTTGTTCATGCGTCCCGCGCCGGTTACCGCGTCGCCCGTGGAACCCGCGATTTTGAGGGCGTCCATTTGGTTCGGCATCGCCATGCAGCGGTAGTCCATGTCGAACCATTGCAAATACGCGAGCATCCTCAGCGAGTTCAAGCCGTACTGCGTTTTGCCGCCTACATCGGTGAGCAAGCCGTGCGGATTGACGCCCGGCCCGTAGCCCCACGGCAAGCCCGCCTCGGCCCGAACGCGCGTAAAGGTCGTGGCGAACAAAAAATACAACGCGAAAAACGCGGGCGGCAGCCACCACACCATCCCGCCCGCGATCCCGAACGCGCAGAGTAAGGCGAAGCCCAGCGCAAAACCGAACACGGCGAACCGATACGATACCGGCTCGTTTTCGTCGGGCACGTTTGCGAACTCTTTTTCGCCGAACGCTTTTCCGATAACCGACGACAGATACTTGCGGTAGCTCCAAAATCCGAACACGGCGAGCGCGATAAACGCGCCCGCGCCCTGTTCGCCGTGGTACGGGATGCGCGCCATCGCAACCGGAACACCCGGCGCACGCAGGCCGGATGCCGTCGCCAAAACGTCCTCAGCCTTGGAAAACAAATAAAAGAACCACGCTGAAAACGAGATTTCAGCGGGCAAAAAATACGTCAGCGCGATAACGAGCGGATAAAAGCCCAGCGTCAAACTGGTTCCCAGCGCATTTAAGGGCGGCGACTTCAAATTTTCGGACAGGTTCGGAAGCGTCGTCGGTTTGAGCGGCAGGGCGGGAATGCCGGGATACAAATAGTTGAGCGAGCACAGCGTTTCCAAAACGACGGGAATGGCGAACGCCGCCCAAAACAGTTTGTTGCGCCAAATCGGCCCGGCTTCGGGATCGGTTCGGGTAATTTCCAGCGGCAGATACACAATAGGGAACGGCAGTTTTTCGTTGTCCACCCATTGCCGCCGCAAAATGACCGACAAACACAGCATCGAGCCGATAAGGACGCAGATAAAGCCCGACCACCAAAACATGGGCACGGCCCATCCGGCAAGGTAAGCCAGCGACAAATGCGAGTTGCCTTGATACAGTTTGGGCAGCACGTCGGGGTCGGGAATCAAGTGGGGCGGCATAGCCCGAAAAAACAAGCCTTCCCAGTTGTTTGCGGCGTTTTTGAAGTTGAACGGGTTGCCCAGTGTGGGAACCAAGAACTGCATCATGCCGATACCGGAAACCCCGATGCTGACGGTCTGCATCAAATAGATAAACAGCAGTTCCGCCTGCGAAAATACCCACCGGGGCGCGATTTTGGAAATCAAGCCATTGACGCAAATCAGCACGAACAACCCGAACACGGCTCCGATAATAAGGCTCATCGCGGCAAGGTCGGTTCCCTGCGCGACGATTTCCGTGTACTCGACCCAGTAGCACATCAAGGGAATAAGCAGCGTTCCCAAAATAAACGCGCGCGGCGTAATGCCCGCCGTTTGCGCGCCCGCGCGAGCCGGACGCGCTACTGCCTCGGCTTTCGTTTGGGTTTGCTCGGCACTTTGGGCGCGGGGCAGCGGGGCGGAAACATCGCGGCGGTGCGAAAGGGACAAAACTGGCTCCTTAGGGTTCGGCGCAACGGTTCCGCGCCGCTGGTTTTATTATAGCCGGTTTGCCCCATAGACAGAAAGTGGCGTTTTCAGACGTAGGTTATTGTGATTGGAAACCACGCAACCAAATTAACAACATGGGTAAAGTATCTGGGGTTTTATTTGGTGCGTGTGGCGCGATTGTAGAAAATTGTGTGTCTATTATCCGGTTCGTGTAGGGTAGAATGTGGCAACTCCCGAAAGGCAACCCGCTTCCAATGAAATCGCCCGATGTTCGCTTCCTCGCGTGGTCGATCTTCGCTCTCGCCTTGTCGCTGCCCGCGACCGCGTGGGTTTGGTCGCATGGTGAACGCCCTGCGTCCGTCGTGCCCGCATCCGACGTGCCCGCGTCCGTTGTATTCGCACCTTCATCGTCAAATTCGTCCGGGCCGAGGTACGGCCCCGATCTACCCAGACACGTTGTATTCGATCCCGGCGTACCCGTCGCGTCCATACCGTTTCAGCAAGCCGTGCCGCAGCCTCCCCTCATACCCGGCGTTTACATTGACGCCCGAACCGGCAACAAAACCCTCACCATACCGTCCTGCCAGATCACGTCGCCCAAAAATGAGGCGCGCTACGCCAAGCCGGGCACGATTCACGTGACCGCCGATGCGCGTCCGATGGCGGACGAGCCGGTTGAGGTTGAGTTTTTGCTGTGCAAGGGCATACCGCCCACGGAAGAAAATTTCCAAATAAAAATCGACACCTCGGCCCCTTACAGCGCCGACTTCAGCAACGTTCCTGCGGGAAAATACTCGATTTTCGCCAATGCGCGAAGACCGGATCAAAGGGGCAATCAATCTGTGAGCCGCGTCGATGTTACGGTAGAGGCGGGAAAGGCAGACACGGAAAAGGCGAGCAAATAAGCCCAATCTATCCGACCAACATCCTGCGACGAAAAACCCCGGATTTTTGTCAAATCGTGACTTTTTGGTTTTCTCGCGCTGCGCCTTCCATTTCTTTGGGGCGGACACGCAAAAAATACGCAATCGCAAAAACAAAAAGGCCGGAATGCGCTTTTGCATTCCGGCTTTCTTCGTCCGCTCTGTAAAGCGGGAGCGAAAAACGATGATCTATCTTTCGGAGGTTGCGCCGCTGCCAACACCGCTGACCGTGTTGTCATTATCCACTTTGTCAACCGCGCCCACTGCCGCCGCGCTCGCTACACCGCCTGCGACCGCGCCGACAACTGCTCCAACCGGGCCACCGGCAAGCGCGCCGACAACGGCTCCGCCGACCGCGCCCCCGATGCCGCCTTTTTTGGCGTCGCCGTTCGGGTTGTCGTCAATTCCGTGCTGAATACCGTCGTCGGTGGTATGAGTTGTGGTATGGACTACTGTTTCATCTGCCATTGTAAAACATGCTTTCTCGGCGGGGCCGAATGGTTTGGGGAACAAACAATTATTGACATAAATTCATAAAATTAAACTAACAAAGTAAATCCTCAACTGACTCTTTCGGTTGAACTATGGAGGGCGCGGGTAAAAAGAGGACACATTCCCCAAAACCTTCGAGCGTTTGCAGCGGTGCATTCGCCGGGCGCGGAATTCAGAAAATCGAGACAAATTTTATGGCGGCGAAATCAAAAGCGGAAGTAACAACCTTCGACGAACTGTGTTTGGAAGGCTTGAAAGATATTTACGATTCCGAGCATCAGATCGCCGAAGCGCTCCCCAAAATGGCGGAAGCGGCGACTCACGCCAAACTCAAAAAAGCGTTCACGACGCACTTGGCGCAAACCAACGCGCAAATTACGCGCTTGGAAAAAGTGTTTGAACTCTTGGGAGAAACCGCCGAGCGCAAAACGTGCGTGGCGACCAAAGGGCTGATCGCCGAAGGCAACGAACATATCAAAGAAACCGCATCCGGCCCGCTTCTTGACGCCGCCCTAATCGAAGGTGGGCAGAAAATCGAGCACTACGAGATCGCGGGTTACGGAACCGCCCGCACCTACGCGACACAGGCGGGCAAGGCAGATGTCGCCGCGCTTTTAGAAGAAACGCTTAAAGAAGAGGAAGAAACCGACCGGCTGCTGACGGGCATCGCCGAATCGGTCATCAATCCCAAAGCCGCCGCAGTTCACTAAGCGCGGTGTAGCGCGAATAGACGGGCGGGCAGGGCATTTGATGCCCTGCCCGCTTTTTGTTTGCGTGGCTCCCGGCAAGCCGCGCAGATTCGCAGTGCCGCGAAATCACAAAGCGGTTTTGGCTTCCCTTGCTTCTTCTTGCGCTTCGGTGGGGCGAACGCGCAAAAAGTAGGCGATGGCGAAGGCGAGCGCGCCGCCCACAATGGTGTCGATGATGCGCGCCCCGGCAAGCAGCGGCTGATTGGGCGCGGCAAGATGCAAAAGCAAAACCACGAACGGCGTCAAAAACGTGACGAACATCGTGTAATTTTCCGCCAAGTGCGAAAAGGCCAGTACGCACAAAAGCGCGAGGGCCAAATCGGCGGCGAGTGTGGACGTGACAATATGGGCGAGTGCGACGGCAAGCACGCCGCCTGCAATCGTTCCCCAAATGCGGTCTGCGGCGCGTTTGCGGGTTTCCACATGGTCGGGCTTAACAATCGCTAAAACGGCAATCGTGAGCCACGGGCCGTGCGGCAAATGGAGCGGCTTATAAATCGCGGCGGCAATCGCCACGGCAAGCCCCAACCGCGCGCGGTGCTGGAACGTCGGCGAGGCGAGCGTCAAATGGTCACGAAAGCGGGACAGCGGAGAGAGTACGGCAGTTTCGCACGCTGTCGTTTCTTCGGGCGCGGGCCGGGCGTCGGGACGGGCGCGCCATAAAAGCAAAGTCAATCCGGTCGCCCATAATCCGCCGAGCGCAATTTGGGCCAAGCGCGGCGCGGCGACGCTTATTTCTCCGGGCAAACCGAGCATCACGGCGAAGACCATTGTTGTGGTGAAGCCGATTTGGGCCGTCGTTTGTTTGTACAGCGTGGTCATGCCGCCGAGCGCGAACGCGACTAAAAACAGCAGAGCGACAGATAAAATGGCATAATTGCCGATCAGCGTCGCGGCAAACGCGGCGATTGAGGCGCAGGCGGTCGCAAGGAGCAACGTCCGCGCGTTCGTGCCCGGCTTACTTGCGGTCAGCGAAACGTACAATCCGCCTAAGCCGACCATCAATCCCTGCGCGGGTGCGTTTGCGATTTGCCCAACCACAATCGGCGCGAGAACGGCAAGGGTTGTTCGCGCCGCTGACACGTCAAACCGGAACACACCGCGCGCCGTTTGTGAAATTCGGGCAATCGGGCCGGGCGGCGGAACGGGGGCGGGCGAAAAAGGTGTCATCAATCCGTTTTATGACATACCCGCTTGCCCAATTTACTTACCGAACGAGCGACGCAATCGGGGCGGGCGGCAGCGGACGACCGCCCGGTCGCGGGCGAGGCGGATACGCGGGCGACGAAAAACCGGGAACGGCGACGCTAAAGCCGAACTGCGCGTTGAGCGTTTTGTACGAAAAGCGCGGCTCCAACACGCGGCCCTTGACGGCAAGCGCGATCTCGGTGTCGAAAAATCGCTTTTGCGTCAAATCGTAGCGGCCCAAAATGCCGAACGTGTACCGGCCTCCGGCAAACGGAAGCGGCGACTGAAAGCGCAGTTGCCCTTCGCTTTGCGTGTCCACTTGGTCGAAGTAAAACGGCGACGTTCCATTTTGGCTGCGCCCGATAAAAGACGCCCCGACCGACCGCCGAATGCCGAAAATATATGCGCCCGCAACGGTCGATTCGCCGTAATGATACTTTGTCCCGCTGCCGTAGAAGCTCGTCCATTGCGTTGTCGAAGCCGACACCAAAACGCGGCTGCCCAAAAGATACGGCAAGGTTCCCAGCCCGATTTGCAGGTAGCCACGGTCACGCGAAATCGTCGTACGGTTTGGCGTAAGCAGTGAGGGCAAACGCACTTCGTCGTAACTACCCGCGCCGCCTTCGAAGCTTGCGACAAACCGAAGGCGTTTTCGCAGGTACGAGCGCTGTTCGGCGTTGTTAGCGTCGCGCTCAAACGGGCGGGCGAGCGGCACTTCCGCCGATACAACGACTTCCGGCTTGCGCGATAAAAGCAGCGGCCCCTGCCGCCGGGTTCCGATTTCGCGGTTGGTGGAATACGCAAAATCCAGCGATACGTTTCGTGAACCGCGCCGCGTCGGGTTGGTTAAGCGGTCGCCCGTAGCCAGCACGCTTTCGTAATCCAGAACCGGATCGAGGGCGAGCGGCGTGGGACGGGCTTTCAAAAGCTGCCGAAGCGGCGACAAACCAGCGACACTTTTGTCAATTCCACCGGGCGTGGGCAGAAGCGAGCGCGAACTGGTATCGTTTTGCGGCGCGACAAGGGTGCGGTGCATCCGCAAGCTAAAGTTATTGCCCTGTTTGGTCGTGCGCTCGGCTCCGAGAATGGCGGAGATTTGAAACGGCAAATTAACGGGCACATTGAGGCCGACCGCCGTGCCCGAAATCCCCGACGCGCGGATAGAAAGCGGAAGCGCGGGCGCGCCCCCCCCGCCTCCGCCGCCCAAAATCCCGCCGCCTTGACTGCCGTTCTTGCGCGGCTCAAGCGTGATTTTGCGAAGCGTGAGCAGGCGCAAACCCAAAACGCGCACAGTCGCGTTGCGGAGCGTGGTTTTGCCGCCCGATTGAATAGCGATCTCGCTTGCCCGAAATTGGAGTTCGCCCTTGCCTTCCGGGTCGGGCGCGAATCGGGCATCTTGGGCGCGGACTTCGCCGGGCTTTTGCGTAATCACGCGCCCTGCGATGAAAAACGGGGGCGTCACGACTTGTCCGTCGTCGGCCTGAAATGTGCCCTCGTCGCCGCGCAAAATGAACCGCTTGCCGCGCAAAACCTCGTCACCGCGCGTGAAAACGACGTTGCCGGTGGCTTCCAGCGTGAACGTGGATTGATCGAAGGTTAATTCGTCGGATTGCAGGCGCACGTCGCCAATCGTGAAAACCACGTTTCCGATAAAGCGCACAATCTCTGCGGGCTTGCCGCCGTCCGGGGCGTTTCCCCGCGCGCTTTCCGTCGGCAGTTTGGCCTCGGTGCGGTCGAAGCGGAGCGTAAACGGCGGCAGCAAATCGCCCGGCCCGGGATGAACCGGCGCTTTCGCAGGCGGTGTTTGGGCGGGCGTCGTTTGAACGAACGTCGTTTGCGACGGAACGGGAAGCAGAGGAAAGGGAAGGGGCACGGGGTTTTCTCAATTACCCCAGAAGCTCCGACAGAAGTTCCTGCGTTTCGCCGAGGGCGGCGTCAAAGGCGGAAATTACGCGCTCGATTTGCGCGTCCGTAATAATCAGCGGCGGCTCAAAGCGCATGACTTTCGGGTTGTTGAGCGTGTAAGCGGCGACCACGCCCTGATGGACGAGCGAACCGATGGCAAGTTTGCCCACGTCGGCGTCGCGGAACTCGACGCCAATCATCAGGCCCAAACCGCGCGTTTCGGTCAGCAAATCCGGGTATTTCTCCTGCACCGAGCGCAGCCCGTTCAAAAGGTTTTCGCCTTTGCGGGCCGCTTCTTTGGGCAAATCGTTGTCAATCGTCAAGCGCAGGGCGGTAATCGCCGCCGCGCAGGCCATTTCGTTGCCGCCGAACGTGGATGAATGGATAAACGGATTGTCGCGGAACACTTTATCCCAAATGGCGGGCGTTCCCATCGTCGCGCCAATCGGTACGACGCCTCCCCCCAAGGCTTTGGCAAGCGTCATCAAATCCGGCGCGACCCCCCAGCGTTCGCACGCCCACAGCGTGCCCGTGCGTCCCATGCCGGTTTGCACTTCGTCCAAAATGAGAAGCGCGCCGTGCGCGTCGCAGATGCGGCGGGCGGCGGGAAGGAAATCGTTGGGGGCGACGCGGATTCCGTTTTCGCCCTGCACGGGTTCCAAAATCACGGCGGCGGTTTCGTCGTCCACCACTTTTTCAAGCGCCGTCACGTCGCCGAACGGAATGTGTGTAAAACCGGGCACGAGCGGCGCGAACGGCTTCTGATATACTTCGCGCCCCGAGGCGGACAGTGCGCCCATTGTTTTGCCGTGATACGAACCGATGGTGGACACAATTTTGTGTCGCCCGGTCGCCATGCGCGCGAATTTGAGCGCGGCCTCGACCGCTTCGGTTCCGCTGTTGGACAAAAACGTGTACTGCAAATCACCGGGCGCAACCGACGCGAGCAGTTCACACAAATCGGCTAAGGGTTTGTTCAAAAACGTTTTGGTCGAAAGCGGCAAGCGGCGCATTTGATCGACAACCGCCTCGATAACCACCGGGTTCGCGTGTCCGAGCGCGAACACGCCGTAGCCGCCCAAGCAGTCGATGTACTCGTTGCCCTTGATGTCGCGGATAACCGAGCCGCTGCCCTGCCATTCGACCGTGTCAAATCCGGCCAAACGAAGCAGTCCCAAAACGCTCGGGCTGACGTATTTTTGGTACTTGTCGGCGGTTTCCTGATCGATGCGCGCGGCCTCGTCCGGGGCGGGCAAAGCGTCGGCATACGCGCGGGCAAAATCGGCGTCTTTGGGGGCTTCAATCATAGGAGAATACGGTTCCTCGGTTGATTTTCAGTGTACCACGCACCGAACTTAGGCGAGCGTCGCTCGATTTTTTGGCTCAGCGCAGGGCCGCGTAGCCTTCTTCAAGGGTCGTGAGGCCGTTCAAAACTTTTAGCGTCACGTCCTTTTCCAAACCAAAGCGAACGCTGTCCGGGTTATCCATCGTTTGCGGATCGGCGAACGCGAACACGCCGATGCGCCCCGCCCATTCCCGGTAACCCGCCCCGTACATTTGGCGATTCAACTCGGAAACTTCGGCGGGATCCGGCTCCCAAACCGTAACCGGCTGCGTAGCGGGAAGGTTTATGGCACGCGAGGGTAGCCAGCGCTGAATGTCGTAGGCGAGTATTTGTTTTGGTATTTTGGTTTCCTTATTCAGGCGGCGCACCAAGCGCTGCATCAAAACGCCGTGACAGGTGTGAAGGACACGCCCCTGCGGAACGTTCGCCCATTCCGCGATGCGCTGCACAGCGAACTGCGGCGTCGGCGCGTTGATGGTCGCCAAAACTTTAAGGCCCGATTCCGAAGCGAGAAGCGCGGCGCGGGCGGTTTCCGGCCCGACAATATCGCCCAAAAACACAATGTCGGCGTCACCCCCGTACAGTATGGCGGACAGGGCTTCGGAAACCGTGGGACGGCGATGGTGACCCACGTCGCCCACGCCGATTTCGCTTTGCACCAAAGTAGTGTCGATACCGCCTATTTCGTATTCCGCGACCGGAACCAGCGCGACGGTTTTCTTTTCTATGGAATTGATTTTATAAAGCAAGGCGCTTGCAGTCGTCGTTAGCCCGGAACCGGTCGGGCCGCTAAACAGCAGCAGACCGCCTTCGCCGCCGTAGGGGTAGGCCGCGTATTCCACGGCTTGTTGCACAGCGGGAAGCAGTCCGAGCGCGTTCACGGCGATTGGCTTTGTGTTGAGTATGTGGAGCGTCAGGTTCAGGCCAAGCAGGGTCGGCGTTGCCAAAACACGCAGACTGTAGTCCCGATTGTCATGCTTGATCGGAATGCGGCCCATTTGCAAATCTTTGCCGAACGGATCAAGGTCGGCCATGACGCAAAACCGTCGCGCAATCGGATCGCGCAGAGGTTTCGGTATCGCCATAATTTCGCGCATCGCGCCGTTGATGCGACGCCGAACGCGCACGGTCCGCGCCGAGGGCTCGGT
>CAXTBP010000066.1:3997-25620 GCA_964241985.1 uncultured Armatimonadaceae bacterium | reverse complement strand
GATAAGGAATTTGAAAGCAAGGGCGATAAGTTCGTTGGGCCGGACTTTTCTCAGGACTTTCACACGTTCGCGCTGGAATGGAAGCCCGACGAAATGATTTGGTACGTGGATGGCGTGGAGCGGTTCGCCGTCCGCGAGCACGTTCCGCAGGAAGGAATGTACGTGCTGCTGAACCTTGCCGTCGGCGGCAACTGGCCCGGAATGCCCAACGAGACAACCCCGTTCCCGTCGTATATGGAAACCGACTATCTGCGCGTGTACCAAAAGAAGTAGCAGTAAAAAGCCGCGCTTTTTGCGCGGCTTTTTCTTTACCTCTTGACATGTTGTTTTTCCGCGATAACATTTCTATGGTTTTAGAAATATAGAAATGAAGAACGAATACTCTTCTGCTGGCAAAACGGCGGAAATCGCAACGCAGTTCAAGGCGCTCGGTGATCCCACGCGCCTCCGAATTTTTTCATTTTTGCGTTCGTGCTGCGGCCCGATTGCGCTGGACGAAGAAACCGGTGCGGCGCGGCCCGTTAAAGGCGCGACCGTGGGCGAGGTATGCTGCACGGTGACCGGCGAAGACCGCATCACGTCCACGCTTTCGCACCATCTGCGCGAACTGCGGCTTGCCGGGCTAATTGACGTAGAACGGAGCGGTAAAAATATGATTTGCCGTATCAACCGCGAAGCCGTCGCTCGCCTTGCAGCCTTTCTTGATGACGCGCCGCTTGAGAAAAAATCAAACTGCGGCAGCGCGTGCCAACCCAAATAAGCGACCACACAGGAGTTATTTTATGAAACTTTCCGCCTTTAAAAACTTGCTGCAAACGCAAAGCGACAAGCAATTTCGTTTGGTTTTGCCGAATCAAAAAGCGGTTCCTCAATCCTTCCACATTACCGAAGTCGCCCACATACAAAAGCGGTTTGTTGACTGCGGCGGCAAGCGGCACGAAACCAGCGCGTGCCAGTTGCAGGCATGGCTTGGAACCGACACGGAGCACCGCCTCCAAGCCGGAAGAATGGCCGATATTTTGACGCTTTCGCAAAGCGTCTTACCCGCAGGCGAGGATTTGGATGTAGAAATCGAATACGAGGACGCCGTTATCTCCCAGTACACGATTGTGAGCCATGAGGTAACAAATGAAGGGGTCACGCTCCATCTTGCTGGCAAACACACGGACTGTTTGGCAAAAGAAACCTGCTGCCCTCCGCAGCCGCGTCCTCTTGCGATGGTTCAAAGCGCCGGGTGCGGCGGCGGAACGACTTGCTGCTAAAAGCCGCGATGCTGCGACGCTATCTTGCCGAATTTGTGGGCACGTTCTGCATTGTTTTCGCGCCGGTCGCGCTGGCAGGAACCCGCGCCCTGCCCGGCAGCGGTAACGGCTTAATCGCGTCCGCGCTTGTTTCCGGTTTGGCGGTGGCGGCAATGGTGCACGCACTCGGGGCGATTAGCGCGGCCCATTTCAATCCCGCCGTGACACTGGGTTTTGCGCTCGCCCGTCGTTTTCCATTTCGTTTTATGGTTCCTTATTGGGCCGCACAGATTGCGGGAAGCGTTGCGGCGGCGGGCGTGTGCGCCGTTTTGTTTGGGCCGGGACACGGGACGCATCATCCATTGGGTTTGGTTCTGCGCGCCACGCTTTTGGAAGGCGTGCTGACCTTTTTTCTTATGCTGGTGATTATGGCGGTCGCAACCGATGCGCGCGTCAATGGGGCCGTGCCCGGCTTAGCGATTGGGGCAGCCGTTGTTTGGGGCGTTCTTGTGGGCGGGCCGGTATCGGGCGGCAGTATGAACCCCGCCCGCTCGCTCGGCCCCGCGCTGCTATCGGGCGGAATTAATGTGCTTACGTTCGGCCCTGTGTACGTTATGGGGCCGTGCGTAGGCGCGGCGCTTGCCGCCTATTTTTACGAGTTCGTGCGAACCGCGCACGCGCACGCCCAAAACGCCCCCAACGATTTATCCGCCGCGCTGCAAACCGTCGCCCGCGAAAAATAGCTGTGTTTGTATCTGTTTTTAAGCGCCTGCGGAAACGATGATAGGAATACTCGCGGAAACCGTGACGGGCGGCAGACATTCGGTTTCATTGCACGGCTGGCACGTCAGCGCAAGCGACACATGGTAATTGCCAAGCGCGGCGTGAGCGGGCACGTCCACTTCAATCGTGAACGCGACATTACCCGAGTAAACGGGAACGGACGGCCCGCCGGTTTGATCGTCCCACGGCTGCGCGGGCGGGAAGCCGACCGGCCCGACACCGGCGGGCGCGTCGCTGGAAAAAACTGCCGTTAGCGGTTTGACGGCGGTTTGTTTGTTTGTTGGATCGGGCGCGTTGACATGAAAGCCGGGCGCAATGCGTAACAGAAACGAAAGCATGGCAAGCGTACCGGGTGGAACGACAACCGCGCCGCCGGTTCGCGCGGGCTGCGCTTCCAAACGAACCGGCGCAGGCGGGCTTTCGGTTTCGGGCAAAGCGTCCACTGCCGCAAGCGTCAATGTCGCCGTGCCCTGCGGGACGCGCGTAAGCAAGCCACCGAATTGTTCAAGCGTTTGACGAGCCGCCGCTTGATATGTTTCGCCGTTCGGCAATTCCCCTAAGCGCACCAAAATGCGCACGGCAACGCCGTTGGCGGAAGGCGTCGCGCCATCGAATAGGTCTTTGGCCTGCGCGATGAGTTTTTCGCCGCCGCCCGTTTGCCGCGTGGTGAAAAAGCCGCCGTTCTCGGTGTCGTGAAAATCAGTCAGCAAAATATCGGCGAGTTCGCGGGCCGCTTCCTGCCATTTCTCTTCGCCGGTCGCATCGTACAAATCCAATAAACCGTCGGCGAGGTAGGCGTAATCTTCCAAAAAGCCGGGCAAACCCGCGTCGCCTTTTGCCCAGCGGCGCAGCAAACGACCGTCCGAATCGCGGAGCGTCGTCAAACAGAAATCGGCGGCGCGGCGGGCGGCATCGTAGTAATGCGGTTCGTCAAATGTCTTCGCGCAAAAAGCGAGTGCGCCGATCATAAGACCGTTCCACGCCGTGATAACTTTGTCGTCTTTGCCGGGCCACACGCGCTTGTTTCGGGCAACACAGAGCCGTGCCCGCGAAACGCTTAGGTGTGGCTCCAAAACGTCGGGCAACGTAACGGGTGAAGCCGCCCCAATCGCCAAGTACGGAATACTTTCGCCGCTTTGATGGCCTGTGGCCTCGTCGCAGAAGTTGCCGCCGCTCACGATATGGTAGGCTGCGCAAAACGCTTGGGCTTTGCTTGCCCCTAAAACCGCCGCCACTTCGGCGGGCGTCCACACGTAGAACTTGCCCTCGACGCCTTCGCTGTCGGCGTCGAGGGCTGCGTGAAAGCCGCCGTTTGCCGGTTCGGTCATATCGCGCAGAACCCAATCGCAGGTTTCGAGGGCGATACGCATATATGCACCGTTGCCAGTCGCGTCGAAAGCGTCGGCGTAGACGCGGGCGAGAAGCGCGTTGTCGTAGAGCATTTTCTCGAAATGCGGGAGCAGCCACACGGCGTCGGTGGAATAGCGGTGAAAGCCCCCGCCGATGTGGTCGTAGATACCACCGAGCGCCATTTTGTCGAGCGTGACCGTCAGCATTCGGGCGGCCTCCGCGCTACCGTCGCGGGCCGCGCGGGTCAGCAGGCGCAAAGCGTGGTGCGGGGGAAACTTGGGCGCGCCGCCGAAGCCCCCGTTTTGCGCGTCGAAGCGCGTCGCCATGTCCGCAACGGCGGCATCAAGAAGGGACTGCGCGTCTAAGGCCCCGCCCGATGCAACCGGGGCGGGCTTCTGCTGTACGGCGGTTTGCAAATCGCCCGCGATGTTTTGGGCGACTTCCTCGACTTCACCGCGCCGATTTTGCCAAGCGTCGGCTAATTGCGTCAAGAGCGACGGAAAACTAATGCGCCCGCCCCGGCTTTCGGGTGGAAAATACGTGCCGCCATAAAACGGCAGGCCATCCGGCGTCAAAAACACGGACATCGGCCAGCCGCCGTGCCCCGTGAGCATCTGCACGGCTGTCATGTAAATCTCGTCTACGTCGGGCCGCTCTTCTCTATCCACCTTGACGCACACGAAATGGGCGTTCAGCAACTCCGCCGTGGATTCAACCTCGAAACTTTCGCGTTCCATGACGTGACACCAGTGGCAGGCCGAATAGCCGACCGACAGGAACACGGGCTTGTTTTCGGCTCGCGCTTTTTCCCACGCTTCCGGCCCCCACGGGAACCAATCGACAGGATTATGGGCGTGCTGGAGAAGATACGGCGATTTTTCGTGGGCGAGGCGGTTGTTGTGCATAGTTGGTACGGATGGTGTACCCAACTACGCGGGCGTTTGGCCTATGCCAAAGCGTCCCCGACCGCCGCGCCGGTTGCGTTCGCCGTGACGACCGAGCGCACGTCTTTCGTGTCGGCCTGCATGACGGCTTCGAGCGAGGCGATGGCGACGGCTAATTGCTCGTCGTCGGGTTCGCGCGTGGTTAATAACTGCGTCCACATTCCGGGGCGCGACAAGGCGGCGGCGACGGGGTTGGCGCGGTATTTTCCGGCGAGCCGCAAAAGTTCAAACGACACGCCCGCGACCGGAAACAGCATCAAAAGGCCGAGCGGAATGCGGAACCAGACCGGCAGCCCATAGAACGGGGCCGTGAACAAAACCGACAGCAGCAAAACAATCACGATAAACGACGTGCCGCACCGGGGATGGAGCCTTGACGCCGCCCGCGCGGTTTCGACCGTTAAGCCGTTCCCGGCTTCGAGGGCGTTGATTGCTTTGTGCTCGGCCCCGTGGTACTGAAACACGCGGAACACGTGCCGCATTCGGGAAATCAGGCCGATATAGCCGAAGAAAAGCGTAAAGCGAATCGCGGCGTCAATCAAGCCCAATTTCCAATACGAGTGAATGCCCGACGTGCGCTTGATAATTTCGACGATGACCTGCGGCGCGACTTTGAAAAGCCCGACCGCAAACACCAAACCCAATACCATCGCCGATCCGATGGCAATATCCGACACGCCAGACGAGCGGGCCGGTGCGTCGGCGGGCGTGGGATCTGGTGCGGCAACGGCGGTTCCCAATGCGAGGCCGACGCTGTCTTCGGCGGCCCGGATTCCCTGTTTGCACGGCCCGGTCGTGTCCTGTTCGGCAACTTTGGCGGCCCAGTACAGGGCTTTGGTTCCCAGCGTCATGGCGTCCACGAGCGAAAACGCCCCGCGCAAAAAGGGGAGTTTTTGCCACGCGGGCCGCAGCACTTTGGGCACGGCTTCGCACGTCAGCGCGATTTCGCCGCTCGCGCGCCGCGCGGCAACCGCGAAATGCCCCGGCCCGCGCATCATCACGCCCTCGATGACCGCTTGCCCGCCGTACAGTGTGGAACCGTCTGCCATTGTTTCCCTATCAAAAAGGCCCCGCGCAATGATTAAGGCCTCTCTCCCCAACCCCCTCCCCTGAAAGGGAAGGGGGAGCCTGTTTAGCACGGCCCTTTTGCAAAGCGTTCGCTTTTGGTATGGACTGCATTTTATAGGCTCCCCCTTCCCTTTAGGGGAGGGGGCCGGGGGGAGAGGCCTTAGCGGAAAACCGTAAAAACTAAGACTACTTCTTCTTCATGCCATATTTTTGCATGAATTTCTCGACGCGGCCTTCCGTGTCCATGATTTTTTGCTTGCCCGTAAAGAACGGGTGCGACGCGGACGAGATTTCCACGTTCAGGAGCGGGTAGGTTTTGCCGTCTTCCCACGTGTCCGATTTGTCGGTTTTCAGCGTGGAGCGGGTCAAAAAGCGATAGCCGACGGAAGCGTCCTGCATGATAACAAGGCGGTAGTCGGGATGAATGCCATCTTTCATTGAATAAAACAACCTTTCACAAAAACGCCCGGCGATAACCGACCGCTGGGCAGAATATAGTATACCGCGCACCGTGCGCGGCGGCAAATTTCAATCGCCACCCGCTTCGTCCATCGCTTCCAATCTTTTCAAAATAGGCAAAAAGATTCGGGTTGGCGTGTAGCGAGACAGGAAGACACTTGCACCGGGAAAATCCCACTTTACGCCAAATTCATGGCCTTCGTCAAAGTACTGTCCGTTGTGCAGAAACATGAGGCGCATTTTACGGTCGGGTAAGGCTTGGTTCACTTGCTTGATCAACTCGATCCCAGTCATGCCTTCCTGCCAGTATCCATAGATAACTAACAGGTCAGGCTCATTTGTCGCAAGGCGTTTTAATGTTTCCGCGCCGGAGTAGCATCGTTCGATGCGATAACCTTCTCCGCGAAATAGGCTAAAAAATTCCTCGTCTTCCCCGTAGCGAAGATAAACCAGCAGCAACGTTTTTTCGGGCGGCGTTGTCGATTCCATTTATCGGCTTGTCTTTTGTTAAGCGCGGGCGACGCGGCGGATGCGGTGGTTTTCGGAGTCGGCGATATAGAGTGCGCCGTCCGGGCCGAGGGTTGCGCCGTGGGGGCGGTTGAGGCCCGCTTTGTCGGCCTGTGCGTTGTCGCCGTCCAAGCCCTTATGCCCGCCCGCGACGGTTGCGATACGGCCCGTTTTGGCTTCGACACAGCGGACGGCGTGGTTTTCGGTGTCCACGATGTACAAGTTGCCGTCGGTGTCTAAGCACAGGCCTTTGGGGCCGTTGAGGGTTGCCGACAGCGCCGAGCCGTTGTCGCCTGCATAGCCTTTGACGCCGGGCGTTCCGGCGACGGTGGACACGCGGCCCGTTTTGCCGTCCACTTTGCGAACGGCATGGCCCTCGCGCTCGCAGATATACACGTCGCCGTTTCGTTTGTCGATGGCAAGCGCGCGTGCGCCCCACAAACTCGCGGCTTCTTTCGGGCCGTTGTCGCCGTCGTGGGCGCGCTTGCCGGTTCCCGCCCACGTCGTGACGATGCCCGATTTCAAATCAAGGCGACGCACCCGGCAATCGGCGACATCGGCGATAAGAAGGCCGCCGCGTCCGTCCAAAACGGCGTCGTGCGGCTCTTTGAACTGCGCGTTGATGCCCGGCCCGTTGTCGCCGCCGTAGCCTTTGGTCGCGCTTCCGGCAACGGTTGTCAAGACGACCGTTTTTGCGTCCACCCGACGAACCCGCGCGTTTACGCGATCCACGATATACAAGTCGCCGGTTTTCGGTTCGACGACAACGCACACCACGTCGCCAAACGCCGCGCCGAGGGGTTGCCCGCCATCACCCGCGAAGCCTTTTTTGCCGCCCGCAACGGTCGTTATAATTTTCGTGCGGGCGTCAATGCGGCGCACGGCGTTGTTGCCGCTTTCCGCGACGAATAAGTTTCCGCCTTTATCGAACGCGCAGTAAAACGGGTTGTTCAGCGCGGCTTTTTCGGCTGCCCCGTTGTCCCCCGCATAGCCCGGTGCGCCGGTTCCCGCAATGGTTGTTATCCGTCCCCACGTCGGCATGGTTTTGGGTTCCTTTGCGGTTTTCTTCGGCGTCGGGCCGCGTCATTCCTGTTAGCCTAAGCCCCCCTGCCCCCCCTCATTGGGGGGCAGAGGGGCTAAAAACTACTCCATCCTGAAAAGGCGGGCCAAGCCCGCCGTTTCAAACACGGCCTTGAGCAGCGTCGGGACGCCACGCAATGTCAAACTGCCGCCCGCGCGGCGGGCGAGAAGGCCGAGCGCGTATAAACTTTGTGCGTTGTCGGTCGTAATCGCGCTTGCCTCGTGCAAATCCACGACGATACGCATTTGCCCTTTCCGCAGCGACGTATTCATGCTGTCGCGCAAAACGGCAATCGCATCGGCGTCCACGAAGCCGCGCACGTTCAAAATGGCCGGGGGATTTTCGCCGCTTGCAGGCGGCACGGGCGCGGGCTTGTTTTCCCCCGCTTCGGGTGGGGCCGCTGGGGCGACGGGCGGCGCGGGCACAACGACGCGAACCGATTCTTGCGGCTTCCAAACGGGCGTCCCGCTTTCGCTCAAATCGGCGGCAAGCGAGGCGATTTCCTCGTCTTTCGTGGACGGCGGCGGGGTTTCCGCAAGTTTTCCGTCTTTGGCAAGCGCGCACAATGCTTGCACCACGGCGTAGTCCCACTGACGACCCGTGCCGCTCAAAAGATGCTGCAAAACGTCGTGGCGTGACAAGGCCGCGTGATAGGGACGAATCGTCGTCATGGCATCGTATGCGTCGGCGACCGAAATAATCCGCGCCCCGTACGGAATGCCCTCGCCCGACAAATGGTCGGGATAACCCGCGCCGTCCACGTGTTCGTGATGACCGCGCACCATGGCGACGATTTCGCCGTCCAAGAGCGGGGCCAAAATATCCGCGCCGATCACCGGGTGCTTGCGAACCATGTCTTTTTCTTCTTCGTTCAGCGGCCCGGTTTTATGCAAAATGGCCTCGGGCACGCCGATTTTCCCCAGATCATGGAACAAAGCGGCGACGCGCACGCGGGACGCGAAATCCAAATCGTCGGGCTTCACCCGACACGCAATCGCATACGACAAATCGGCGACCCGCGACGAATGATTACGCGTGGACGGGTCTTTGGCTTCGAGCGCGTGGATCAACGATTCCAGCGAGCCTTGAATGGTGTGCTTGATTTGCCCGGTTTGCGCTTGCACGCGGGTTTCCAAATTTTTGCGGTAGTTTTCGCCGTCGCGGGCCGTTTGCCGTCGCTCCAATGCTTTCCCAACCCGCGTAATCACATCCGAAATATCAAACGGTTTGAGCAGATAATCCAGCGCGCCGCCCTTCAAACACTCCACCGCACAGGCCGTATCGTCGGCGGCGGTAATGAGAAGCGTCGCCAAATGCGGATCGCGCTCGCGGGCGATTCGCTGCAATTCGTCGCCGCGCATTTTGGGCATATTGATGTCGGTTAGCAGCGCGTCAAATTGGTGTATAGCCAACTTGGCTAAAGCGTCGCTTCCACTATGGGCAATCGTCGTTCGATAGCCCGCGTAGCGCAAGCCGCGCGCAAGAACCGATGCGACCGCTTCTTCGTCGTCTACCACGAGTATCATTGCGCCGGTTTGTTCCGGCGTTTGCTTGGTTGTCATACCTTCTCCTCACTCTTCTTCCGTATTTTGCATTCCCAGACCCATTATTTTTTCGGCAACAGGCAGCCGCAGCGTAAACGCGGTTCCAATACCCTCACTGCTTTCTACATGGAGCGATCCTTTATGGGAGCTTGCGATGCCGTGGCAAATAGAAAGCCCCAATCCCGTGCCTTCACCCACGTCTTTCGTCGTGAAAAACGGGTCGAAAATGCGTTTTTGCAAATCAATGGGAATGCCGCAGCCATTATCGGACACCGATAAACTGACGTAGCCCTCCTCTTCCAATTCCGTCAAAATAATGATATGACGGTCACTGTCTGCGGGCGCGCTCCGCAAAGCGTGTTCGGCGTTCGTCACCAGATTCAAAATAATCTGCTGAATTTGGTTGGCGTTGACGAAAACGGGCGGCTCATTCGGCACGAAATCCAAGTGGACGTTGATGTCGGAGGTGCGAAGCGCGAACTGCGTCAAATGGAGGGTGTCTTCGGTCAGGGCGCGCAGCGTGGTCAGGCAGCGCTCCTTGTCCGTGCCTTTGGACGGACGGGCGAATGCGAGCATGGAGCGCACGACGGCAACCGCCCGGTCGGTCATGGATTTGATGGCCTGCGCGTCGGCCTGCACTTCTTCGTCAGGATGCAGGGCGAGAAGCTGAGCGTGCCCGGAAATGGCGGCGAGCGGGTTGTTGATTTCGTGGGCGACACCGGCAACAAGTTGCCCCAAAGCGACGAGTTTGTCGTTTTGCAAAATTTGGGATTCAAGAAAGGTGCGCTGAGTTACATCCAGCACAAAACCGATAACGCTTGCAACCTGCCCGGTGTACGGATCGCGGAGCGGATTGCACGTGGTTTCAAAAACCAAACTGCCGACGTTTTGCGTGAATGTCGTCGCTTCGCCTTTGAGAGCGTTTTCCACGAACGCGCAAAAAGCGTCGTCGTGCGGAAAAACGTCTTTGTAAACGCGGCCCACGATATGGTCGGCCTCAAGACCCAGCCGCTCCATTCCTTTGCCTTCAAAGAACGTAAACACGCCGCCCGCGTCAACCGCAAAGGCCATAAGCGGCAAATTCTGTACGACGTGCCGCAAACGCGCTTCGGCCTGTGTTTGGGTAATTTGTGACTGCTGGCGCTCCGTAACATCGGTTTGCACGCTGACAAAATGCGTCACGCGCCCGGTTTCCTCACAGCGCACCGGCGACAGGCGCGTTTCCCGCCACAACGGCTTCCCGTTGCGGCGCACGTTGTGCATAAGCCGGTGCAGTTCGCGCTCGTTTGCAATAGCGTCGCGCACCGCTTCGCTCGCGCCGGGATCGGACGCATGCGTGTCGATAACTTCGCCGGGACTTTTGCCCAAAATCTCGCTTGCCGCGTAGCCCGTCATGGTTTCGTAGGCCGCGTTGACATAAATAATCGGCGTCCCGGGCTTTTGGGCATCCAAAATAACAATTCCGCACGAACTATGCTCGATGGCCCGGTCGCGCAGTCGCATCGCGCTTTCCGCCTGCTTGCGGGCCGAAATGTCACGAAGCACCGCGATCCAGTGTTTTTCTGTTTCCGTGCCGCTGGGCGCGGCGGGACGAACGCTCATCTCCACCCAAATCGATTTGCCGCCCTTGCACTGAAGGCGTATTTCTTTTTGCACGCTTTGACCGTCGGTGAGCATGGCGCAGAGGTCGGGCGTCGTTTTTCCCATCGCGCAGCCTTCAGGCAGCAGAAAATCCGCCGTTTGCCCAACGATTTCGTGGGTTACGTAGCCGGTCATTTTGCGAAACGCGGGGTTCGCATACACCACGTGCGGCGACCCGGCCTCGCAGCGCGGCGCAAGCGACCGCTGCGACTGGTGGGGCGGAGCCTGCAAAATCAAAAAGGCATCGTGTGCGTTTTCGACCGCCGATTGCAGCAGGCGCATTCGCCGCTCGGCTTCGTGCCGAAGGGTTACGTCTTCGCCCACGAAAAGGAAGCGCTCGCTTCCCTCCGGCTCGGTCATCGGCGAAACCGTCACCTCTAAATGCCGGGCTGCCGCCCCATTGCGAGAGCTGCCCGCGCCGAAATGATAGGCGACCGAAAACCGCACGGCGCGGCGTTTTTGCTGGGCTTTTTTACACGCTTCCACAAACGGATCGATGAATTCGGGCGGTACGCCCGAGGCGCGCGCGCTTTTACCCCGCATCGCAAGCGGCGAGCGTCCGATCATGCGTCCCACAGCGCGATTGACCGATAAAAAGCAAACGTCGCGCTCTTCGTTGCATGGCTCGATGACGCCCATCAGCAGGGGGGCGTTATCGTAAAAAGCGCAGAGCAGGGCCTCTTTTTCGGTCAATGTAAACGTCGTTTCTACCCAGTCGTTGGACTTGAACGACAAAGGGGGCTTTACCACGCTTTTCGTGTCGCGCGCGGCGGCGTATTTTATGTTTTGGTTTGGCTTATTGCCCAAACCCGGTACTTTGTCCAGCCGATCTCACAAACTTTCCGGTGTTTGCTACAGTGAACTGCGTCACCTTTTTCTATCCATAAACCGCGCGCCGATGTGCAGGAAATTTTTACGGCGCGGCGGGCTTGCTTGACAGTGTAAGGATTTTACCTTAAAGCCAAACTTTATTGTCGGCTGGTAAGCACAGTTTTGTAGGACAGTTTTCGCATAGTTTTAAGCCGGGCGAAAAACCGCCAAATGATACAATGACGCGATGAGCCAAGCCACGAAATTTGCGTCGCGCCCCCTTCCCTGCCCTCCCGACGTGCCCAGCGACGAGGGCGCGGCAAACGACCGAGCGCACATGGAACAGGCGCTTTTCGGCAGCAATAAAACCCCCCGCGTGGTTGCCGTAGAAACGCGCCAAAGCGACGCGACCTTGTTTCACCGCGACGCTAAAACCGGCGAAACCCGCGAAGAAACGGTGGAATTTCGCCCGTGGATTATTCAGCGCGAAAGCGAAGCGCGTATTTTGCCCGATTCGTGCGACGAACTCCTCAGCGGCGACGGCTACAATCGGCTGATTTGGTTCGATAGCTGGAAGTCGTATTTGACTGGTCGGCAAATCCTGCGCGACGAGCGCCGGGATTACCTTTCCTACGGTTCCGCCGTCAAACAGTTTCTCATCGGTACGGGGCGCACCCTATTCAAACAGATGGTTTTTACGGATCTGGTGCGAATGCAGATCGACATCGAAACCAGCGATTTGAGTTTTCTCGCGCCGGATGCCTGCATTTTTATGATCGTGGCGAGCGACAACCGGGGCCACGAAGCCGTGCTTGTCGGCGACGAATGGGAAATTCTTTCCGAATTGACGCACTTGGTGCAAACGTGGAACCCCGATGTTATCGAGGGGCACAATTTTTACGCCTTCGACTTGCCGTGGATACGGGCGCGGGCCGCGCATCATGGCGTGGAACTGGCTTGGGGCCGCGACGGCTCGCCGATTGCGGTCGGTCAGGAGCGCAACGCCGCCATTGGAGCGAACACGCGCCCGTTTGTCGGGCACTATGTTTGGGGCCGCCACATCATCGACACGCTGTTTCAAACCCAGCGCTTCGATTTAGCAAAAGGCGAAATCTCCTCATACGGTCTCAAGGAGTGCGCCCGTCATTATCACATCGCCGAGCCGGATCGCGTTTTGCTCGACCGGGCCGATATTGTGCGCCTGTACCATGAAGACCCTGAGATGGTGAAGGCTTACGCGCTGGGCGACGTGCGCGAAACGCGCAGACTGGCGGAAGTCGTCGCGCCGACCGAATTTTACCAAACGCAGATGGTTCCCGACAGTTATCAAAGTGTCGCGGTCACGGGTTCGGGCGAAAAGATCAACAGCGTGTTTGTGCGGGCGTATTTGGAGCGGCGTCAGGGGGTGGCCCGGCAACAGGCCCCGCAGCCGTATGGCGGGGGCTACACGGAAATGCGCGTTTCGGGCGTCGTGGCGCGCATCGTCAAGGCCGACGTGGAATCCCTGTATCCGTCGATTATGCTGACGCACGAAGTTTCGTCGTCGAGCGATTCCTTGAAATTGTTCCTGCCGCTGCTCCGCGAACTGACGGAGCGGCGCATTAATGCGAAAAAACTGTCGAAAAAATGGGCGGACAGTGACGATATGAGAAGGGCCGCCTATTACGACGGTTTGCAGGGTTCATACAAACTCCTTATCAACTCGTTTTACGGGTATTTGGGCGCGCCGTTTTACTTCAACGACTATACGGCGGCGGCCCGCGTGACGGAAATCGGGCAGGAGATCGTCAAAAATATCGCCGACGAACTGGAAAAACTGAAAGCCACCGTCATCGAAATCGACACGGACGGCGTGTATTTCCAGCCCCCGGTCGGCACGCCCGAAGGCGAAGAATCCGAAACCGCGTTTGTCACCAAAGTTGGCAAGCGGCTCGACGAGGGTATCCGTTTGGCCTTCGACGGACGCTACCGCACGATGCTATCGCTCAAAGCGAAAAACTACGTTCTGGTCAGTTACGAAGGCAAAAAGATCTTCAAAGGCTCGTCGCTTCGCTCCCGCGCGGACGAAAAATTTGGGCGCAAGTTTTTGAACGAGGCCGTGGATTTGCTCCTTGCCAACGAGCCGGAAAAACTGGCCGCCCTGTACCGTGATTTGCTCGCCAAAATCGAAGCGCAAACGCTGGGGATTGAAGAAATCGCACGGCGCGAGCGTGTCACGGAAAAAACGTTCAACTCGGACGCCAAAAAGCGGGCCGCGACCGCGATGGCGGGCATGACGGTCGGCGACTACGCGATTTTATATCAGCGCAAAGACAAATCGCTCGCGCTCGCCGCCGATTACAACGACGACGATGATGTCGAATACTACCAAACCAAGTTGTATAAATTCGCCCAGCGCTTGCAGGCCGCGATTGGCGACGATTTTGACAAACTGTTCCCCAAACCGCTGACCGGCGCGAAACGCAAAGCCAAAGAAGCCGAAAAACACCAAATGGCTTTGTTCGACCTATAAACTGCTATGGACGAAGAACCGCCACGCAAAATTTACAAGCAACCAAACCTGCCCGACGTTTGGCCTGCGGCGCAGAATTTACCCGCGCACGAACAGCGCGCCCTTGCCGTATTCGTTGACCTTTTTGTCGGGCAGGCGAAGCGGCGCGGGCGTTGGTCGCCCGAAGATTGGGACGCCCTGCGCCTTATCCGGCTCGTTTTTCTCGTGGACTGGGATCCCATCGGTGTGTTTGAGCATTCCGGCGCGGACGATGAATATGACGACTACGTGCCCAGCTTTTACGAGTTACTGCGAAGCGGCGCGCCCCAAGACCAACTTGTCGATTACCTGCACAAAATTGAGCGGGAAACGATGGGTTTAAGCCGATGCGATGCGCCGCAAAGTGTAGTTCGACGGCAGGAATCGGTTCGGAAAATTCTTTCGCACCATACCCATGCGCCCAGCGGCTTTAGCCGCTGGGCGTAGACCGACCAGACGTGGGTTTTAACCCATGTCAATTAACCCATGCGCTCTCCGTGTCCTCACTGTTTTCTTCTATAAATCCGGCAAAAGGCGGGCGGCGAGCGCGAGGCCGGAAATCGTTTTGCCGTCTTCGATTTCGCCGGACGCGATGGCTTTTAAGGCGTCGTCCAAGTTCATCGGTACGGTTTCCACGAACTCGTCCTCGTCGGCGTTTTGCTTTTCTTCGGTTAGATCAAGCGCCAAAAAGCCCCAAATTTTTTCGGTCGTGTAGCCCGGCGCGACAAACGATTGATACAGCGGAATAAGCCGACCCGGAACCATGCCGATTTCTTCAGCCAGTTCGCGCCGGGCGCAGGCTTCGGGTTCTTCGCCGTCCTCGATACCGCCAGCGGGGATTTCAAGGAGGGCTTTCCCGGCAGGCAAGCGGAATTGCCGAACCAGCAAAACCGTGTTTTTGTCCTGCATCGGAACAATCGCAACCGCTCCGCCATGCTCCACGACTTCGCGCTTGCCGGGTTTTCCGTTAGGCAGCGTTACGTCATCCACGCGCAGATTGACGATTTTGCCTTCATAAATGCGCCGTGAACTCGTCACGGTTTCCACTAATTCCATGTTTTTAACAATTCCTATTCTGCAATTTCTTTGGGGCGCGGGGTGCGTAAGGCGTCGGGGATAACGAGTGCGAGATTTGTGCGGTTCCACTCGCCCGCTTCGGCCCGGTCGGGGATTTCGTTTTGGGCGGCCTGCAAAACGGCATCGCGGCCCGCTTCGTCGGTGTCCGGTTTCATCACGCTATATTCGGGTAAAAAGCGCGGCCCGGCATCATCGACGACAAAAACTGCCCACGGCTCGTCGTCTTCGCCGGTTGCGTCCCAAATGGAGCAATCGTAGTCGCCGCTGGGCGATTGGTAGACCATGCTGCATTCCACCGTTTCGATATCGTAGCGACGCGGGCTGGGAATTTGAAAAAGCCAGTTCAGTTCGGTGGGAATATCGGCATCGTCGGGCATTCCGTCCTGTTCGCCAAACTCGGCAAGCAACACGGCCTCAAACCAACCGTGGCGTTTTTCGACGGTTTCAAATTCGGGTTCGTCCGGCAGAAAAATTGGCATGGTTAGGCGACGCTTTCCGTGAGCATTTGTGCGGCGACAGCCCCCGCCGCCGATGCGGCATGAAAGAAAATCGGGTCGTCGTCCACGCTCCGGCCCATCGACGAAACCTTGATGCCGCGCTCGCGGAGCAGGGCAATGCCCGGCGCGCCATCGGCGGTTTTCACCGTATGCTTGTTGGCAATCGGCGGGTTTTCCAGTTGCTCGCGCACCATTTCGTAGTCGCTTTCGCTCACGCCGTTTGGTTTTTCGGGAAACGCAACGGTTGACCCGCCATGCGACAGGGTTCCCAGCGCGGTTTGGGAATGGTGCGACAAAAACCGATGCCGCTCCCGTGTATCGGCGAGCGACATTCGTAAAACCCCGACCGGGCGGGCATTCATCAAACGAGCCATATCCGTATGATACCCCTGCTCTACACCCGCGAAGCCCAGCCGTGTGCCCGTGCCCGCGTTTCCCGGCCCCTGCGCAACGATAATTATTTCGCCCGCGCCGAGATGTCGCGCGGTAAATAATGCCGACGGGTATGAAACGGTTTCATAGTCGCCGCCAAACGCCTGCTCGGTCGTCACAATATCGCTTATTAGACTTGCGTCCTTCAGTTGATAAGCCAAACGCGAAAACGCAAGCGGCAATGCAGCCCCGCCCGTCATAACATAGGCGATTTTCGCATGGGGATTTGCCGCCCGAACGCCTGCCGCGACCGGCGCGATCTGCGAATGGAGGCCGCACGTCACAACGGGCACGCCAAATAAATCTATCCCCCGTTCCGCTTCGCGCTTTCGGTAGGCGTCGGTCATTTCGCTGGCGGCAACGGCGACTTGATGTGGCGTGTACCGCAATTTGATGATGTGGGCGTTCGGGTCGTTTGCGCCGAAGGTTTCGGGTAACTCCCGCCCCTCAACGGCCACCACGAAATCCACACCGCCCGTTCCCAGTTTCAAATGGGTCGCCGTCGCGTTCAGCAACACCGTATCGCCGACGCCCAGCGGGCCGGTCAATTCGGGATACGCGACAATGGCGCGCGGGATTAACTCGCGGTCGGCAACGGCTTCGGCGTGAATAATGGTGTGTTCGGCGCGCAAAAGCGCAGTAACACGGGCGCGGATGGGAACAAGCATAGGACGCGCTTATTGTACCCACGAAAAAAGCCGCGCCTTTTCAAAAAGCGCGGCTTTTTTATTCCGATTGGCGGTTTATTCGCGGAAGCGGGCGGCTTCGCGCACGATTTCGAGTACCCAAACCGTGTTTTTTTCCATGTCGGAGATGCGGCAAAACTCGTCGTGCGTGTGAATTTTTTCCATTCCGCACGCAAGCACGGTTGTCGGGAAGCCAAAGCCGTTGAAAATGTTGCCGTCCGAGCCGCCCCCAGACGGTCGAAGCATACCGGACAGTCCGGCATTTTTCGCCGCCGCCAAACCGATTTGCATAACCGGGTCGGTTTCCGCCAAGTTGTACGTTTTGTACTCGCTCACGACCTCGACATGGGCAACCGCCCCCATCGCTGCGGCTTCGCGCTCGAACGTTTCCTTCATGTGCGCGGTTTGCTTGTCCAGTTTTTCCTGCGTGCGCGACCGCGCCTCGCACACCAGCGTGGCTTCCGCCGGTACGATATTGCGGCCCGTGCCCCCGGAAATCAGGCCGACGTTCGCGGTCGTTTCCTCGTCGATGCGCCCCAGCGTCATTTTGGCAATGGCTTTGGACGCGGCGACAATCGCACTGACGCCTTTTTCCGGTGCGGCCCCAGCATGGGCGGGCGTTCCGACGACGCGCACTTTGAGCGAGTTCTGCGACGGGGCCGTGTACACGAGCGCGCCCAGCGGCGGCCCGGAATCCAAAACGTAGCCGTATTTGGCCTTGATGCGCGATGGATCCATCACTTTTGCGCCGACCAAACCGATCTCCTCGCAAATCATCAGAAGCAGTTGGATGTCGCCGTGCGCCTCGCCGCTTTCGTGCAAGCGATGCATCGCTTCCAAAATTGGGGCCATACCGCATTTGTCGTCCGCGCCTAAAATCGTGTCCGACGTGGAGCGTATAACATCGCCCTCAATAGCGATTTCAAGTCCGGGCGTCGCTTCAACGGTATCGAAGTGCGCGGAAAAGAAAATCGGCGGCGCGTCCGCCACAGTTCCTTTTTTGAACGCGATTAAGTTACCAACGTTCCCGCTGACTTTTTCGCCCGCGTCGTCAAACTCAACCGTAAAGCCAAGTTTCCGCAGATACTCAGCGGCCCATTCCGACGCGGGCTTTTCGTGCTTGGGCGGCGTGTTGAAGCGAACGAGCGTGAGAAAGGTATCTAAAAGACGTGATTGCGGGATAGTATCCATGACTCATATTGTAAGAATTTTTCGCGCTTAGGTCAACAACGAAGTCTTTTTAACAACAATGCTCCTGAATGCTCCTGACGACAAAAAAACGACCGCACGCCAAAATTTGGCGTGCGATCGTTTTTTTGTTACAAATCACGAACTACGAAAGTTAGTTGGGATTTGCCTTCACAGCGGTAGGGGCTTCGGTCGTCGCGGTTGCGGGAGCCATTTTGCTTCCCGCTTTACCTGCTGGCGCGCTGGTAGACCCGTCAGGAGCAACCGACGGGTCTTTTGAACCACAGCCAGCAGCCACAACACTTGCCAGTCCGGCCAAAACCAGTATCGGAAAAATACGATGTTTCATAAAAAGAAAAATCCTTATCGCTATGCGATTATTTCCCTACTGGGCCAAGCCAGTAAAGCCACGTACCATCGCCTGCAGTACCGGAAACCCAGTAGGAGGTTGTCCCATTGACCACCTGACCGGTGCTGCTCAGGTTGTTCGCCCAGTGCGAATTGCTGCTGCTGTTCCGCACCCATTTGACGTGACCATCGGCATACGGCATGTTCGTTCCTTGCCCGTGTGTCCACCAGCTGGGTTCATAAACATAACCAAAGTCGCACCGACCATTGCTTTTGGTACGGTCAAACTGATACACATCCATCGTCGTGATACTGCAGCCGTTGTCTGTCATCAAGGGATAAGGTCGCAAGTAACCACGAATGGACATATTTGCCAACTCGGTATAGGTAACTGTTTCCGCAGGCTGCTTGATAAAAGCAGCAGGCCAAGCGTTCAAAAAGGGATTGTACAAGTAGCTAAACTTGATGCCAGCAAGTTTGTCGTCCGTTTCGTTGAAGACGTTTAGTTCCCTTGCGGTGCTTGGGCACGCCCAAACCTGCCAGTTCTTGATGTAGGAATCCAATGCGTTAGCCCAAATGCTGCTGCTTGTCGGGCCAAGCGTTAAGCCTTGTGCAGCGGCTGTCGGCTTCGAGTAATAATAGGTTCCGGCCCCGGCGTTACCCGCCGTGGCACTCCAACCCATAGCAAGCGGATAGGTTTCGTCGTAGTCCTGAATGTAGGTCAGCGTCGCAGTGGAAATCTGCTTCATGTTGGAAGCGCAGGTGGTTTGCCGTGCTTTTTCACGGGCTTGGGCGAAAACAGGGAACAAGATTGCAGCCAAAATCGCAATGATTGCGATAACGACAAGCAGTTCGATAAGCGTGAAGGCCGAGTGCTTCCGCTGTGTACCGTGAGCCGCGCCCGATTTCCGCGAGGGCGATGACGGAATGATTGATACCGACATGATATAAAGCCTTTCTGATTCGCTGGCGATTATGTTTCCATCCAGCAAGACAAAACTTTTTCCAACACGGCGTTTCTCCGGCGAATACCGAACCGCGAAGCAATTATTAGAATATCATTCCTTCGTCGTCGTAGAATGAAACCTGTTCTTCTGCAAAAAACGACGAAAAACACGAGCAAATCGCGTTTTTGTGTTTGTGACATTGTATTTATCATACAACATTGGCGTTTGCAACAAACCGGTTTACGTTCCGTTTTACGTTGCGTAAACTTTGACCAAAAAAAACCGTGTCATAGCGCATGAAATACCTGATATGACAAAAAGCCCGCTCCCCTAAAGAGCAGGCTTTTTATCATCACTTTGTCACCGATGCGGTCGCCGTGTGTCAGCGACGCACTCAAGAATAGGGGCTATTAGGCTACATGGAAAAAGGCCGCAGTTCGGCTATCGGTTCGCCCGATAGCCGAACTGCGGCCTTTGTGTACCGCTGTGGGCCGCGAGCTTTTAGTTCGCGGCTCCCGCGCCTTTGGCGGCTACGGGAGCCGCGCCTACGGGAGCAGGCCCGGCAATGACGGATCCCGGCCCGGGCGTGGGAACCGTTTTAGCACCCGCACCCACTGGGGGAACGGCGTTCGCATCTTCTTTGGGCGCGCAGCCTGCGGCTAAAAGCGTACCGACAAGCGCCGTGGCAAAAATGACGGCAATTACACGTGTTTTCGGCATGAACGATTACTCCAGATCCCACAAGTATTGGCTCACATTCGTGATAGTGATGGCCGTATTGGCCGTGCTCGGCGTCCAGTTGGTGCCAGCGGCAAGCGCGCCCGCCGTCATGAATTTAACGTGCCCGTCACAAAATCCGACATTTCCGCCTTGACCGTTGTGCCGCAGCTGCTCAAAGCCTCCGTAAGGCCCCATGTATCCGCCCTGTCCCCACCCCGAGTTGGAGTAGCGGCACGCCACGCGCCCATCATACTGGATAGCGGGCGATTGCAGCGGGTAGTAACCGCCATGCAGCGGATACAGCGCGTTGGCTTCGCAGAAGCTTCCCGTGCCGCGCTCCAGCGAACTGCCAGCCAGCATCACGGTTCCCGCAGGGCTTTTGATGTAAGCGAGCGGAGTAGGCGGGCCGGAATCAGGGTTAGTGGCGGTAACAAAATCCTCATTAGCGCTGCCCGGGCAGCCGCCTACGGACATATTCAAATAGTCCACGTTCCATGCGTAACCCGTCCAAAGCGACATATTCGCGGGATTGGGCCACGACGTTCCCGGGCAGGCGTGCCAAATATCGCACGCGGCGTTGGTAGCCGCCGTACCCATTGCATAGGGCATATTGGGGCAGGTGTACAGTCCTTCCCACGCTTTTACATAGGGCTGCACGAAGCCGAGACCGCGACGGCGACCACGGGTGAACCCGTCGGGATCAGCGACCGCTTCTTCCGCTGCGGTCGTCGCAAAACGCGGCATGGTTTCATCGTAGTCCTGCGTATACATCATGACCGCGTTGCACAACTGCTTTTCGTTGGACAAGCAGGAAGACTGCCGCGCTTTTTCGCGGGCTTGGGCGAAAACAGGGAAAAGGATCGCAGCCAAAATTGCAATGATTGCGATAACAACAAGCAATTCGATGAGCGTAAACGCCGACCCGGCGCGGGAGGCTTTGCGCGATGAACGTATCACACGGGGCCGCGCTTCAAGAGCGGCGGCAGAAAGAGATAACAACATAAATCAGTGCCTTTCCGAAAAAATATACGATGAATGATTAACGACTTTGTATACCTGCGCGCTTCACTTCAATTTTGAAAGCGCCATCCCTACACTTTCAACAAGCCATAGCTTCTTTGCATCTTAGACTTTTAATCGATTGAATTGCATAACTATGACACACTTTGTGCTATGTGTCAAGACGTTTTATAAAATAGCGAAAACTTTTTTTCGAGAGTTTTTATGCGCAGTCGTCCGCTGGTGTTTGGAATGCACACGCGGTTTGCGCGCCCGTTAAAAATACCGGCAGCAATTCCCTCCTAAATGAGGCCAATTATTTTGAAAATCGGTCGCGCACAACGCGCACCGAAAGCGCGTTTTTTACCTGATCGGAATCTCTGCCGATGGACGAAAGATACAGCGCGTAGCGCGCTTTATTGCCCCAGTGCGATACGCGGGCGGCATGAATATCCCAGTGCCATTGTGAAAAAGTCGCGGCAAAACGATACAGGGCGCTTTTTTCGTCGGTTGCTTCCACATCAAGAAAAGTATAGTCGCGGGAAATTTGATCATCGACATCTATGACGCGCAGCGCCGGTAACGCAGGGTCAACCTTTTTCCCTCGTTTTCGGAGCAACTCTTCTACGGTTATCTGTTTCGTTAGAACAACCCAGAGCGCATCGGCGCAGGCTTGGCGCACTTGCGGCCCGAGCGGGCGTTCGTGATAGTCCACGAACAACGTATCCAGTGCGATGCGGTGAGTGTTTCCACGGGCATCGGTTGCCGTTC
>CAXTBP010000066.1:0-3987 GCA_964241985.1 uncultured Armatimonadaceae bacterium | reverse complement strand
AGTCCATACTTGGGCCGCGTGGAGGCGTACATCACAAGCAAGGAGCGCGCCGGTTATTTTTGCAAGCAATCCGGGTTCGGGATCATCGGCGACAATAATCGTTAGTGCCGTCCTGTCGGTTTCGGAGGGTAAAACGCGCATATCCAGCACGGGGCGCGAGACCAACGGCTCCGCAGAATCGTTAGAATCGTTTGCCGCCCCTTGCTCGCGCTGCCACTCGGCAATCAGACGCAGATGGAGCGCGATGGTTTCGGGCGGCGTACTGAGCAAATACGCAGCGGGCATCACTTCGATATGCTCGCGCACCAGTTCGTGCGGCAAATCGTCCCACGCCACGCCGTCGCTGCGCATACCGCGCGGATAGCCCCCCGAACCTCCGCTTGATACGTTTGGCAAAGACGGCGACGCGGGGCCGCTTGTCAGTTTGCGCTGCAAGCGCGTCCGCACCGCGTTGAGTCGCAGGGCATCGCGCTCGGTTTCTGTTTCGCTTGGGGCCGTTGTTTCGCCGCGCGCCGTATCGGTCAAAACCGACTCCGTTCGCTCGAATAACTCCAAAAGCCGACGCGACGCGCGCTCGATCCAAATGCCCGGGCCGACCGCCTGCGTGTCGGCCCATGTGAGCAGCGTTAAAAGGCGCAAACGGTTGGGCGTTTCGACGGTTTGCGCAACCTCTTCAATCGTGCGCGGCAGACTCAAATCGCGGAGCCGCGACACTTCGGCGAGCTTCAAATGATTTCGTACCAAAAAAACGACGGTTTCGGTAAAAGCCTTATCGCACCCCAAAGCCGCGCAGGCGTTTTGCGCCATTTCCGCGCCGACTTCGGCATGATGCGCGGGCGCGTGGCTTTGGTTGACCGGGCGTTTTTTGCCGACATCGTGCAGCAGCGCGGCAAGAAAAAGCGCGGGAAGATCGTCGGCTTCGCGCAGCATCGTGTAGTACGGGGCGTCTTCGCCGCCCGGGGTGGCGACATCGCGTAAAAACAAGAGATTTTCCAGCACGCGAATGCTGTGCTCACCCACGGTTGCGGCATGGGTCGGGTCGTACGGAACGAGTTCCATGCAGTTCGCCAAATCGGGCAGCACGTCGCCTAATAGGCCCACGCTTTCCATGCGCCGCACGGTTTGGGCCGGGTTTCCCGGCGCGCCGAGCAGGGTCAGAAATTCGCGTCCGGCGCGGGCGCGCGTTTCGGGCGTGCTCCATTTGAAATCGCTGCGAAAGGTTTCCACCCATTCGCCGGTCGCCGGGGCAAGTTCCAGATCGTGGGTTTGGCAAAACGCGAGGGCGCGCAGCGGCCATAATCCGTTTTTGTTTGCAAGGTCGGGATCGGTCACGACCACTCGGTTTCGTACACAAGAAAGGCCGGGCGCGTCATCGCCGAGCGGAAGCGGGGCGTCCAAACAGCGGGTTTTGATTTTGCTCCATAAACGGTCTATGTCGAACGCGGATTGATAATAGCGTTCCATAAACGCTTCCACGCCGGGCCGGACGAATGCGCCACTGGACTGGGCATCTGGGATGTCTGCAAAATGCAGAAGGCGCGCGACCTCTTCCTGACGCGGCGGCGTTAAAAGGTCGCGCCGCTCCCCCGCCGAGATATGCAGCGCGCAGCGCACCGTCAGTAAAAAGTCCCGCGCCTGCGACAGCGTTTTCAAATCGGGTTTGGTCAAAATTTTGCGCCGCACCAAATCCCGCCACAAGGCGTCGTTTTTTTGGCCCCAGCGCACGCGCGCCATCCAAGCCGCGGTTTGCACATCGCGCAAACCGCCCGGCCCTTCCTTGACATTGGGCGAGGTGACAAACGGCGTCACCGGATGCTCCCCGATTTCTTTTCTGCCGTGTGCGCCAAAATCCCGCCCCGACGCCCCCGAAGGCTTTGATTGGTAGCCCATCGAAGCCGCCGCCGACGCGCTCCGAACACGCGCCCGCTCGGCTTCTTTGGAAAATAAAAAATCGGCGACGTGAAGGTTGGCGTCTCGAAGGCGGTCGAATGAAGCGAGCAACCCCGCATCACCTGCGATATATCGAGCATCGAGGAGTGCGGTTTGCGTTTGATGATCAAGAGCGGCGAGTCCGCCCGGCTCGGATAGTTCGCGCAGGGTTCGGTAAGCGTAGCCGATTTTGATTTTCGCGCCGGAAAGCAGCACGTCCATTGTGAGCTGAAACAAGGTATGAAGAAACGGGCTGTTGTCGTCGCGGACGGTTAAAAACGTCAAGTCCAAGTCGGAAAACGGCGCAAGAAGTTTTTGTCCATAGCCGCCCGTGGCAAGAATGGCAACTTCGGGAATCGCCTCGTTTTCCTGCGACCGTTCACGGGCGAGGGCGAAAATGCGCCGCAGGGCGGCGTCGAGGAGCGCGGCGTGTTCGTGCATCCACGTTCGCCCGCTCGTTTGCGGCGTCCACCGGGCGCGCAATTGTACGCGGGCGTTCGTAATGGCGGCAGCAAGGGCTTTTTCGCCGGATAGGGCAGCGATTTGGCGTTCAAAGTCGGCAAGAAGGGGCGCGGAATTCATAATCAGAGTGGCGTCGAAAAAGCGTCAAAGTGACGCAGGATAAAACGCGAACAAAAATACCGACAATTTCCGTATAATACTTTGGATAATAATTGTTCGGTAAGGGTAGTGTACCAGAAGGAAACCTGCCTGCGAGCGGTGAAACACTAACACGCAATTATGGAATGCGCATTCCATGCGCAACGAATGCGCTTGTTTTTCGGGTTTTGAGTTATGGAGGAAGTTTATGACACGATGGCGCGGTTATCGCGGTAATACAACACGCAAAATGACGACGCTTGGACTGCTTGCCGCAGCGACATTCGGCGGCGCGGTACTTTCCGCGCGTCCGGCGTCCGCTCAAGACATTGAGCGGGTTCTTGCCGGAATTCGCCTGAACAGCAAATCCAGCAACGTTTTAGCCAAATACGGAAACCCCAACGAAGTCGTTATCGGCGATATTGGATTCCGTGGCATGCAGGCGGGCGGGGGCAACAATGGAACCGAAGGCGGCCCTCCCGGTGACGGTGGCTTACCCGGTTTGGGCGGCGGCGGTGGCGGCAGAAGTATAGGCGGAGCCTCTCCCGGCGGCGGCAGAACCATGGGCGGAGCCTCTCCCGGCGGCGGTGGAAGAACTATGGGCGGAGCCAGCATGAGCGGCGGCGGTATGTCTGCGGGCGCTCCCCCTCCCGGCAGCTTTGGCGCACCTACCGGCGGTGGCTTCGGCGCACCTCCCGGTGACGGCGGCTTCGGACAACCGGGCGGTTTCGGCGGTGGCGGCAGCCTCGGCGGTAGCCCCGGTGACGCGGGCAGCACGAGCGGCGGTATTGGGGCATTCGGACAAAACGTTTCCACCCTCGCCCGGCAGCAGGAAGTGACGTGGATCTACAACCGCAAGGTCAACAATAATCTGGTCACTTATAACTTCCTCATCGGCGCGAACGGCAACGTCGTGCAAATCATGGTGACGGGCTATAAGGGCGGTAATTCGCGCACCAAACGCAATATCGCTTTGGGTTCCACGTATAAAGACGTGGTCGCGTTGTATGGTTATCCTGAAGAGCAGTCGATTGTTGGACGAACGCTGGTCGCCTCCTACCGGACGCGCGCTCATATTTCGTTCCAGTTCCTGCCGGAAACGCCGCAAAGCAATCCGCTCGCAACCGGCAACAAGTGCATCGCCATTACGATTGCCACCGTCGAATAAGCGCGCGACGGCGTAAATAAAAAATTGGTGCGAGCAAAACGCGCCAAAAACGGGTAAGGTGCGGGTATTACGATGGATGACCAAATCAAGGAATCTGTCCGTGCCCGCACCGACATCGTTGACCTCATCAGCGGCTATACGACACTCAAAGGCACGGGCGCGAAATGGAAAGGGCTTTGTCCCTTCCATCAGGAAAAAACGCCCTCGTTTCACGTGGACGCCGAAAAAGGACTGTTGCGCTGCTACGGGCAGTGCGGCATCGGCGGCGACTGCTTTTCTTTTTTGATGCG
>CAXTBP010000065.1:0-25667 GCA_964241985.1 uncultured Armatimonadaceae bacterium | reverse complement strand
GAAAGTACGAAAACCGCTCACCGATTTTCTACCCGGATTAAGTTAGACACTCCCGCAAATTACGGGCCTTCTACGCGAGTTTTCGCATTATTTTACGCGCATTCGGCGTTTTTCGCGTCGGTTCGCAAACTATTCGGGCTTGCCTGCATGCACCGATTTCCCGTTTTTGCGGCAAGCATCCGAACAATACACGACGTTTTCCCAATCGCGCTCCCACTTTTTGCGCCACACAAACGGGCGATTACACGCCGGGCAAACTTTGGTCGGCAAGTTGTGCGGATTTCGCACCGCTTGGGATGCAGAGGGCTTTTTCATGTCGGAACTCGGTTTGCTTTGCTCGGGCAGAGAAAGAGAAATAGCCCCCAAGCAAAAAGTATCTATTTGGCGGCCCGCGAAAAGGCACGCTGTATGTCGGCAAGTTTGGACAGCACACGCTCCATCGCATCGCCCGTGCGCCCGCCTTCAAGTGGGGCGAGTAACAAAACCGCCATGAGGGCTTCGGCTTCTTCCTCGGTAACGGTAAACGTCAAACTACGCTCCGAGTCAAAGACCGCCGCTTCGCGGACTTCATCGGACAGAACGGGCGCACGGCTCGGAGCGGCGTCGGCATAGACGGTAGGTATCACGACAAACAGGGTTTCCTTAGTTAAAACGACGATTCGGGCGGCGCAATCCGCAACATCACTTCGGTTCGTTTTGTTGTTTGACTGCGCGTGCCCCGCGCTTGTTCACGGTTTTTCACGCAATTTTCGGTGTTGCCGAGGCGGGCGTGAAGTTTTCCAAACACGCGGCCATAAACCGGGCCGTGTGCTTCGCCCCCAAAAGCAAATCGGTCAGACGCAAATTTTCGTTTGGCGCGTGGGCGCGCGTGCCGGGATAGCCCGCCCCGCACGTCACGAACGGGACGCGCAACCCTTGCACAAACGGCGCGACCGGCCCGGATCCGCCGACGAGGGGAACCAGCGACGGTTCCTTACCGTACACCGCGCGGGCGGTTTCGAGGGCAAGCCCGACATACGGATTGCGCGGATCGACCCGGCCCGGCTTTTGCCCGCCCAAATACACGATTTCTATGTCCGAAAAGCCGTGCGCGTCCAGATGGGTGCGCAACGATTGATGGACGATTTCGGGGTCTTGGTCGGGAACCAAGCGGAAATCCACTTTCGCCATCGCGCGGGATGGCAGCACGGTTTTCGCGCCCTCACCTTCCCATCCCGACGACAACCCGCAAATCGTGCACGTCGGCTCGAACACGGCCCGCCTTTGATATTCAACATCGGTTGCGCCCTGCAAAAAGTCGGACACGCCGTACTCATTTTTCAGCCACGCTTCCTGCGACGGCAGTTTGGCGAGCAGTTCCTTTCCGTAAGCGTTCGCGGGAACGACCGAATCATAATGACCGGGCAGCAAAATATGCTCGTTTTGGTTCTTGAGCGTGGACAGCGCCCACGTCAGCCGCCACGCCGCGTTCGGAAACAACGAGCCGCCCAAACCGCTGTGCGCGTCGTAGGCGATGGTTTTGGCGTGGAGTTCAAAATACGCGATGCCGCGCAAACCGCAGATGATTTCCGGTCGTCCGGCCTCGTCCACGCCACCGAACTCCCAGATACACACGTCGGAGGCTAAAATGTTGGCGTTCTTTTCCATCCATTCGGGCAAATGAACGCTCGCCACTTCTTCTTCGCCCTCAATCACCCACTTCACATTGACCGGCAACGCCCCGCCGTTCGCGGCTTTAAGGGCGTCAAGGGCCATCAGGCGGCACGAAATATGCCCCTTATCGTCGGACACGCCCCGCGCCGTAGCGATGTCGCCCTGCACGTCCAATTTCCACGGATCCTCGTTCCATAACTCGTAGGGTTCGGCGGGCTGCACGTCGTAATGGTTGTAAAACAGAATCGTCGGCGCGTCCACGCCCGCGCTTCGGTCTTCGCCGAACACCACCGGTGGGCCGCCATTCGTGGGCACTAAGCGCGCTTCCAATCCGCGCTCGCGTAAAAGGCCCGCTATGGTCTCGGCGCACTCCACCATCGGCGAATCGGACACGGCGGCGACGGAGGGATAGGCCACCATACGGGCCAGTTCGTCAATCGCGCGGGGCAAAGACGCTTCGACGGCGGCGTTTAATCGGTCGGGGTTCAATGTGTTGGGCATGGTGGTGTTTTTTGCTACGTTTCTTCGGGCTTCTTCCGGTATTTTACCCAATGCGTGGTTTGGGATATTGCATCGCATTGTCCGGGCCGTGAACGACCCGTCTCAAGAAGTCGGTTCTCTCGCAGACGACGGTCGTCCGAACCGGGGCAGGAAGGCTTCGGAGTTTGTTTCGGCCCTCGTGTAAGCCGAAGCCCTGACAAAATAAAGCACCTTCCTCACGCGGCCCGGAGGGCCGACTGACTGAGATGGGTCGTTCACGGCCCGGAACGAGCACGCCTCGGATGAACTGTCCGTTCACGTAGCGCCGTTTGACACGCGCCCCGCGCGCCGGTATACTTTGCGTAATCATCGCACCGTTTCCGTTTATAAAAATGGAAGCCGACCCTTTAACAACCCGTCCCGTGAGGCGGGCAAGGAACGCGAACCCAATTTGGAACCGGCTTGTTTGTACGGCAAAACGCGCCCACAAAGGCGGTTTTGCGCCCCGACGCGCCGTTTCGGTTGAACCGCTCCCTGCCCATTCGCGCGGCATGGGGGCGTTTTTTGTTGGCACGGCGCAAAAAAAGCAACCGTATGGCAGAAGAAACCGCAGTAACAAGCAGCAATCGCGCAAGCGAAACGCAGGTCATGGACGCGGGCGATGTGCGCCGCGCCTTGACCCGTATCGCCCATGAAATCGTGGAGCGCAACAAGGGCGCGCAAAACGTCGTTTTGGTCGGCATTTTGCGGCGCGGTTTGCCGCTCGCCGAACGCTTGGCGCAAACCATAGCCCGCATCGAAGGCGGGCAGGTTCCGTTCGGCGGTTTGGACATCGCCTTGTACCGTGACGATTACGCCGTCCGCGCCGCGCCCGCCCGCGCCACCAACATTCCCTTTGATGTCACCGGGAAAACCGTCGTTTTGGTGGACGACGTGTTGTTCACGGGCCGCTCCGTCCGAGCCGCGATTACCGCGCTCCTCGATTTGGGCCGCCCATCGCAGGTTCAGCTTGCCGCCCTCGTAGATCGGGGCCACCGCGAACTGCCCATACGCGCCGACTTCGTGGGTAAAAACCTGCCGACCGCGCAAACCGAACACGTCCGCGTTCACTTGTCCGATGGGGACGGCGCAAGCGACGGCGTATTTATCAGCAAGCCGAACGCGCCCGCCCCGCCCGTTCGCGCCGACGACGAAGCCGTGTCCGAATACCGGCAGGCCGCCGTTGCGCGGCCTATCGCGCGGCAAGAGGAAAACGCATGACAAACCGCGTCAATCTTGCGGGCCGCGATTTGCTCGATTTGGAAACCGCGACGCGGGCCGAGATCGAAACCATTTTGGACACCGCCCGCACGTTCCGCGACGTACTCACGCGCGACGTAAAAAAAGTCCCCACCCTTCGGGGCAAATCCGTCGTCACGCTGTTTTTTGAAAACAGTACACGCACCCGAACGAGCTTTGAAGCCGCCGGTAAGTACATGAGCGCGGATGTCATCAACATTTCGGGCAGCGCGTCGTCGGCCTCCAAAGGGGAAAGCCTGCGCGACACATTTTTGACGCTGCAAGCCCTAACGGCGGATTTGATCGTGATGAGGACGCCGTTTTCCGGCGCGTGCCATCAAGCCGCCGAATGGGTCGGCGTTCCGGTCGTCAATGCGGGCGACGGCACGCACGAACACCCGACGCAGGGCCTGCTCGACTTGCTGACGCTAAGCGACGCTTTAGGCGGCTTGGAAGGAAAAACCGTCGCCATCGTCGGCGACATCGCCCATAGCCGCGTCGCCCGCTCGAACATTTGGGGCCTGCACACATTGGGCGCAAACGTCCGCTTGGTCGCCCCGCCCACACTTTTGCCGCCCGACGCCGACAAATTGCCCGCCCAAGTTTTCACCGATTTGCGAGCCGGTTTGGAAAACGCCGATGTCGTCAATGTGCTGCGTTTGCAACTGGAACGGCAGTCCCGCGCCCTGTTCCCGACCGTCCGCGAATATTCCCGTTTGTTCGGCGTGACGCCCGACGCGCTCAAAGTCGCTAAGCCAAACGTTATCGTTCTGCACCCCGGCCCGATGAACCGGGGCTTGGAAATTTCCGCCGAGGTCGCCGATATGCCGCGCGCCCTGATTGAAAAACAGGTCACGAACGGCGTCGCCGTCCGCATGGCCGTTTTGTATTTGCTGCTGGGGGCCGAAGGTTGAGCGCAGTTTACCGCAAAAGCGTGAAAGGCGATTGGGCGCAAGCAATGAACAGGCATCGCAAAGAGGGGTTCAGCCAAGTAAAAGGTTTTGTTAGTATTTTTGGCCTTTTTGGCTTTATTGCGTTTCTGACGTTCGTTTTATCTGCCTTCGCTAAATATACGGTGCAAGCAATTACGCATCAAAAAATGTTTGCGTTGCTTTTTGCATTTGTTTTTTTGTCATGCTTTGTCATAGCAAGTGGAGCAACTTTTAAGCTAAACGATTGGATTGACAAGAAGTTTGGTAAAGAGGTCAGCCTGAAATTCTACGACGGCCTCTGCATTTCAGGATTGCTTTTCCTTGTTGGGTATTTTGTTTTTCTGCTTGTGATGGTGTTTCGTGGCGCGGCGCGTCACCTTTGAGTTAAAAACCTATGATTTTTTCACGAGGGCGCATTATTGACCCCGCCCGAAAACTGGACGCCGTGGGCGTGCTGCGAACCGACGATCAAACCGGAATGGTGGCGCAAATCGCGCTGGAAGGCGAGAAGATAGACGCCGCGCCCGGCGAGCGCGTGATGGACTGCGACGGCTTGGTGGTTTGTCCCGGGCTGATTGACATTCACGTCCATTTGCGCGTGCCCGGTCAGGAATACAAGGAAGATTTAACGTCGGGCCTGCGGGCATCTGCGCGGGGCGGCTTTACTGGTGTCGCGTGTATGCCGAACACCAAACCGTTCATCGACAACGCGCCCGTCGTGCGGGATTTACTGCATCAAGCCGAAAAAGTGGACGGGGCGGCCCGGCTGCACGTGATTGCCGCCATTTCCAAAAACATGGAAAACACCGAATTGTCGGAAATGGCGGATTTGAAGGACGCGGGGGCGGTCGCTATTTCCGACGACGCCTACTCCGTGCAGGACGCCCATTTCATGCGCCGCGCGATGGAATACGCGCAAATGCTGAACCTTCCCATTCTCGCCCACTGCGAAAACGCGCAGCTCTCGCATGGCGGAACCATGAACGAGGGCTACACGGCATCCGTTTTGGGCTTGCCCGGTTTGCCCCGCGAAGCCTACGAAATGGACGTTGCCCGAAACGCGCTCCTTAGTTTGCAAACGGGCTGCCATTTGCACGTTTTGCACGTATCGACGGCCCGCGAAGTGGAACTTTTGCGCGTGTTTCAAAAGATGGGCGCGAACGTGACCGGCGAAACCGCGCCGCATTACTGGTGCTTGACCGACGAGGCCTGCCGGGGATACAACACGAACGCCAAAATGAACCCGCCCTTGCGAACGCAGGCCGACTGCGACGCCATTATCGAAGGCCTCAAAGACGGAACGCTGGCCTGCATCGCCACCGACCACGCGCCGCACGCGACGTATGAAAAGCAGGTCGAGTTCGCGCTTGCGCCGTTCGGTATCGTCGGCTTGGAAACGTCGCTCGCGCTTGGCGTGACGCATTTGGTGAAGCCCGGCCACATTACTATGCTGGATTTGGTGCGACTCATGGCAACCGCGCCAGCCCAATTACTCAATTTACCCGGCGGCAGTTTGGAAATCGGACAGCCCGCCGACGTTACGGTTTTCGACCCTGACGCCCAGTGGACGGTCGATCCCGCCGACTTCTTTTCCAAAGGGCGCAACACGCCGTTTGGCGGGCACACGCTTTCGGGCCGCGCGGTTTGCACGGTCGTCGGTGGAAAGGTCGTTTATGAAGCCTGACAAAAAAGCCATTCTCGCGCTCGCCGACGGCACGATTTACACCGGCACGTCCTTCGGAGCGACCGGCGATACGTCCGGCGAGGTCGTGTTCAACACGGGCATGACCGGCTATCAGGAAGTGCTGACCGACCCGTCGTATGCCGGGCAAATCGTCACGCTAACCTACCCGCTTATCGGGAACTACGGCATCAATCTGGACGACAACGAATCGCGGGCCGTGCAGGTCGCGGGCTTTGTCGTGCGTGAACTGTCCGATGTGATGAGCAACTGGCGGGCCGGGGAAAGTTTGCACGACTATTTGGCACGCAACAATGTCAGCGGCATTTCCGGCATTGACACGCGCGCCTTGACCCGCAGATTGCGGCACGAGGGCGTGATGATGGGCGCGATCTCCACGACCGAAACCGGGTCGGAGCTTGTCGCCCGTTTGCAGCGCGCCACCGACAGCGCAGCCGCCTACGATCAAGTCGATTGGGTGCGCCGCGTGACCACGCCGCAGGTTTACCAATGGGGGCCAAGTGAGGCCGACGCCAAGTACCGAATTTCGGTTTTGGACTGCGGCATCAAATACAACATTTTGCGCGAACTGGAAAAGTTGGGCGCGCGAACCACCGTTTACCCGGCGACCGCCACCGCTGATGACTTGCTCGCCGACGACCCCGACGGCGTGTTTTTATCGCCCGGGCCGGGCGACCCCGATTTGCTCGGCTACGCGGTGGAAACCGTTCGGGGCGTCGCGCAATCGGGCAAGCCCGTCATGGGCATTTGCTTGGGCAATCAGCTTTTGGGCTGCGCGTGGGGCGGCAAAACCTATAAATTGCCGTTCGGGCATCGGGGCGCGAATCACCCGGTCAAGGATCTGCGAACGGGCCGCGTCGTGATTACGTCGCAAAACCACGGCTATGCCATCGACGCGAATTCCTTAACCGACCCGAACGTGGAAGTGACGCAAATCAACTTGAACGACAACACGGTCGAGGGATTGCGCCACAAGGAGCTGCCCGTGTTTTCCATTCAGTACCACCCCGAAGCGTCGCCCGGCCCGACCGACTCGCGGTTCTTTTTTGAAGATTTTCTCAAATCTATCGACGCCCAGCGCGGGCAAAAAGGCTAATCGGAACCCGTTATGCCCGGCACAAGCGAACGCGAAAATTGGCTGGGTCTGCTCGTCGTTTTATCGTGCATGGCGATTTGGGGAATGTGTGCGGTCGCCTTCAAAATCGGCACGGCGGCCCCCAGTCCGCTAAACGCCATTTCATTCAATGGCGTGCGCTTTCTTATGGTCGCGCCGGTTTTGGTAGGCCTTATAGCGTGGCGTCGGCCCGACGCCCTGCGCGTCACGGACAAACGGGATTTGTGGCGATACGCCGCATTTGGCGTGTTTTCCATCGGCGTCAGCGAATCGCTGTATACGCTGGCGAGCCATTACACGTCGGTCGCCAATGTCACTCTGCTTGGGCCGGGAACCATTGGCCTTTTCACCGGTTTTTGGAGCGCAGTGCTGGGCGATCAGAAATGGGGGCGGGCGCAATTATTCGGGGCTTGTGTCGCGCTCGCCGGAGTTGCCCTTGTCGCCGGGGCGTCCGGTAAGGGAAGTTTCGCATGGCACGGCACGTCGTTTTTGGGCGACGCGCTCGCGCTGGGCCGCTCGGCTTTGCACGGCTTGTATATGATTTTTTTGGCCCGCAGTTTGCGCGAGCGTCCCGTTCTCACGGTTACCGTATACAACATCGTTTTCGGCGCGTGCGCGTATGTGCCGTACCTTTTGTGGTCGGCCCCACATATCGCGTGGGGCCACATCGAAGCGCCCGTTTGGTGGTCGCTCGCCTTTGCGATTGTGCCGACAACGCTGTATGGGTTCGCCGCGTGGAACTGGGGCGTTCGCAAGGTCGGCGCGGTAGCGGCAACCAACGTATTTTATTTATTGCCCGTCTTCGGCGCAGTCGCCGCATGGGCCGCGCTGGGCGAACCGCTTCATTTGGCGCAAGTCGGCGGCGGCCTCGTTATCGTGCTGGGAATTTTGATTCTGCGCTGGGAAGAAGTGCGCCTAACCCGCTTTGGGCAATGGCTTATACGAAACGACGCCCATTGAAAACGGATTTATTTCAACATCGCAAGAAAGGTAGCAAGAATTAGTTCTACGTTGTCAAAGTTGGAATTATCAAAATTGAAAAGGCGTGTGTCGAACGAAAGCGTTTTGTCGTGAAGTCGCAAAAACTGCCATTCGCGTCCTGTCGTGACGCAGCCGTATACCGTTTTGCGGTCGGGATCCGTTCGCTTGTTGAATTGCAAAGATGCGACCATTTGCGCGGCGCACTGGCCCCACCCAAGATCAAGGTCTCCCTTTTTGGCCTCAACGACGCTGATAATTGGAGCGCGGATAATAGGAAGCGGCTGGGTCGCGGAAATAATGAAATCGCACTCGCCCACAAGGCCGTCGGCGGGCGCGACATCGAAACGCTGACCGGAATAAACAGCAATAGTATCGCCCGTAAGTTCGCGCACTGCGAGCAAAAGCGGAGCGATAATAAACTCGGAACGCGCTTTTTCGCTGGTGAGGGCCAGTGCCATACCGCGCTGCAGGGTTTGTTCCAGCCACGGCGTCACGGGAAGGGGTGTTCTTTCGTCGGGGGCGAACAGTTCCTCGTTTTTTAGTTCAAGACCAAACCGCGATAAAACCAATTCAAGCGAGAAATCTGTGTAGGGCATTTGCGCCTCCTGTTTGCATTGTACCGAACGCGCGGCGTTCGATTAAAAGTTAAGTTAAAATTATGCCGAAAAATACGAATATCAAAAAAGTGCTGGTAATTGGGTCGGGGCCGATTGTGATCGGACAGGCCGCCGAGTTCGACTACGCCGGGGCGCAGGCCTGCCGGGCGCTCCGCGAAGAGGGTATATCGGTCGTGCTGGTCAATTCCAATCCGGCCACCATTATGACGGATGTGGAAATGGCCGACCGCGTGTACATTGAGCCGCTGACGACGCCCTATTTGCGCGAAATCATCGCCCGCGAACGCCCCGACGGCTTGCTCCCGACATTGGGTGGACAAACGGGCCTCAACCTTGCGACCAAACTCGCCAACGAAGGCATTTTGGACGAGTTTGACGTCAAGTTACTTGGTACGCCTTTATCGGCGATTCAAGAGGCCGAAGACCGCGAAGAGTTCCGCGCGCTGATGCGAAAAATCGGCGAACCCGTGCCCGAATCGTGGATTATCGAAACCGAGGACGCGCTCCGTGATTTGTCCACGCAAGACGGTTTGCCGTGGCCGCTTATCGTGCGTCCGGCCTATACGCTGGGCGGGTCGGGCGGGGGCATTGCCTACACGATTGACGAACTACTGGAAATCGGCAACCGGGGTATGCGCTTGTCACCGCGCAATCAGGTCATGGTCGAGCGTTTTTTGGGCGGCTGGAAAGAAATCGAGTACGAGGTGATGCGCGACGCTAACGATACGTGCATCACGATCTGCAACATGGAGAACCTCGACCCGATGGGCGTTCATACCGGCGATAGTATTGTCGTCGCGCCGTCGCAAACGCTGTCCGACAAGGAGTACCAGATGCTCCGCTCGGCGAGTTTGAAGATTATCCGGTCGCTCAAAATCGAGGGCGGCTGCAATGTGCAGCTATCGCTTGACCCGCACTCGTTTTCGTATTACGTCATCGAGGTCAACCCGCGCGTGTCCCGCTCGTCGGCCCTTGCGTCCAAAGCGACGGGCTACCCGATTGCGCGTGTCGCGGCGAAAATCGCCATAGGTCTGCATTTGGACGAGATCGAAAACCGCGTGACCGGCAAAACGCTGGCCTGCTTTGAACCCGCCCTCGATTACTGCGTCGTCAAAATCCCCCGCTGGCCGTTCGACAAGTTCACGACGGCGGATCGGCGCATCACGACGCAAATGAAGGCGACCGGCGAAGTGATGGCGCTCGACCGCTCATTTGAGTCCGCCTTGATGAAAGCGGCCCGAAGTTTAGAAATCGGCACGCACTCGCTACGCTACAAAGGGGCCGCGCTGTGGTCGGAAATGCACTTGGAAGAACTCCTCCGCGTCGCCACCGACGAGCGGCTTTTCGCTATCGCCGAAGCATTTCGGCGCGGCATGATGGTCGAGGAAATCGCGCCGCTCGCCCAATATGACCCGTGGTTTTTAGTCAAAATCCGCAACATCGTGCAGATGGAAAAACAACTGGAAGCCGCGCCCGAACTGACGACCGATTTGCTCCGCGCCGCCAAAAAACTGGGGTTCCCCGACCGCACGATTGCCGACTTAACCGGAAAAACCGAAAACGACGTGCGCGCCTTCCGAAAATCTGCGGGCATCGTGCCGACGTACAAAATAGTGGATACCTGCGCCGCCGAATTTGAAGCCCAAACCCCTTACTTCTATTCCTGCTACGACGAGGAAACCGAAGGATAGCGAGCGCAACGTGGTTCAATCGTCTTTTGGCGTTGCGGCGGCGGGCGCGGGTGGCTTCGGTTCTTTGTGCAGATTGATTTTCACGTCGTTGCGTTGAACCGGGCCGGGAGTGCTGCGGCCCCGATGAACGATGTCTTCCAGCAAAGTGGTCAGGTCGCGGACGACATCGGGGTGCTGATCGGCGACATTGGTCTTTTCGCCGATATCCAACGCCATATCGTACAACTGAACCGGCGGCAATTTTTGCTGGCGGGCGGTGTATTCGCGCGGCGCGGCCCAGCCGCCGGATCCGGCGCAGAGTTCCAGCTTCCATTTGCCTCGGCGCAGGGCGAAATAGCCGTCGATGGAATGGTGGATGGCGGACTCGCGGCGGTACTCCTTCGGTTTGCCGGTCAAAAGCGGCATCATGCTAAACGAGTCTTCGCCCGCGTTTTCGGGCAGGGGCGCGCCAATCAGTTCGGCGCAGGTCGCCATGAAGTCGGTTTGACACAGTAATACGTCTGAAGAACTTCCGGCTTTGACCTTACCCGGCCAGCGAACCACGAACGGAATCCGATGGCCGCCGTCCCAAATATCGGCTTTGTAACCCCGAAACTGCGCGCTCGGATAATGGCCTTTGGCCTCCAATTCTTCGGGCTTGATGTAGGGCGCACAACCGTTGTCGCTGGTAAAAATCACAAGGGTGTTGTCAGCGATTCCGGCATCTTTTATGGCCTTGAGGACATCGCCGACCGTAGCGTCTACTTGCATAACGAAATCGCCGTAGGGGCCAAGCCCGCTTTTCCCTTGCCATTCCGGCGATGGCAAAACCGGCGTATGCGGCGCGGTCAGGGCGAGATACAAAAAGAACGGCGTGCCGTTTTTCGCCGACGCGCCATGCTCAGTGATATAGTCGGTCGCTTTGCGCGTTAGATCCGGCAGAACATGGGCGGCCTCAAAATCTTTCCCAGCTGGGCCGGGGCGGATCCATGTTTTTTCCGTTGTCGGCTGCTCGGTGAAACGGTCGTTTTCGATATACACGAACGGCGGCATATCCGGCGACGCGCTGATACCGAAAAAGGTGTCGAATCCGTGGTTTGTGGGGCCGTCAACAAGGGGATCCACGTATCGGTTTGCGCCCAAATGCAGGCCCAAGTGCCACTTTCCGAAACACGCGGTCGTGTAGCCGTGCGTTTTGAGAAGAGTGGCGACGGTCATTCGGCTCGGGGAAATCAGCGGCTCGCCCAATCCGCCCAGCACGCCGCTTTGCAGGTGCGTGCGCCACGCATACCGCCCGGTCAAAATTCCGTACCGGCTCGGTGTGCAAACCGCCGACCCGGAATGGGCGTTTGTGAACGACAGCCCTTCCAAGGTTAGTCCGTCGATATGCGGCGTTTTTATCTTTCCGCGCTTCGGATTAAAAGCGTGGACATCGCCGTAGCCCAAATCGTCGCACAAAATGTAAACGATATTTGGATGGGCCGCCGCTTTCCGGGGTTCGCTCATTGTCGCCGATGCCCTGCTTTCCAAAAGGGACACTGCGGAAAGCGCCATCGCAGCGCCCGCCGCCGTCTCGAAAAACTCCCGGCGCGTCGCTTGTCCGGCTCGTTTCATGCAAATAGTCCCACTTTACGGAATGGCGATAGTTTACCCGAAACGGCCTTTTATAGTATCTTTTCGTCCACTAACGAACCGACGACAAAATACTTTTCCATTCCGCGTAGGCGATTTTGACTTTCGCCGGGTCGGGGTGCTTATTGGCAAAGTGTAAAACGGCGTCGCAGTTGTAGTCACGTCCCCGAACGGTGAAAGCGGCGACGTGTACGACGACAAAACCGTCGGGCCGTGCTTCTTCCGCTTGGTAGCCGCTGAACGCAATGCCGTTCACGGTGGCTTTTTGACTTCGGTGGATGACCAAATTTGACGGTTTTGTCTTTGCGGCGGCGGCTGCAGCGTGGGGCTTATATCCCTCAATGAGGACGCTTACGTCGGGAACCTGCGTAAAGCGCGTTAGCGGATCTTCCACGCGCAAGGTCACATTCGATTTGACAGTGTACGTGCTTTCCTGTTTTTTTATTTGCCAAAGTAGATTATGTGGCCCAAGATCCCGAACCGACATAAGGTAGCCGGGCGGCGGATTCAGCCCGATAATTGCTCCCTCTTCTTTGCTTGGCGTAAGTCGAAGACAAAGAAAAGCGCACAAAACCGTCAGCAAAACTGCCCCAGCGATCAAAACCGTTTTTCTCATCAAGGATTATGACGTTGCAAACCGCCGCCTCGTTACACCCTGTTTCCCCAACGCAATTTTCACCCTTCGTAGAAGCGATACAATAAATTTATGCTTTTGAACACGAACCCGGCGCGATCCGTGGTTCACAACGTCGTGCATCTGCGGGCCGCGCCGAACAGCGGCGCGGAACAGGTATCGCAAACCCTTTTGGGCCGCATCGCCCACGTTATAGAAACCGACGGCGCGTGGACGCGCGTCCAAACCGACGATACCTACCGAGGCTGGCTGGAAACCCGCTGGCTGGGCGAGGGCGATAACGAACCGGCGCACGCCCCGCTTTCGCCCGTTTCCACGGTTTTTGCCGAGGTGCGCGAACTGCCGACCGTGGATGCGCCGCCGGTTCTGCGCCTGCCGATTTTGGCGGGCGTCCGAAAAGAAGGCCGCGTGATGGACAACGCGCACAACGAATGGGCGAGCGTCGTTTTGCCCGACAAAACGCGCGGCTTTTTGCCCGCGTCGGCTTTATCGGAAATGCCCGACGGCCCCGACGAACACACCCCCCGCGATGCCGCGCTGTGGTGGGGCCGCGAGTTTTTAGGGACGCCGTATTTGTGGGGCGGGTCGTCGTCGTTCGGACTGGATTGTTCCGGCTTCGTTCAACTGTGCTACCGTTTGGCGGGGAACGTTATTTTGCGCCGCGACGCCGACATTCAGCGCAGCGATCCGCGTTTCGCGCCGGTCGAAAAGTCCGATTTGCAGGCGGGTGATTTGGTGTTTTTCGGGTCGCCTGAAAAAATCACGCACGTTGGAATGCAGTACACGGACGGGGCGTTCATTCATTCGTCGGGCGGCGCGGGCGTCGTTGTAACGCGGTGGGGCAGCGATAAGTATTCGGCGATTTACGTGGATGCCCGCCGTCTTGTTCCCGAAAAAATGCACGAGCCGCCAACCCGCCACGAGGACATCCGTCGATGATACCCGACCCGCTCCCATCGCTTTTTCACGTCAACCGTTCCAACCGGGGCCGCTTGCAACTGATGGGCCGTGACCGGCAGTCGTTTTTGCAGGGCATGGTCACCAACGATGTCGCGGCCTTGACGCCGGGCCGGGGCTGCTACGCCTTTATGCTGCAAGCGACCGGGCAAGTCTTGGGCGATATGCGCGTTTTGTGTACGGACAACGCGCTGCTCCTTGATGTGGAACCCGGGCAGGCGCAGTTTGTCGCGGAAACGCTGGACAAATACCTGATTATGGAAAAGTGCCGCATCACAAACGTGAGCGAGCAAATGGGTCAATTTCTCATCGGCGGCACGGATGCGCCCGCGTTTTTGGCCTCGCATTTCGGTATCGCGGGGGCGGACACGTGGACGGAAGGACAAAACGCGCCCGCCGACGGGCAAGCCGCGTTTGCCGCGCGTACCACGCTTATTTCCGCCCCCGCTTACGACCTTTATCTTTCGGGAACGAACGATTTGGACGGCCCTTGTCGTGTCGCGCTCAGCGATGCGGGCGCGGTAGAACTTTCCCTCGATGATTTGGAAATTCTGCGGATCCAAGCGGGCATTCCGCGCTTTGGCGTGGACATCGACAGCACCGTGCTTGCGCCGGAAACCGGGCAGGCGGGACGCGCCATTTCGTACCGCAAAGGCTGCTACATCGGGCAGGAAATTGTCGCTCGTATTTATGCACGGGGCCACACGAACCGCACGTTCGTTTGCTTTACGCTGCCCCAGCACAGCGATTCTTTGCCCGCGCCCGGGGCTGTTGTTTCAGTTAAGGACAACGTGAACGCGGGCCGGGTTACATCGGTTGCGCCCGTAAGCGGGCCGCTGCCGATGCCGTTCGCGCTTGGCTACATCCGCCATGAGTTCGCCACACCGGGCACGATGGTGGACATCAACGGACAGCCCGCGCAAGTCGCCGCGCTGCCGCTTTTGGGCGCGGCATAGCGGTGAGCCTTCGCACGTTTGGGCGCATCGCCGGGTTGCTTTTTGTTACGCTGCTCGTTTATTTGGGCTACCGATTGGCGACGCAGTGGCATCCCGAAAAAATCGGCGACTACGAAATCCGTCGCAACACCGTCACCGGCATCGTGCAAATCCAAACGCCGCAGGGCTGGAAAACGCCGTTCGCCGACGATCCGTATGCCGAGGGTGCAACCCCCGACGATCTAAGGCGCGTCCAAATTGACGATGTCGTTTGGGGCGACAAAGGCGTGTTGTGCGCCCGCGCCCGCGTTTCCGGTGCGCCCGACCAACCGGTAAAAGGCCGCTTGGCGTTTCAGATTCGCATCTACAGCAAAGAAAAAAAGCGGTTTGTGGATAAAGAGGTTCGCGCCACGGTCGATTGGCCCGGCGGAACCGACACCCCATTCGCGCTCCGCACCACCGCGTCCACCCCCGACCCCAAAGAAACGCAAACCACCATTCGTTTGCTTCCCGCCCTATACAGCGGCGCGTAGTTTACGCCGTTTTCAAGCAGGTTGCCGCTGCCCTGCTGTGGAATGCTAACCGCAGTATCCACACCAAAAGGAACGATTTATGGCATCCGGTTTGCAATCCACGAACACCAAACTGTCCGGTTCGGGCTTTCACCACATGGCGCTCCGCGCCCGCGACTTCGACAAATCGCTCGATTTTTACGTCAACGGCTTAGGCTTTCCGGTCGCACACCAATGGGGCGAAGGCGCGGGCCGCATCGCGCTCCTCGATTTGGGCGACGGCAACTATCTGGAACTGTTCGGAAGCGCCCCCGGTCAATCGCCCGAACCCGGCGCGGACGTGCCCCCGCACTGGCCGTTTTTCCACTTGGCCCTGCGCTCAACCGACGTGGACAAAGACATCGAAACCGTCCGCGCCCTCGGCTGCCCCATTACCGTCGAACCCAAAAGCGTCCCCGTCGGCGACGCCGACCACCCGACCAAAATCATCCGCGTCGGCTTCTTTTTGGGGCCGGATCAAGAAACCTTAGAGTTCTTCCAAAACGACGAGTTGTAGCGTAAACGGCAAACTTCCGCCAATGGAAGGATTGTCTTCGGTTCACAAAAGCGGACGCCCTGTTTGACACAGGGCGTCCTTCTCTTTCCGCGTTCCTGCCAGTCGGGATTGCCTGCCGCCGTTTGGTTCGGACTGGCGGTGTTTTTTTGTGTGGTTTTCTGCCTGTACGGGTTCCGTTTTTTGCCTTGCTTGCTTAGTGTAAAAAATGAAAGAAGGTACGTACCTATGGCGACTGGACGTTTTGATTTTGCGAGAATGCCCGAATTTTTAGAGGAATGGGTAGAAGGGAGCGACCGTTCTACGGGCATTATGACGGGGGCACTGCTTGACGAAATGTTGCGGCGGCTTCTTGAACGCGCAGTCGTTCAAGGTATGCCGTCAGATGAGTGCGCCGTTCCCAGTCAGTTTGCGCCCCGCATCAACTTGGCCTATGCGATGGGTTTAATCTCTGATGAGGAATACCACGATTTACGTCTTGTGAAAAAAATTCGCAACCACTTTGCTCATCACATCGACCAGCCATATACTTTTGAAACGCCGATTATACGCGAAAAAGTGTTTGCAAGCGTTCTTAATGATTTGTACAAAGAACGAAAAAATCTGCATTATCCGCCGGAATTGGAGTTGGAATTAAAAAACGTCCCCCGAACGCGATTTGAACAATCCACTGGTATTTTGTACGCCTGCCTACTTGAACATTTGAACACGCAAGAAAGCAAAGCGCCTCCCCCTGTAAAATTCACTTTCACATGAGATTGGAACGAAGGAGAGGCGGAAACTACGCCGTCACTTCGATAGTGAATTCATTACATTGGCCAGCCCTTTCAGTACCGCTCAAATCACGCGGTCTGCACATCCTCATGCACCGCTTGAAATATTTGTTCAATTTCGGTTTCCGGCTCGGCGGTTCGACTGCGAGTGGGTAAGTGACAAAATACGGAGGCTCGAATGCGAAAACTCAAAATCATGGAACACATTTCGCTGGACGGGGTGATCCAAAATACTGCCGACGAAAGCGAGGGCGGCGATTTTCCTTACAGCGATTGGACTAAGCCGTACCAAAATCCCGCAGGCCGTGATGCGGTTACCGCTGCGCAGGGCAAGCGGTTTGATTTGCTGCTGGGCCGTCGCACTTATGATATGTGGTCGGGTTACTGGCCGGTCGCGCCGAGCGGCCCGATAGCGGACGGCATCAATGCGGCGACAAAATATGTCGCTACCCGACGCCCGGAAAGTTTGACATGGGGGCCGTTTGAGAGCGTCGGCCCGGACATTGTCGAGGGCGTCAGAGGCATCAAGGCGCAAAACGGCCCGGATATTATTCTTTGGGGCAGTTCCACGCTGACATCGACACTGCTGGAGGCGGGGCTTGTTGATGAGGTCGTGCTGATTGTGTATCCCGTCCTTGTTGGCACGGGGAAGCGGTTCTTTGCCGAGGGAACGGTGGGCCGCTCTTTGGAATTGATTAGCACAAACGCGCTGCCGACCGGCGTTCTTTTCAGCACGTACAAGGTCGGCGGGCCGTTGGAAAAGACCGGTTAGCGCGTTAGCGAATATCGGCCATAGCGACGCCGACGAAGGAGTCGGCGCAGCCGTAGTAGAGCATCCATTTTCCTTTGTAGGCGACCAAACCTTCGATAAAGGTGGTTCCCGCCGCGTATTGTCCGGTGGCTTCCCACGGCAGTTCCGGTCTGAAGAAGGGCTTGTCGGGGCGGGACAGGAGTTTGGTGGGGTCTTTGACGTCGAACAGGGCTTGACCGTTGGCGTACACGCCGGGTTTGAGCGCGGGGTCGGCGGATGCGCCATTGGCGTTTTTGCCGTTGTACAGCAGCACAATTCCTTGTTTGGTCAGAATCGCGGGCGGGCCGCATTCGGCAAGGCCGCTGTCGAACACGTTCTTGCGCGGCGGAAGGGCGACCGAGGGTTCGGGCCGCCACGTTTTCAAATCCGGCGACGACATCAAGCGGATTGTGCCTTCTCCGTAATAAAGCCAGTAGCGCCCGTTGATTTTGGTTGCAATTAACCGCCCTTTTTTCAGCGCGCACACGAGCGAAGCGGATTTGGTGGGCGTAATCGCTTTCCCGTCGGCAGCGGTCGCGGTGACCGGGCCGGTTTTCGTCCAATGGATCAAATCTTTCGACCGCGCCATGCCTAAATTGACGTGCCGGGGAATGTTGGGCATTCGCCAGTACTGCGTGTAGAAAAGCGCATACGAACCGTCTTCCAACTCGACGATGCGCGGGTCTTCGCAGCCGCCTTCCCATTCGCGCGGCTTTTGGTCGTCTTCGGCGGGAAACAAAACGGGCGCGGGCATCCGCTTAAAGTGAATGCCGTCGTCGCTTTCGGCAAGACCCAAGCGCGACGTATACCCGCCGATACCTTGCCCGTGATCGTCTTCGGCTCGGTATAAAACATAGACTTTGCCGTTTCGCACGACGGCGGCGGGGTTAAAGGTGTGCGTCGCTTCCCAATGAACGGGTTCCTTGCGCATCGGGCAATCGAAAACCGACGCCGGATTGGGCGTAATTATGGGCTGCGCGTTTTCGGGTCGCGTGAACGGGCCGATTGTCCAGTCCGGCTGGACATTTGGCGGTGCGCTCGGCGGGGCGGTTTGCGCTTCGGATGGGGTTATGGATGGCGGCATGGCTGGCATTAAGAGCAAAAGTAGGGCGGCAAAGAGTTTCGGTTGGAACAAAAAGGTGGTGCGCGGCATTTACGAATAGTTTATACCACTATCCCCCAAATAACCGAAAAAGCGTTTCTCTGGCGCGAAAAATGGTTACTCTTCTTGTAAGCAGTCACGTTAAGATGGAAGAACCAGCCATCATAATTGCAAATCTCAGGGAAGCATGCCGCCACGCTGAAGTGAGCGTTGTCCGAGCGGAAGCCATTGCCGCCGTCAGCGTAGCGGTCGTGAACAATAGCCGAGGCGTTCGACAAGAAACTCGCCTTGTAAGGCAGTTTGTCGCTTCGCAAAGAGCGCGGCGAATCGCCGCCAAGACAGTTATAAATCCCATTGTCCGAAGCGACACGGGCAACCGGGGCGAAAGCGCCTTAGAAAAACAGGAAGGCGCTGACGTATTGATCGGGCTTACGCGAAGCAACACGGTTGAGGAATGGAAGCAGGCAATTTTGTCCCTGCTTGAGCGGGAGGACAACAAGCAATGCACCCTCCTATCGTTGATGACGGTGGCCAAACTGCAAAGCCGCAGCGTCAAGCACCCTTTCAACGATGCCCTCACGGCCTTAATACACGACAAGCGCGTTTTATGGAGCGACCTACCCGGCAGCCCCATACGAATCGTTGTTTTGTGAGCGTTTTTTCCCAGAAAAGATTTATTCGCTGCCTTTCCGGGTGGCGGTACATTCGGGTAGTATAGAATACGTCGGCGCAATAGCAAGGTCTTGGCCTTTTCGGATGCGCCGTGCTCCTTCAAAAAGTGGAATCGGTTTGTGTTTGTTAGCAACTCGGAACCGTTCGCGGATCCGAACTACGGCGTTTCGCCGTGGCTGCCGTAAAGCTCGCTTTACATCACCGGTCGCCGATGCGACTCAGCGTACCCCGGGGTAGTAGTACACCTCTCGGTGCGCTGAATCGGCGGTGGCCCACAACCAAGAGGTGTACTACTACCCCGGGGTACGCCTACAGTGATCGTCGCCGGTCACAGCAATTAGGTAACAGTGCGCACCGATTCCACTTGTTGAATGAATTTCCCCTTAAAGCCGCTTTGGTTCCGCCGCTTTTTCCTCAGCCTTGATGGGCGATAGATTGGGAACGAGGGCGGGATTGTATTTTGCGCCCGCCGCGACCTGAATCATTGTGATGCGCAGGCGCGTCGGGAAAAACTTTTCCGGGTCGGGGCGCGTGTGCGCTTTTTCGCCGTTTTTGTCCTTCATCACCAAGTCCATTTGCTTGATGCCCTCGCTCCATACAATCGCATTGTTTTCCCAAAACGAGGTCATCGAAACGTCCTTTTCGTAGACGCCTTTGCTCGTGTACGTGTTGGTTCCCGTGCACCCGTAGCCGTTGCCCTGCCCTTTGTTCGGGATGTAGCACAAGCTCCACTGCGTTCCTTCGCCGCTTTCGGGGAATGCGAAAACTTCGGTGCGAATATGGACGGTTCCGTTGCGATAATCGACCGGACTTGTCCAATCGATGGGCCGCTTGGGATTAATCGCCGCGCCCTTGACGTAATAATGCGACTGGCTCGGCTTGGAATTGTCCGCGTCGGCTTTCGTGAACGCGAACGTTTGATCGAACAGCACGAACTGCTGCGGCTCTTTTTTAGGCTGCGCTGCCGTTTTCTGCATTACAAAAAACGTGGATAACGCCGCAGGCAGCAGCGCAACGGTAAGTAACAAACGGGTTCCGGTCATAATTGTCTCCACAGCGAGTAAAAATGGGTGATGGTTTATAGTACCGCTATAGCCCGTGGTACAACAAAACCATGAAACGACGCGCCTTTTTGCAGCAGGCCGGAAGCTGCGCCTGCGCCCTCGCTTTGCCGTCTTTGCCCAAAGCCGAAGCCGCCCCCCACGACGACGCGGCCCGCGTCAAAACCAAAGCGGGAACGGTGCGCGGCGCGTTTCGCGCGGGCGGCGTGCGAGCCTTTCGCGGCATTCCGTTTGCGATTCCGCCGGTCGGGCCGCTTCGTTTTTTGCCGCCGCGCCCCATGCCGTCGTGGAAAGGCGTGCGCGAAACGGTCGAGTTCGCCAAAATGCCCGTTCAGCCGGGGCACGACGAAAAAGACAGCAGCGAAGACTGTCTGTATCTCAACGTTTGGACGCCACCGACAGCGAACGATAAAAGCGAGGGCGCAAACCGCCCGCCTTATCCGGTGTTCGTTTGGATCCACGGGGGCGGGAACAACAGCGGTTGGTCGGGCGGCGGATTGTACGATCATGCCGCGTTCGCGCTGTCCGGCGTCGTTACGGTGACGCTCAGTTACCGCGTCGGGGCGCTGGGCTTTTTGGAGTTGGGCGTTCTGGGCAACGACTATGCGGGCAGCGCGAACAACGGACTGCGCGATTTGGCGCTCGGCTTGCGCTGGGTGAAGGACAACATCGCGGCCTTTGGCGGCGATCCGAACCGTATCACGCTCGGCGGCGAATCGGCGGGCGCGAAAAATGTCGCCGCTTTGCTGGCCTCGCCGGAAGCCGGGCCGCTGATTGCCCGCGCCGTGATGGAAAGCGGCAGCGGACAAACCGTGCATACCCGGGAAACTGCCCGCGACGTCACGCGCCACTTTTTGACCGCGCTGGGTTTAAGCGACGCGCCGCCCGACGCCATCAAAGCCCGGCTTTTAGAAGCAACGCCCGCCGATTTGCTCAAAGCGCAGGCCGAGGCGACGACGAAATTCGGGCGCGCGTTTCCATTTCGCCCGCTGATTGACACGCCGTTTTTGCCCAAGCGACCCGTGGACGCCATCGCGTCCGGCGCGGCAAAAGATAAGGCGCTGCTCATCGGGACGAACCGCGACGAATCCCTTTTGTTTTTCGCCCGGCGCGATGCCGAAAAGCCGATTACCGCCCGCGAACTGTCGCACTTGACCGTGCCGCAAATCCACGAGCAGCGGCTGCGCTATGAAAAAACGTTTCTCGGTTTGTCTCCCCTCGATATGCGCGTTCGCCTTTTGACAAGCGAAGAGTATTGGATTCCAACCGTGCGCGTCGCCGACGCCCACGCGCAAAAGGGCAAAACGTATCTGTACCGGTTCGATCAAGCCGAGACCAAAGGTGAGCGCGAAGGCTACGCGCCCCACGCAAGCGAGGTCGGCTACGTTTGGAACAATCTATCCGCCGACGCGCCCAAGGAAAATATCGACCTTGCCCGCCGAATGCACCAAGCATGGGTGTCGTTTATCACGGCGGGCGTTCCCACCGCCCCCGGCCTTCCTGATTGGCCCCGCTATGCGCCCGAGGGCGGACGCAAAACCCTCCTGTTTGGGGCCTCCGGCGATTCGGTGCAAAGCGACCCGCGCGAAACCGAGCGCAAACTGTGGGACGGCGTTTTGTAGCCGCGCGAACGGACGCGGGTATAATGGGCATCAAAACGGTTTGATAAAGGCTTTGTCGTATGCTGTCGCTCAAAAATGCCGCCGGTCTGTTTGCCGCTTTGACGTGTTTGGCTCCCGCCGCCCACGCCGCGCCGCCGCAAATCGCACCACCCAAGCCAGCCGATACGAGCGTTGGCAGCGAGCCGGAACGCCTGCCCCGAAACTGGCTCGCGTTCACCTATGATTACCGGGTGTCAGGCATTTATACTCTTGAGGAGGTTCTGCCCGATTTGCAGCGGCTCGTGGTCGTTTTGCGCGATGGAACCGTCATTTGGAACGACGCCGTTTTTAACTACGACGCCTATTATCCCAAAGGAGCCGGTAACAAGGAGCAAAGCCCACAGGCCATAAACCCGGAAGCGTGGCGGCAAGGCAAAGCCGATCCCGCAAAATTGCAGACGCTTGTCGCCCTCCTTAAAAAGAGCGCGTTTGTCACGGACAAACCGCCCTCCGTTTTGATAGTGGTTACCCATGCAAGCACGCAGCGCGTGGGCGTTAAACTGGATGGGCGCGTGCGTATTGTGGATCAAGATGCGCTTGAGCATTTGGGAAGCAATCCCAAAGACGACGACGTAGGCGACACGATGCGCCGCCTGTACGCGATCTACAAGGCTATCGAGGAGTTGCGTCCCGCCACGTCCACGCGCTATATCCCGCACACGATTCGGGTCAGCGTTTGGAAAGTGAAGCCGCGCGAAAAATTGATACCCGATGCGGAAGACGAAGCCGAAGCAAAAGAGCCGCCGGTTTTTGCCGACTGGCCCCAAAGCGGTCTTTCCAGCTTGCCCACTCCCGCTCGCATGAGCGAAACGATTAAAGATAAAGAAATGCCCGGCTGGGAAATTTCGCACGACGACCGTTTGCGCAACCCGTCCACGTATACGTACCTAACGGGTTCCAAAGCCCGCGCCTTGATGGATTTGGTCGCGCAAAACAGCACGTTCCGCTATAAAGACGTGCTGTATCGTATCAAATGGTCGCCCGCGCTCCGCGCCCCGGAGCCGACCGAATAACCGACTTCGGCGGAACTTTGCGAGCGGCGTGTTGGTAAGGAAGGTTATCTTGCTAAAACAAACGCCCGACGAACCGAACGCGCCCCGTCAGCCCGAACAGCCGACACCGTACCCCGATATTGTGCGCGTCGGCGATTTGGAATTGGATCAGGATACCGATTTTGACCGCAAGCAGTGGCGGTTCGAGCGGGCGGGCTGGGCCGTTATCGCGCTAATTGTGGTTGTCGCATCGCTTGGCGTGTTTTCGGTCGGGCCACTGGCTCCCGCCTCGGCGGGGTCGGCGCAAAGCGGTTTGCAGGTGCGTTACAGCCGATTCGCGCGCAAAATGGCCCCGACGATGCTTGAAATCACCCTCGGCGAAAAAGCGGGCAAAAACGGCAAAGCGCGGGTTTGGATTAGCCGCGACTATATCGAGCGGTTCGAGGTGCTTCATGTCACGCCCGACCCGGCAAGTGTCGAGGCCGGAGGCCACCGCATCATCTACGAGTTCGATGTTTCCAAGCCGCCCGAAACCACGGGCGTCACGTTTCATCTGCGCTCGGAAACGGCGGGCATTTTCGACGCCGAAGCGGGCCTTGAAGACGGGCCGACCGTGCCGATTCGCCAAACCCTGTACCCGTAAAAGGACACCGTATTTTATGGACGCCGTTTTGCGCGCCGCCGTCGTGTATTTTGTTCTTTTGGTCGTGCTTCGCATCAGCGGCAGACGCTCGCTGTCCGAACACTCGACCTTTGATTTCGTTTTGTTACTGCTGATTTCCGAAACCGCGCAGCAATGGCTGGTCGGCGAAGATTTCTCGCTCACCAACGCCCTCATTTTAGTGGCGACATTGGCGGGTCTCAACATTTCGCTGTCGCTCCTCAAGCAAAAATTCCGCATGGTCGCAAAAATCGTGGACGGCGTGCCGCTCCTTTTGGTCGAAAACGGCAACCCGCTCAAAGAACCGATGAAGCGGGCGCGCGTCGAAACATCGGATATTTTAGCCGCCGCCCGCGAATTGCAGGGCTTGGAGCGTATGGATCAAATCAAGTTCGCCGTCATGGAAACGACGGGAATTATTACGGTCGTCCCGACCAAAGACGCCAAAGCAAGCGGATAATGAAGCCACAAATCGTCAATCGGCGGGCCTTTTTGCAGTTCGGTGCGGGCATGGTTCTCGCCGCGACCGCAGGTGAAAGCGCGTGGGGCCAGCAAAGTATTCCGGCTTCGTCGCCGCTTTCCAAACCCGTTTTGAAGCCGTCGCGGGTGGGCGTTTGGTATACGGCGTGGTGGGATTCCCACGACCAATTCGGGCACTGGAAATCCGTGCGAAACCAAAACGCTTTGCCGACGCTGGGAAAATACACGGCCCGCGATACGAAAACCATTCGGGCGCAGTACAACGCGATGCGCGAAGCGGGCGTCACTTTTGTTATTTTCGACGATACGAACACGCTATTTGTCGATAACAGCGTTATCGATCACACGATTTTGGCTTGGTACGATTTCATGGACGCTTTGCCCGAAGCCGACCGCCTCGAACTGTGTGTCGCCTTCGGTGGCGAGTTAAATCAGCACAAAAATAAGGCAGGGCATCAGGAAGCGTCCGATTATCTGTTTCGCACGTTCGCCAATCGCCCGTCGCAAATGCGCGTGGACGGTCGCCCGCTTCTTTTGTGGTACATCGAAACCGACGTGCTGGACGACTGGAACGACGTGCGCTGGAACGTCAAGCGCACCTACCACTTTTTGCGAACGCCCGATCAGGCCAAACACGGCGGTTGGGGCTGGGGATCGCACGTGCTTCCGCCGGAGAACGCGGAGTGCATGAGCATCAAGCCCGGCTGGTACGGCGGGCCGCCCTCGCAGCCGTGGCCCCGCCGCGAGGGCGACACTTATATGGAGTGCTGGCTGCGCGTGCTCCAAGTCCGCCCCCGCTTTGTGACCGTCGCCGACTGGAACAACTGGGCCGAAGAAACGGCGATTGAAGATTCGCCCTTTTGGAAAGACAGCTACGGCGACGCGGCCCCCCGGCTATACCGCCAAATCACGCGCGCCTATGCCGCCATTCTTCGCCGAAACGAACTCCTTTCCGGCTACTGCTACCGCGAAGACGAAAGCGACTTGGTATACCGCTGGAACGGGCGCGTTTTGGAGCGACACGAGAATCCGCACCACGCACCCGTAATTCTGCTGCCGCGCGGCTGGCTCGCGCCGCTCACGAGCCGCAGGATTTAGCGTCTTTTCCTGACGTGTGAGAAAACGTGGGCGGCTGGGTAAGAACGCCTTGCCGCGCTTTATCGCGCGGCTTAGAAACCCTATTTTCCCGATGCCTTCCGTTTCCGCCGCGCCTGCGCCCGCCGCTGCGCCTGTTGCCGCTTCTTCCGCGCCGCTTTCTTTGCAAGTCGGCGATTTGGTCGTCCATTTGAGCCACGGGGTCGGACGCTTTTGCGGCCTCGAAACCGTTTCCAAACCCACGATTGACCCCGCGACGGGCATACCCGGCGAAAGGGTGGCGCACGAGTATTTGCTTTTGGAATACGCAGACGGCGACCGTTTGTATGTGCCCGCCGAACAAACCGACCGCGTGCGCCCATTCGTGAGCGCAAATCCGAACCCGACACTCGACGCACTCAAAAGCCAAAGTTGGATCAAATCGATTGCCCGCGCCCAGCGCGAAGCAAACCACGTCGCGCAGGAAATGGTCGATTTGTACGCGGCCCGCGCCCAGCGAAAAGGCCACGCCTACAAAACGGACACCAAAGAACAGCAAGCGATGGAGGCCGCGTTCGCGTTTGACGAAACCCCGGATCAAGCCCAAGCGATTGCCGACATCAAGCGGGATTTGGAAGCGCCGCGCCCGATGGATCGCCTGCTTGTCGGCGATGTGGGCTACGGCAAAACCGAGGTCGCCGTGCGGGCCGCCTTCAAGGTCGCCTCGCAAGGACGGCAAGTCGCCGTTTTG
>CAXTBP010000064.1:0-25714 GCA_964241985.1 uncultured Armatimonadaceae bacterium | reverse complement strand
GTATTTACGCCCGTTTGCGCCTTCGACCATGTCGTAGCGGGAAATCGTGGGCGGCGTTTCGCTGTCGTGAAACTCGGTCACGACAACGCTTGCCCGAACCATCGTCGCGCGCTGCGCGTTTTGCGTTCGTTTCCACCACGCCTGCGCTTCCTGTTCTTGGGCCGGTTGTGTCGTCGCGGCGGCATCGGTGACCGGCGTGGTTTGCCGCACGGCAACAGCAGGCGTATCGGCAACGGGCACGGCAGTCGGCTGGCAGCCGGTTCCAAGAAAAAGAACGCCCGACGCTGCAGTGGCGACAAACGCCGCGCTCGCGGTCGTGCGCGCGTTCATTAGAAAGCCTCGTTATCGGCAAGCGGTTGGGCGTTTCGCAAAAGATCGGCCCGCGCTTCGGCGGCGGAATCTCTGCGGTCGGCGGGATCGGCATCGCTTCCGCTCGCGGTTTCGCCGTGCTGGGCATCGTGGAGTTGGTACAAAAACGCCATCTCACTTGGGCTGGGAAGCGCAGCGGACGCCCCCCCACTTGACGGAGCGGGAACCGGAATGGATTGCGGCGGGGCGGGCCAAAAGGCGAGGCCGAACACGGCGCAGGCGGCAGCCGCCGATGCGAGGCCCGTCATCACAAACCATGGGCGTTTATTGGCGGATCTTCTCGGAGTGGCATGAACGAGCGGCGCGGTTTCGCCAACGCGCACACTGCGCTCCAAACGGGCGAAAACGCGGTCGCGGGCTGCATCGGCTCCGCCATACGGCGCGGTCGGATGGGGCAAGGCGCGCAGCCCAGCCTGCACCATTCGCATTTCCTCGTAAGCCGTTTGGCAAACCGCGCACGTTTGCAGATGGGCGCGAAGGGCTTCGGCTTCGCCCGCGCGCAAATCGTTACTCAAAAACCGCGAAAGGGCGTCGGTCGTTTGGGCCGTGCGGCACTTTATTTGCAGCGCGTCATTTTTGGCATTGTTTTGCATTTTGTTTAACCCTTTCGTTGGTTTTCGCAAATCATAAACTACTTCGTGCGGCCCGATTTTTCGAGCGAAGCCCGCATTTGGGCGCGGGCACGGTGGATGCGCGAGCGAACGGTTCCAATCGGCACGTTCAAAACCTGCGCGATTTCTTGATAATCCATTTGTTCCACATCGCACAACAAAAGCGCGGCGCGGAAATCGTCGCCCAATTTGTCCATCGCGTTTTGTACGTCTTCGCTAAGCAGCGGTTCCACCAAAACGCGCTCCGGGCTGTTTGTCGTGTCCGGCAAAGCGCGCTCGTAGGTCGAATCATCGTCGCCGTCCCACGTTTGGTTCAGGCTTTCGGCCCGGCGGACTTTGGCGCGGCGAGCCATGTCGATGCGATTGGTCGTGAGTATCCGAAACAGCCATTTATCGAAGCCTTCGCCCCGGAACTTGTCGAAACTTTGGAACGCTTCCAAAAGACTGTCCGACAACAAATCTTCGGCATCGTCGGCGTTTCCGCACAGACGGTAGGCGTAACGCCAAAATCTGTCCCAATCGTGCCCGACCATCGCCTCGAACGTCGCCAAACGGTTTTGGCGCGCGGCTTCGGCCTGCGCTTCCGCGCCGGTTTGCGTTTGACCCGCGCGGCGCGTAAGCGACGACGTACTTGGCTTGAAACCGAATAAACCCACGAATGCTGCTGTCATTTTCCGGCCCGCAGTTTCTAACCGGCGTTCGGCGAGTGCGCCGAACGCCGGTTTTCATCCCGTTTGCAAAAGGTTAATGTAGGTCGCTTTTTGGAAGCGGCTCACACAAATCACAGCGCACCGAAGAAGGGAAAAGTTCCGCGTCGAACGCGAAAAAAGAATGCGGATTGGTTTAGTTGATTGACTCCGCGCGAAACGGGCACGCGAACCAATCAAATATACCCGCAAACGCGCGCGGCATGGGCTAAAATAAACCGTGGATGAAAAACAAGCCGTGCTTGCGGCGTGGAATGAAATCGCCGAACGGAACGAAACCGCCGTCTTGGCGACGGTTGTGGAAGTGGAAGGTTCGTCGTACCGGCGGCCCGGCGCGCGAATGCTGATTACGCGAACCGGCGAGCGCGTCGGCTCGATTTCCGGCGGCTGCTTGGAAACCGACGTATGTCAAAAAGCGTGGTGGTGGACGGAAAACGGCCCGCACGTGCAAACCTACGACACGCTGACCGACGAGGAAGCCGCGCAGGAGTTTGGGCTGGGCTGTAATGGCGTCGTCCGTATTTTATTGCAGCGCGTCGGCGGCCCAAAACGCGAAGCCGACGCACTCCGCCATTTTCTAAGCGACACGCAAAGCGGCGTCTTGGCGGGCGGCGCGGCGGCAATCATTATTCAGTCACCGCATGACAGCAACGCCACGGTTGGCGATTGCTTTTTGTGGCCTGTTGCTGAACTGGGTAGAGCGGTCGAAAACCGCGCCGCGCACGCCACGCTTGCGCCCTTTGCCCAAACCGCCGTCGCGGGGCGCAAATCGCGGACGGTTTCGTGCGTTTTAGAGAGTGGCGAAAGCGTGACGGCGTTTGTCGAGTTCGTCGCGCCGCCGTTGCCGCTCGTCGTGTTTGGCGGCGGGCATGATGTCGTTCCGCTCGTGCGCCTTGCTATAACGCTGGGCTGGCACGTAACCGTCGTCGAAAGTCGGCCCGCGTTTGCGCGGCACGACCGTTTTCCCGAGGCCGACCGCGTGGTGCATCATCCCGCCGATTCGGATAAGCTGCCGTTCGCACCCGATCCGAATGCCGCCGTACTACTCATGAACCACCGCTATGGCGAAGACTGCGCATTGCTCAAACACCTTTTGGCGTTGCCTGATTCGCCCGCGTATGTCGGTATTTTGGGGCCGCGTACCCGCGCCGAAAAAATCCTGCGTGAACTGAACTGGCCCGACGACAAACCGTGGCCCGCGTTTTTGCACGCGCCGCTTGGTTTGGACATCGGGGCCGACGCGCCGGAAACGATTGCTTTGAGTATTTTAGCCGAAGTACAAGCGCATTTTGCGGGGCGAAATGGCGGCAAATTGCGCGAGCGGCCCGGCCCAATCAACGAGCGGCAGGTGTAGCGATGGACGCCGAACCGATAAATCCGCCCGAAGTGTGGGGCGTCGTCGTGCTTGCCGCCGGAGCGTCGTCGCGCATGGGGTCGCCCAAGCAACTGCTCAAATGGAACGGCGAAACCTTATTGAAGCGCGCGGCCCAAACCGCCCTCGCGTGGGCAAGCGAAACCGCGAACGGCGGGCCGGTCTGCATCGTTTTAGGTGCGAATTGGGAAGCGTGTCAAGCCGAATTGACAAACGTGCCCGGCGTGAAAACAGTCGTCAATGCCGACTGGGAAACCGGCATGGGGTCGTCGGTGCGGGCCGGATTACGGGCTTTGCTGGATGCTGTGCCGGACTTAGCGGGCGTGCTTGTTATGTTGTGCGATCAGCCGCGCGTCGGGCCGGAAAGTTTGGCGCGGTTGTGGGCGGTACATCAAGCGGCGAGTCCCGCCGTTACGGCGGCCTCGTATAACAGAACGTTTGGCGTGCCCGCGCTGTTTGGGCGGCCCGCGTTTGACTCTTTGCTCGCCTTGTCCGGCGCGGAAGGGGCCAAGCGCGTTATCGCTCAGTTCGTCAAATCCAATCAAGCCTCGCTTGTCGAAATGCCCGAAGCCGCCGACGATTTGGACACGCCCGCCGATGTCGCGCGGCTAACCGCCGGGGTACAATAAATCCATGATAACGGGCGAACAGCACACCGAACTTTTGGCGAAAATCGAAGATGACTTAAACCAAGAAACTGACCGCGAAGCCGCGCTACTCGGCGCGATGCAAACTATCGCGCAGAATTTGCCGCACTACAATTGGGTCGGCATTTATATGTACGACAACGGCGTGTTGAACTTGGGGCCGTATGTCGGCGCGGAAACCGAGCATACGATTATCCGCATCGGCGTCGGCGTGTGCGGAACGGCGGTTGCCGAAAACCAAAATCAAATCATTGACGATGTGCGCGAGTTGTCCAATTATCTTTCGTGTTCGGTGGCAACCCGCTCGGAAATCGTGGTTTTAATCCACGACGCAGAAAGCGGGCAGATCTTAGGACAAATCGACGCCGACGGGCACACGGTCGGCGCGTTCGACCAAGCCGACGAGCGCTTTTTGCAGGCCGTCGCCGAATTGCTCGCGCCGCGCCTTTTGGACGCGCCCGGTGACGCGGAGGCTTAAACAAAATGAGCGAAACACAAACTGCAAGCGGGCGCGTCGTTAGCATACAGGTCGGTCTGCCGCAAAAACTGAAAACCGCGCAAAACCGGGTTTGGGAATCGGCGATTGCCAAACAGGCCGTCGATGGCCCGGTCGCATTGGGAAAAGAAAACTTTGCGGGCGATTATCAAGCCAACCGCAAATACCACGGCGGGCCGGATAAAGCCGTGTGCGCGTACAGCGTCGAGCATTTCGCGGTTTGGAACGAACGGTTTACGCTTGACTTGCCGGGCGGCGCGTTCGGCGAAAATTTGACCCTTAGCGGCTTAACCGAAGATTTGGTCTGCGTCGGCGACGCGCTGCAAATCGGCACGACGATTTTACAAATATCGCAGCCGCGTATGCCGTGCGCCAATGTCGCCAAACGGTGGAACGTGCAAAAATTGCCGCAGGCCATGATGGACACGGGTTTCACCGGCTTTTACTGCCGCGTTCTTTCGGAAGGGCAAATCGCGCCCGACGACACGGTTACGGTAACCGAGCGCATTTATCCCGATTGGAGTGTGATGCGCGCCAACCAAGTGCTGTACGGCGACACGGCAAGCCCCGACGAAGTAACCGCCCTGCGCGATCTGCCGCTTTTAACCGGCGAATGGAAGCGCGCACTGGGCCGCAAACTGCAAAAAATCACCTGAAAAATGATGCGGGGAACCGCCCGGCGCGAAACGAGGTACAACCAAGCAAATGAAACTAATAGCCGCTTTGCTTGGCGTAATTTTAATCGTTTACGTCGTATTCGAGGCGTTTGAATCGCTCGTGCTGCCCCGGCGGATTGAGCGGCGGTTTCGGTTTTCCCGCGCGTTTTACAAAGCCTTGTGGAAGATTTGGCGCACGGTGGCGGCGCGGCTTCCGTGGCCCGAGCGACGTGACGATTTCATGGCGGTTTTTGGGCCGCTGTCCCTGATTTTGCTTTTGTCGCTGTGGGCTGAGGCGCTCGTTTTAGGCTTCGCGTTCCTTTCGTGGGGAACAAGCGCCGCCCTGCAAATTCCCCACGGAATCGTCAACTTCGGCGATTACCTATACCTTTCGGCAACTACGTTCACAACCCTCGGATTTGGCGATATTGTACCCAATTCGTTTTGGTCGCGGGCGATTGCGGATGCCGAATCCGGTATCGGGTTCGGTTTTTTGGCGATGGTTATTGGATATCTGCCCGTTTTGTACCAAGCATTCAGTCGGCGCGAGGTCGACATTGCTCTGCTTGACGCCCGCGCGAGTTCGCCGCCGTCGGCGGGCGCGCTTTTGTCGCGGGTCGGGGCGTGTCCCGATAACGGCGACTTAAACGAAATGCTCAAAAGCTACGAGCGATGGAGCGCCGAACTTTTGGAATCCCATCTATCGTTCCCGATTTTGATGTATTACCGCTCGCAGCACGATAGGCAATCGTGGCTCAGTGCGTTGACCGCGATGCTGGACACGTGCGCGTTTCTTGCCGCACATACGCCGCCCGGCAAAACCAACTTTCAGGCCCGCATGACGTTTGCGATGAGCCGCCATGCCGCCATTGACTTGGCCCTTGTTTTCGACAGTCCGCCCACACCGCCCGACCCAATCCGCTTAAACGATGACGATTCAGCCTATCTAAAAACCCTGCTCAAAAACGCGGGACTTGAATTTGTGGACACGCCCGAAGCCGCCGCCCGCCTGACCGAACTGCGCGGATTGTACGACCCCTACATCAATTCCCTCAGCCACGTTTTGCTCCTCGATTTGCCGTCGTGGCTGCCGAATCCTGACTTGCCCGACAACTGGCAAACGTCGCATTGGGATCAAAACGACCATTTCTTCAAAACGCCGAACGAAAACAACTAAAAGCAAAAGCCCCGGCGAAATCGCCGGGGCTTTTTGTTTTGGTACGAAGTTTTTGCTTATTCTTCGGTAACCGCGTCTTCGGCGGCGGCATCGTCGGCGTCGATTTCGGCGTCGTCGAGTTCAAGTTCGGCGTCATCGATGTCATCGAGGGCCGGTTCCACATCGCTGTCGTTGTCCGACGCCGCCGAGGGCGCGTCGAGTGGGTTAATCGCAGCGGCAAGGGCGGGGGACTTGGCTTTGGCGGCCTCGCAGAAAAAGCGCACGTTCACGTTCGCGTACCACGACGGGATAGCCGGAATGGGCGCGCCGGTGTAAATGCAGTGGACTTCTTCAACAATGCGCTCATCCGGGTCGAGCGTTGCCGTGGGGGAGTTGGTTTCAGTTGCCATAGGTTTTTTATATTCTCGCGTATTTGTAAAAAGCGTTAAACGGCTTCTTTTTCGGTTTTCGTTTTGGCGGTTGCGCCATTCGCGGGAACGGCTTCTTTTTCGGGTGTATGTACCGGAGGCAAAAAGCCATTGACCAGCATCACTGCCCCAGCAACCAAATACAAAATCCATTCCTTGCCGGACGGAATCCGGCCCGGATCGAACACCATGCGCCCGCCGCTGACCGCGCCGCCAATTCCGATTGCCAGTAACACGACCGCAAGCAGGTTAAAAGAGTTCCACCAGCGAAATTGCATGAAAACGTGCCGCCTTTGTTGATGCCAAGCGCGGGAAACATTTGTGCCACAATGCGCCCATTCGTTTCCGATGCCGACCTAATAGTGTATCACGCGGTTTTGCGCGGCGGCAAAACCCAACCATTTACCTTGTATGGAAATCACCAACGTCAATTTGCGGTTTGTGCGTAAGGCCAAAGGAGTTGCGGCTGTCTCGCCGTATGCGCTTCAAGACGATGGAACGTTCGTTGTCGCCGCGCCCGACGCGCACGAACTGCGTACCTTTCATTTAGCGCAGTACGACGCGAGCGGCAAGGCCCGTTTGCGCGAAACTTTTTCCGTGGAAACGCTGCGAAAAACGCTCGTCGCAGGCGGGGAAACGCCCAGCACCATTGGCATTACCGACGACGATTTGTATCTCTTTCAAAATGGGCGTAAGGGCCGTTTTTTGCCCGACCGCCGCGTAACCTATATCGACGCCACCCTCGACGCGGGCGGCAAGCGGTTCGGATGCGCCTTTTCGGATATGCTCGCGTCCGGCTATTCGGTCGCGCTCGGTGAAGCCCCGTCGGGGCGTTTGCTGTGGACGAAAGACATACCGTTTGCGGTTGCAAGCGTCGCTATCAGCCCCGAGGGAAATTATCTCGCCGTCGGCGGCGAAACTGGCGACGTGCTTGTTTTGGACACCTCGAGGGCGACGGTAACGCGATTCCACGACGATGGGGGCGCGATAATCACCGTTGCCGTGACAAACGACGGCACGACCTTTTTCGGTACAAAAAATGGCATTAGCCGCGTCAACTCAACCGGCGAGCGGGCATGGCACGCACCGGTTTGGGGAGCGCCCGCGCAAATCGCAATTAGCGAAAGCGGAAATTTAGTCGCGGCGATTTCGCGCCGGGACGACGTATCGGGGCGGCTGGTATTTCTGGACGGCGACGCGGGCGGCTCGCCGTTGTGGGACATCGACTTCGATGAATCCCGCCCCACGGGCATTTCGCTGTCGCCGCAGGGCGCGTTTTGCGCGGTATCGCTCCGTGACGGCTCCTTGTTCTTGTACCAAGCGGAAATTGATGCGGAAGCGCGTGTCGGAATCGGCGCGGATTCGGTCGCTCCCGTTTTGGCGGAGATAGAAACCCTACGGCAAAGAGGCGACTTCCTCGCCGCGCTTTCCACACTTCGCGCGCATTTGAACGCCACGCCGTCGGACACCGACGCAGGCCGTTTGCTCGGCGAAATTCTTCCCGAAAGCCGGGCGGCGTTTTTGGCGCGGGCGTTGGAACGGGAAGCCACCGGCGACTTTACGGGCGCGGATGCCGCGCTTGTTGACGCTTTGCAGGCTGAGCCGCAAAGTGTGGAAATTGCGCAGTCGCAGCGCGATTTGCGAAGGCGCTGGGCAAACGCGCACCGAAACGCGGGTCAAGACGCGCAGGCACAAAATGATTGGGAAGCGGCCCGGGCCTTTTATAGGAGCAGTTTACGCGCCGACGAAACACAAACCGATGTGCGCGCGCACCTTTCCGAAGTGGAAATCGCCGCCTCGCAAACGGCCATAGATACGGCCCGCGTTTTAATCGGGCGTGGCGCGTGGGCGGACGCCATCGAAATTCTGACCGAGTTGCAAAAGCAAAACTTAACGGGTTTAACGATTACCGAACTGCTGCGCGAAGCCCGCAAAGGCGAAGCGCTCGCGCTCGGCTTGGCCTTGTACGGCGACCGGCAGTATCCCGCCGCGCTCTTTCAGTTCAAAAAAGTGCTGCGCTTGCAGCCCGATCACCGCGAAGCGCAGCAAAAAATCGCCTACATCCAAAATTTCCTGAGCGACACGCAAATCAGCGACCGCTTCGGGCGGTTGGAATGATGCCCATCTCGCACGCCATTGCAGAAGGAACGCCCCTATGCCGATTGAACTCACACCGCGCCGATATTTTGTTGTAGTCGCTCTTGTTTCGCTTTTGTGCGTAGACGGAAATCGTTTGCCCGTTTACGCGCAGGCAGCGCAAGCCCCAATCGTTGCCGCGCCGCTTTCCGGCGCGGCGAAAAAGAGCATTTCGGGCATCGTGCGCGGGCCGGATAATAAGCCGGTCGTAGGCGCGACGGTCGCTTGGTATGCGTTTGTTTTTGGCAGCGACGACGATCCTATGCCGACAAGCAAGACCGATGCAAACGGGCGTTTCGTTTTATCCGTTGCCAACGATTTGCTAAAAGAGGTTCCGAACGATGCAGAAAACAAATTGCTTGGCGGCGCTACCGTGTACGCACCGGGTTTAGGCGTAGCGAGCGTGACTTTGGAGCGTGGCAGCGAAAATGCGGTCGTGTTGCCCAAACCGACCGGCATACGGGGCAAGGTTTCCGCAAAGAACGTCCCCCTTGTTAATGCTCAGGTTTTGGTAACAAGCCTTACGCCTAAAAACGGTTCAACCATTTTTATCCCGCCATCGATTCGGCCCTTTTTCACCACGGCAACCGACAAAAACGGTGCGTGGCAGATAAATAATTTGCCGGAAAACAGCAGCATCCAAGCGTTGGTGAGTAGCAAGGGATGGACGAGCGCAGACTTAGAGATGTCCACAGGGCCGCTTGGAAGTGAACCCAAAGACGGGGCGGACGTCGCACTATCGCCCGCCGTGCCGGTTTCCGGGCGCGTGGTCGATAGTGCCGGTAAGCCGGTGAGCGGCGTTTCCGTTGTCGCGCAGGGAACGCGCACGCGCGAAGCGGGCAGTGCGCCAAGCCGCTATGAAAGCAACGATGGCGAAACAAAGACCGACGCGATGGGGCGCTATAGTTTTGACGGGCTTGCGCCCGGCGTTGTTATGGTGCGCGTTTCGGGCAAACCGGACGCGCCGCTGGTTGCCGTCGCCCAAACCGGAATAACGCTTGCGCGCGGAAAGCCCGTCACCGTTCCCGATTTAGTGATGACGCCGGGCGGTCTTATCAAGGGAACGCTCATCGATGCCGACACGAATTTGCCGGTCACCGGAAACGCGATGATCGGGGGAAACGGGCCGCAGCTTCCGAAACCGGTAAACGGTGGCGGCACGGTGTTCGCCGTGAATGTGCAGCCCGACGGAACGTTTTTGCTGCGTACCCCGCCCGGTAAAATCGAGTTGTATATCATGGGAATGCCGACGGGTTATCTCGGCTCGGATGACGGCGAAGGGCGCGGCGAAAAAACGCTGACGGTTCTGGCGGGGCAAACCCAAACCGTGACGATTGCCGTTCGCAAAGGCCGGACGCTAAACGGAATGGCGGTGGATGAAGCGGGCAAGCCCGTCGGCGGTGTGCAAGTTCGTTTGGGCGCGGAATGGGATGAGTTCACAGCGACTTCGGACGCCAAAGGCGCGTTTACCATCAGCGGATTGCCGCGCAGCGCAAAGAAATTACCTTTGACGCTGGATGGCAACTGGGCGTCTGCGTCGCCAATGGAAACGGTCGAATTGCCCGCAAGCAACGCGGCCTTACCCACGCCGTTTACGCTGCATTTGAAGCGGGTGGCGCGCAAGCAAATTACGGGGCGCGTTTTGACGCCCAAAGGCGAACCGGTTGAGGGTGCGACAATCCGCGCGATGGCGCGCGTTCCGCTCGGCGGTGGTTCGTATACCTACACGCGGCGGGAAGGGACGACCGACAAAAGCGGCACTTTCACATTGGACGATATTCCCGTATCCCCGGAAGTCCGCTTGGAAGGCGAAAAAGCGGGCTACCGCTGGCTAAAAGGCAGTTTGACGGGCGCGCCGCCGTCGGATGCGGCCCCCAAAGCAATGGCAAGCGCCGTAATGACGCCCCTGACACTCCGCGCGGAAGGCGTTGTGATTGGCGCAAATGGCCTGCCGGTTGCGGGCGCGACCGTTTTCGCGCCGGAAAGCGCCAAAGGGCTTGCGGGTCAAGGGCTGACGGACGCCAAAGGCCATTTTGCACTTGATGGATTGCCGCAAGACCTTCCCGCGCAGGTCGCCGCCTATACGAAAACCGAGTTCGGGATGGGGAGCCGTCGGAGCGCGGGCGAAACCGGGCCGCTCGTTGTGACGCTGGAACCGGCGCAAAAGCCGAGTTCCCCCAGCGACTTGGATGCCGCCCTTGATCTTTTACGCGGCATGCAGCGGGGAGCGGGTCGGTTGGAAACACTTGTCGCGCCGTACGACCCCGACCGAGCGCTCGCGCTGGCTTCGCCTGCGGATAAGCCCGCAGGCGAGGGCCGACTGGGCGAACTATTTAGAACCGTTGCGGAGCGCAGACCCGACCGCATCGGCGACTGGGTATTACCGCATCTATCGCTCATAAAAACCGAATCCGTTCGGGCGGAGCGCGCCGCCGAATTTATGGTTCTCACCCCGCCCGGCGCGCTTCCGGTCGCGGTTGTACAAACCGGGTATCGCAATTTACAATTTGTTGTTGCTCAGGAGCAAGCGAACGGTAATCCGTACCGGGAGTCGAGCCTGTATCTAACGCTTGCGACGCTTGCCGCGCGCCTGCAAAAGCCCGCCGAAGCGAACGCGCACCTAACTCGCGCCGTTTCCGCTGCCAAACGAATTGCCGTCGATCAGCAGGGCGGCTGGTGGGGCGCGATGGCCGAAGCGGTTGCCGCAAGCGGCGACGGCGGCGTTTTGGTGCGAAATATCGTAAAGCAAACTCCGCCCGCGGACAAAGTTGACGTGTATAGCCGGGCGATTCCCGTGGTCGCCCAAAGCAGCGCGAGCGCGGCCATTCAGTTGCTGACGGAAATGGACGCGCTGCCCGGCGCATCGCAAGGAAACGAGCGCTTCCGTGTCGGCAGCGCGCGCCTTGCCGTCGTGCGCGAAAGCGCGAAAACCGACCCGACCCTCGCCCTGCGCGTGGCCCGAGAAATATCAGGCGAAGAAAAAGCGGAGGCAATCGCGTATGTCGCGTATTTCATGCCACTCAAAAACGCGACTCCGGTTTTTGCCGAAGCGGCGGAACAGTGCAAAATGCAGTCCGACAATGCGTCGGGCCTTGCGCTTATTGCCGCAATGGCGTATGAGAAAAATCCGGTGCAGGGCGCGGCGTTTTTCCGCGACGCCCGCGCTCGCTTGAACACCGACGAAAACGATTTGGCGCATTTCGCGTATTATTATGCTCGGTTCGCGCCCGCCGAAGCCCGCGTTCTTTTGGAAGGCGCGTGGGCGTCCGCACTGTCCAAAGGAACTGAAAGCACCGGCTTTGAGTGGGAAAGCAAATCACTGGCGGAAGCCATGATGGCCCTCGATGTGGAGCGGGCAAAAGAAATGGCGCAAAAAATCCCCGACCATCAAACCGGCAACGATTTCAATCCCCGCGCCGACACACTGCGCAAAATAGCCACGTATCTTGCCGCCGACGCCAAAACGCGGCGCACAACGCGGCTGGATAATTGGGAGCCGAGCGATACGCAACGCGGCCCGTGGTAACGCCGATTACGGTGCTTTTGCGTCTTTAGCAAACGGCCCGACAAAGCGCACATCGCCCGCGATAAGCACGCCGCCCGCAGCGTCCTTGAAATACGGATACGGCAGCAATTTGACGATTCCTTTGGCTTGCGGCGCGGCAGGTTCTTTGTCGCCGGGCCGCACGCCGGGCGTATTTATAAGCGGCGCGGCTTGAAATTCGTAGCGGCCCAATTTATGCCAGCCGGGTTCGATGGCGTTCTCTGCCGTCGGTTTGCCGTTCCATCGGGCGGAATGCACACTGGTATCGGCGACCGGAATCTCAAAGGACAATGCGCTGGTTTTGCGATTGCCGGGCACGACCCGCACGTATACATCCCAGTGTCCGCCAATCGGAAGCGGCGCGCTCCACGTTAGAACGTCCGGCTGCGGCGCGTTTGGCGTGGCGATTTGTGCTTGCCGCGCGGCGGGTCGCCAAAACACGCGCTGTCCATCGGGCAGTTTCTTTTCCGACCAACCGGCGGGCGGGCTTGCGGAAAGCGGCGCGTCGATTCGCCACGGCACGGTCGCATAGGTCACAATGCGCGTCGGGCCGAAAGGAATCGGCACGTGCGGGGCCGGAAGGACTTTGCTCAAGCGCAAATTGAGGTTAAATTGCCCGCCCGCAACCGGCGGCGCAGTAAAGGGCACAGCGAACGTGCCGACTTGGCCGGGAAGCACGTCGCCGTTCATCGGGCTTGCGGCATAGCGCGGGCTAATCCAATCGGTCGCCCCGTAGCCGGAGGGCGCAACGTCGCCCGCATTTCCCAAATACACCGGCCCCGCTTGCCGCAGTTCGGGGTTTGGGCGCGGCGGTTTGGTGTCGGCAAGCCACGGATCGTCGCCCGTATTGGTAAATGAAAAATACGCCGTGCGCTTTTCACCGGGCCGGATCATCACGAAAATCTGACCATTCAGAGGCAGGTCGAGCGGAATTTCGTCATGAAAGGGCGGCGCGGTGGGCGCGATTCGGGCGTCGTTTCGGACAAGGGCCATGAACGTGTCCCAATCCCAATACGGGCCGGGGTCGGTGTGTCCGCTGCCGCCGCCGAACTTGGTTGGGTCGTTTGGGTTCGGAACCTCGGCGTGCCCGAAAATATGGGCGCGGTCACGGGGAATGTTATAGCGGCGCGAAATGTCGCGCACCAAACGGGCCGAGCCTTCGTATTCGCGGGCGTTGTAAAATCCGGGCCGGTACGCAAAGCCGTCGTGCTCGATGCCGACCGAGCGGCGGTTGATGTCGCCGTTTCCGGCGTGCCACGCCACATCCCGCTCTTTGACCAGTTGGTAGGCCTTTCCGTCGGCATCCACAACGTAGTGCGAACTAACGCGCGCTTTAGGGTTTTGGAACCAGCGCACCGCCGACATCCCCGGCCCCTCGATGTCATGAATCACGATGCAGTTAATCGGGTGTTCGAGTGAGGGCCGGTCGTATTTTTGGAAGTTGAACGGCGAGGCGGGTTCCCATTGCGCAAAGTCGTAATCCGGTTTTTCGGTTGCCGGGTACGGTTCGGGAACGGGCCGAGCGGGCGGAACGGCGGGATTTGCGGGCGTAACTTGCGGCGCGGGTGCGACGGGCGGAAAAACGGGGGTGGGCGGCTGCGCGTTGACCGTTTGAGCGAACGACACAAACGGAAGGAGCGACAGCGCGGCGGGTAAAAATGCAGGTTTCACGCTGCATGGTAGCACAAAATGGGCGCGCGGCGTTTTCTTTTTGCCGCCGCGCTCGCTTTCATTGTTTTGTGGGAACTATGCCCCCCTTCCAATCGTAGCCCTGTCAGGAAGGTGCGAACCAAAACATGGCACAAGCCAGAGAGAGTTTTTTACAAGTTGTCGAGCGCGAACTGGGCAGCGACGGTTCGGGGGCGGCAGGCGACGAGTTCGGCGGGGCGTCGGGTAAAACCGGGCAAGGAATGCCGCTCGCCAATGCGGGCAATTTTTTGTTCGCAACCGGCGTAGAATGTTCCTACCCGACCATACAAAACGGGGCCGTGCGCCGCGACCAATTGGAAGAATGCGGGCACTACAAATACTGGCGCGAAGATCTGAATTTGGTGCGCGACATGGGAATCAAGGCGCTCCGCTACGGGTTGCCGTACCATAAAATTCATTTGGGGCCGGGCAAGTACGACTGGGAATTTTCCGACGCCGTGATGCGCGAAATGCAGGCCCTCGGAATTTATCCTATCTTGGATTTGCTTCACTTTGGCGTGCCCGATTGGATCGGCAATTTTCAAAACCCGGAATTGCCGCTGTATTTCGCCGATTACGCCGAACAGGTCGCGCTCCGCTACCCGTGGGTGCGCGCGTACACGCCCGTCAACGAAATCTACGTAACCGCCAAACACTCGGCCCGCGAGGGCATTTGGAACGAGCAGTTAAAATCCGATCAAGCATTCGTGACCGCGCTCAAGCACTGCGCCGCCGCCTCTATTTTAGGTACGCAGCGCATCGCCAAGCACCGCTCCGACGTGATTATCGTGCAGTCCGAATCGGCAGAATACATCCATGACGCCCATTCCGACCCCCGGCCTGAAATCACGCTGACCAACAAACTGCGTTTTTTATCGCTGGATTTGCTGTACGGAAACCACCCCGACGCCGAAGTCGGCAATTTTATTCAGGATAACGGCTTGACCCGTGCCGAGTATGATTGGTTCATGAGAGGCGAGCCGCCGGGCTACCAAATCATGGGCAACGACTATTACGGGCGCAACGAGCACATCGCTTTACCGGACGGGTCTATGCTGCAAGCCGAGGACGTTTTGGGCTGGTATCAAATCACGCACAGTTATTTCGAGCGGTATCACAAGCCCGTGATGCACACGGAAACCAACCACTTCGACCCCGACTTCGCGCCGACATGGCTGTGGAAGCAGTGGATGAATATTTTGCGGATGCGCCAAGACAGCATCCCCGTGCTCGGCTTTACGTGGTATTCCTTGACGGATCAGATGGACTGGGACACTGGCCTTGCCGAAAAAAACAACCACGTCAACGAGTGCGGCCTATTCGACTTAAACCGCAAGCCGCGCAAAGTCAAAGCCGCTTACGATCAACTGCTCAAAGAGTTCGGGCAAATTACGATTGTGCCGCACGGCGAACTGTTTGAAGTCACCGACCGGGCCGCGACCCTCAAAGTCGAAGTGTGACGTGCTTTGTGGCATTGGCGTCAATAACATGGGTTGTTGTGACATGGGTTAAAACCCACGTCACAACAACCCATGTTATTGATGCCCGTGTGCTTTCTTACGCGGCAACGGGCACGTCGTCCGCTTTCCTCACGCTATCGATAGCCGATTCCTCCGGTTTTTCGTTGATGCGGTGGAGCAGAACGGCCCCAATACCCAAATAAAGAACGGTAGACAGCATCGCGGCCCGCCAGCCCAAACCGTTGCCATACTGCTTATTCAAATAATCGGCGACCGGCCCGAAACACGGGGCGATGACCTGTGGAAGCGTTAAGCACACGTGCCAAACCGCCATGTACCGGGCCGCGCCTTCTTTGGCTTCCGGCAGTAGATTGACCGCGAGTGCCCAGTCCACGGCGGAAAAAGCCCCCCAACCGGCTCCGAACACAAACGCAATCACCAGCACAAGCGGGAACGTGTTGATAAAGGCAAATACCAGCGCGCCCGCGCCCAAAACCGCGCAGGCAAAATAAACGAGCTTCTTTTTGGAAACGCGGTCAGCGGCCCGACCGACAAGAAGCGTTCCTGCCAAACCGGCAAGGGTAGCGACGACGATAACCAAACCTTGATGGAGACTTGCTTTTTCTTTCGGCCCAATCGCGTCCTGCAGATAATATAGCAGATAGGCCGTAACCGTGGAATAGCTAAGGTTGATGAAAAACCGCGAATACAAAAGGCCGAAAAAATCGGGGTAACGCCGGAAACCCAAGCTCTTGAGCGTTTGCAACGCTTCGATGGGGCTTTTACGCTGGCTGGGCGGCGCGGGGGCGTCGGGAACGGTGACTATCGTCGCTACCATCCCGGCAAGCAGAAAAAGCGTCAAAAACAACAAAATCGGCAAGCGCGGTATGTGGAGCATCGCGCTGCCGAATAAAACCACGGCCCCCAAAAGCTGTCCAACAAGCAGCGCGCCGCCCATGTACGCGGAGGCCAAACCGTGCCGCGACGCGGGCACGTTGTCCGGCATGAGCGCTTGATATGGCCCGGTTGCCGTGTTGAGAAACAACTGCAAGCCGAAAAAGGCAACCATCAAGAGAGCGAAGTTTTCCGCCAAACCAAAGCCGACGATACAAAGGGACGCGAGCGCCGTGCCCGCGAAAATAAAGGGATGACGGCGTCCGTACCGCGACCCGCAAGCGTCCGAAATCGGCCCAATAATTAACTGAATAAGCGTGGTGGCAATCGCCCCCAGCGCGGAAATATATAAAAGGTACGTGCCTTTGTGCGCGTCGCCTACCATATCCGCGACGCGGCCCGGCAGAAACGCTTGTAACATCACCGTCCAAAATAAATTGGTCGGCAGCCAGTAAAGCGAAAGCGCAAGCAGTTGGGCTGAGCTAAGGCCCGGTTTATCGGCAGGCGAAGCGGTCGCAGAAACGGATTGCATCGGTTCGGTTTTATTCCTCGCCGCCGCTGCGCAGCCCGGCGACTTCAGCCGCGTATTTTTGCATGACGACTTTGCGCTTGACTTTGAGGGTCGGCGTCAACTCACCGCCTTCAACACTAAACGGCTGTGCGATAACCGCGAACTTTTTCACGCGCTCAAAATCGGCCAATTTCGACGAGTTCGCGTCGATTTCGGCTTTGATTTTTTTGCGGGTTTCCGGCAGGGTAAGCAAGGCGTCTTCGTCGGCGAACGCGATGTTTTCGCCTTTCGCCCATTCGGCAAGCCGGGCTTTGTTTGGAATAACCAGCGCGGTCACGATGTTTTGCTTGTCGCCCATCAGCATGACTTCGGACACGAACGGCGACTGCTTGATAGCCTGCTCAATCGGCTGCGGCGCGACGTTTTTGCCGTTGGCGAGCACCAAAATATCTTTTTTGCGGTCGGTGATTTTAAGGTAGCCGTCGCTGTCGATTTCGCCGATGTCGCCGGTATGGAGCCAGCCGTCCGCGTCGATCATTTCGCGGGTTGCTTCGTCGTTGTTCCAGTAGCCCTTCATGATGTTCGGGCCACGGTACAAAATTTCGCCGTCGGGCGCGATTTGCAGCGTTCCCTCCGGCACAACCGTACCGACCATACCCGGTTTGCCTTGATGCACGGGGTTAATCGAAATGACCGGCGACGCCTCGGTCATGCCGTAGCCCTCGGAAATCGGAAGGCCGATGGCCTCCCAAAAGCGCGAAATGTCCGCGTGCAGCGGCGCGCCGCCGGACACGAAGAATCGGAATTTGCCGCCCAGTTTTTCCCGAATGGGGCCGTACACGGCTTTTTCAAACGCCAAATGCTGTACGCCCAAAATCGGCCCCGCGCCTTTGCCCTGTCGCTTGCGCGCGACAACTTCCTTGCCGACTTCGATGGCTTTGTGAAAGGCGGCGGCTTTCGCGCCGCCTTCTTTTTCCGCCGTGTCGGTAATGCGTTCGGCGACCGATTCATACACGCGCGGTACGCACACCATGAGGGTCGGCTGCACCTGCGCCATTTCGCTTGCCAATGTGCGAACGCCTTCCGAATACGCAATCGTGGCCCCGACGCGCATCGGCAAATAATAGCCCGTCGTTCGCTCGTAGGCGTGGGACAAGGGCAAAAACGACAAAAACGTGTCTGCAACCGTCACGGGTTCGCCGGAACCGGCGTAGTGCGCGAGGGCATCGTCCACGTTGTGAACGAAGTTGCCGTGCGTGAGCATCGCGCCTTTGGGATCGCCGGTCGTTCCCGACGTGTACACAAGCGAGGCCACATCGTCCGGGCTGACCGCATTGAGCCGGGTTTGAAAGTCCGTATCGGAAAGGGGAGCGGCTTTTCCCTGCTCGATGATTTGCGCGTAGGTTTGCGTTCCCGCTTCGCCGTTTGCATCGCCTTCTAAAAGAACCACGGTTTGAAGTTCGGGCGCGTCGGGCCGCGCTTGGTCGGCTTTGGCTTTTTGCTTGGCATCGCCGACGATAAGCAGTTTCGCGCCGCAGTTTCGGCAGATATAGGCGACCTGCGGGGCCGGAAGGGTGGGGTAAATCGGAACCACAATCGCGCCGAGCGACAAAGCCGCCAAATCGCAAACCGCCCATTCGGGTCGGTTTTCGGACAAAAGCGCGATACGGTCGCCTTTTTGCACACCTAACTGCGCCAAACCGGACGCGAACGTTTGCACGCGGCCCGCCAAATCCGAATAGGGTATATCGCGGTACTCTTTATTTTCTTTATATCGGAGAGCCACTTTGTCCGCGTACTTCGCCACGGTGGCTTGAAAAAGCGTATTGAGGGTATCGGCTGCCATAAACAAATTCCTTTGCAGACCCATCGAAAGAACGGTTTAGCTGCTGCGTCTAATTTAGCGAGCGGCGCGGGTTTTCCCTGCCGAGGCAAACGAAGCGCCTATCCATGCCAGCGTCAAAGCTACCACGGCGACGATTGCGGCGGCAACGGTTTTGCTTGCCGCTTGCTGACATGCCGCGCCCAGCACATCGGATAAAAGGTTGGTGTCCATTGTTTTGCTCCCTGCATGGTGTTCGATACATTTATAGTTTAGCCTCGCATAAGGAAACGCAGACGGGCCGAACGCCCCGTTTTGTGGAGCACGTAGTCCTATTTCGTATGGGCCATGCTTTATAAGTCCGACCCACCGTGTACAATGAAAAACGATGATACGCGCATTGATTTTTGATTTCGACGGCACTATACTGGACACGGAAACCCCGGAATGGGAAGCATGGTCGGCGGTTTGGGTGGAAGAAAACTGCCCGCTTCCACCTTTGTTGGATTGGACAAACTGCATTGGGCGTGGTGCGGCGGATTTGATCGCCCGCTTCGACCCGTATGCTCATTTGGAAACGGGTACGGGCCGCGTGTTCGACCGCGACGCGGTGCGCGCCCGTCGTCGCGCCCAATTTGCTACACGTATCGCCAAGCAAAGTCTGCGCGACGGTATCGAGGCGTATATACACGATGCCAAAAATCTGGGCCTCAAATGCGCCGTTGCCTCGTCGTCGGAGCGGGTCTGGGTATTGCCGCACTTGGAGCAGCGCGGCCTAACGGTCTATTTTGACGCCATCGTTTGCGGCGACGATGTGGCCCACACCAAGCCCGCGCCCGACGTATACTTACTCGCGCTCGACCGTTTGAGCGTGTCGGCAAACGAGGCCATTGCGCTCGAAGATTCGCCCAACGGTTTGACGGCGGCAAAAGCGGCGGGCTTGTTTGCGGTCGCGTTCCCGAACCCCATGACCTGCGATTTGGACTTAGCCCACGCCGATTTACGCTTGAACGCACTGAATGAGATGACGCTCACCGAACTCATTGCAGCGGCGGAACAGAAATCAGCGGGCTTTCCGTCGTAGCGGTTGAAATGTACATCGCCTCGGCTTTTTCTTGGGCGAGCCACTCCTGAAGTCGAATAAAATTCCGCTCAAACGCGCTTTGTGTGTTTGCTCCTACTTTCGGCGGTAGCGGCAGAGGAGCAGAATCCCATTTGGACAGCGCGTAATCAAGTGACCACGAGTAGTCCCATTCTTCCACTTGGAAGTAGTCATCTGCTCCGTCCCAATCATGACGCTTTGTCAGTGGGCGTTCCGTCAATTCCGACGCAAAGACATAACGCCATTTTCTCAGGGCAAGCGTCTCGCTAACGCCCGAGCCTTCCGTGAATTGGCGAAGATAGTTTGCAATGTCGGTTCGAGAAACGCTGGTGTCATCGGCGATGCGAAACAGCGGGTCTTCGTCGCTTGGCTTACAGTTTGCAAGCGCATCTACAGCGAGATTTCGCACATCGTCATCGGAAACCGAGAAAGCGACATCAACGTCCGCCGCGTTTTTCCAGCCGACGTAAACGGTCATCCAGTCGAGAGGCAGATCGTTTGCGCGCAATCTGTCAAGCGTCAGGTTTGGCTGAATCATCTCAACAATCTTTTCACGCCGCGTCCGGGGCGCGGTAGACCTTTTCGATAATCGAGACTTCCCGGGCCAAGAGTTCGGGTTCGGCGAGTTTGAGCGACAACAAATACAAGCCCCCAGTGTATAAAACGGCGAGCGGAATGGTTAAAAGAAGCCACACGTTGCCCGCGAAGTAGTAAGGGATTATCAGCGCGGCGAGAACGGGGAGATACAGAAACAATACGCCCAGCGATATGCCGAGGTACAAAAACGCCATACCGATGCCCTGCGTGCTCGCCGCCGACAGAGCCTGTCCCCGAGCGCGAAAGCCCTTCATCACAACGGGCGACGGGTAAAAAATACTCAGCAGATTGCCGGTCGCGGCCATGACGATCAGAGCGAGCAGTACCCACGGGACGGCGACAACAAGAAGCGGCAGATTTTTTGTGAGCAGACACAGCGCGATGGCGGCGACGATATTCACGATCCCGCATACCAAAAGCTGTGGCAGGTTTTTCCCGATGAGAATTTGCCGACGCGACGCGGGAAATCCAAGCAAAAGCGAGGCCGCCGCGCCGTCCACGCCGAACTGATTGCTAAACAAGAGCGATTGGCGCAAAAGCAAAATGCCCGTCGCCGACCACACGGCCCCGCCGGGAAAGATCGTATTGAGCGACGACGAAGGACGCCTGCCCGACGATCCGCCGCCGTAGGCGACGACAAGGCCCATCACGAGGGCGTACACGAAATTCATCAGCACCAGACGGTAATACGGCTCGCGCAGATAATACTTGATTTCTTTGTCGAACACGGCGGCGACCACGGCGGGCAGTTTGAAGCCAAGCAGTGTTCGGTCGCGGGTTATTGCCGGACTGATTTCCTCGGTGGCGGGCGCGGTAGGCGCGGTCGCTTTGCTGGGAAGCGTGGCGAGATGGGCGCGAGGGGCAACGTCGTCGCCGTTGTAGGCTTTTTGCACGAGCCACGCGGAAAAATACACGGTCGCCGTCGTCACGGCGGCAAGAGCAAAAAGAAATCCGAGCGCGGGAAAATAATGGTTTTGTGACGACAGCGCAATGGCACGGGCCGTCAAACCGGGCGGCAGCAAATTGGCGATTTCCCAGCCGGGGCTTTGCAGCACGGCTTTCCAATTCGTGCCGCCCATATTTTTGGTAATCGACGACGAGAAAAAGCGGCTGAAAATCTGATACCCAAGCCAAAACGTCGGCACGACGACGATGGCGATGTCGCGGAATTTGCGCGAGCGCAAAATGCCCGCAGTGGCAAGAAGCGCGGCCTGACTTAACGCGAGCGTTTGGAACAAAAACAAGGGCAGCGCGACAAGGGCGACCAGAAACGCGAAAACGCTGACGTGCCCGAACGCCCACAGCGCGGCAAGCAGGGTCGGTAAAAGCAACAGAGTGGTAATATCGAGAAGCGAACCCAATATCGCGCCGGTAAAAATGCGCCGCACCGAAACGGGATACACGAAAAGGCGCGTGATGTCGTAGCTATCGTTGACGGCAAAGCCCGCGAGCGGCGATAAAAGCCAAATCAGGAAAATACCAAGCAGCGCGCCCCGCAACAACTGTTCGGCGGTAAACGGCGGCAGAACCGAAAAGCCGACGCCAAAACCGACGCCGATGAGGAGAGACAGCGGCACGAAAAAGGCGAGCGTTAAAATAATGCCGATAACGGACGAGCGCGAGCGGGTGAGTGCGCGCACGGTCATTGTCCATTTGAGCCAAAACAATAGTTTCAAATGGTGCAGCGGCCCGACCCGCGAGGCCGGTTCGGCTTGAGTTGCCGATGTAAACGGCGACGGGGTGGAAGTTACAGCCATGACAGCGCGGCCTCCCGTTCGGCGGATCGGGCGTTGACCAAATTTAGGAAAATATCTTCGAGGGATTCTTCGCCTTGATTTGGGTTTTGCGCCTGCGCCCGTTGCCGTAGTTCGTCAATCGTGCCCTCGCCGACGATGCGGCCTTTGCTAATAATGGCGACCCGGCTGCACAACCGCTCCACAACCTCCATCACGTGCGACGAAAAGAAAATCGTCGTGCCGTGGTCGGTGAGTTGTTTGAGAACGTTGCGAATGGCTCGCACGGAAATGGGGTCGATGCCGTTGAATGGTTCGTCCAAAAACAAAACGCGGGGCCGATGAATGAGGCTTGCGGCGAGCGCGACTTTCTTCTTCATGCCCATCGAATAATCCACGATGAGTTTGGTCAGCTCGTTTTCCAGTTCCATGATATGGAGCAAATCGCGCGTCCGCTGCTCGGCCTCGTCCTTGTTTAAGCCGTACATTTGTCCGGCGAACCGCAAGAACTCCGGCCCGGTCAAGCGTTCGTACAGCGATGTTTCTTCGGGCAAAACGCCGATGACGCGCTTGACATCGAGGGTTTCCGCCGCCATATCGTAGCCCGCGACAAGGACACGGCCCGAGGTCGGTTTCATCATGCCCGACAGCATCTTGATCGTCGTGGATTTGCCCGCGCCGTTCGGCCCCAAAAAACCGAAAAACTCACCCGCGTACACGTCCAAACTCACGTCATCGACCGCCCGCACGGGCGGCAGTTTGCCTTTTCTTTTGCCGGGGGCTTTTGCGCCGGGAAACTCGCGCACCAAATTCCGGGCGACAATCGACGGCGGCCCGGTCGGTTTCGGCGGCGGAGGCGTTTCACTTACCGCCTGCGCGGCAAACGGTTTTTCGGAAGCAGGGAAGTCGATTTCGGATAGGTCGAAACTCATAGAACATTCTTTCGGGGCGCGGCATTCCGCGCGATACCAAGCAGACACGCGCACCGATATTTTGTTGCAGGTAAGCGTGTTTTCCTGCGCCCGTTTGCGTTTGGCCCCCCTGCCCCCCAATAATGGGGGTTCTGAACAGGCTTTCCGATACTGCGAACCTTTCGGTAGAACGAATGTGCTCTTTTCAGAACCCCCCATTATTGGGGGGCAGGGGGGCCAAACTGCGCGCGCCGCGTGCTACAATCGAACTATGCTGACCCGCCGTATTATTCCGTGCCTTGACGTGAAAGAGGGCCGCGTCGTCAAGGGCGTCAACTTTTTGGGCCTGCGCGACGCGGGCGATCCGGTCGCGCTCGCGTCCGCCTACGACAAACAGGGCGCGGACGAACTGGTTTTTTTGGATATTACGGCCTCGCACGAAGCGCGCGGCTTGTTGTTCGATTTGGCGTCGCGGGTCGCCGAAGAGGTGTTTATCCCGTTCACGGTCGGCGGGGGCATCGCAAGCGTCGATGATTTTCGGCGCATTTTATCCACCGGGGCCGACAAAGTCTCCATCAACTCGGCGGCGCTCAAAACCCCAAACCTGATTAAAGAGGCTTCGGAGCGGTTCGGGGCGCAATGCGTCGTGGTCGCAATCGACCCCAAGAAAACGGGCAATACGCCGTCGGGCTGGGAAGTTCATGTTCACGGCGGGCGCACACCGACCGGAATCGACGCGCTCGAATGGGCCGAAAAAGTGTGCGAATTGGGCGCGGGCGAAATCATGCTAACCTCGATGGACGCCGACGGAACCAAAAACGGATACGATTTGCCGCTCACGCGCCGCGTCGCCGATTTGGTTCCCATCCCTGTCATTGCGTCCGGCGGCGCGGGAACCCCGGCACATTTGGTGGACGCTCTAAAGGAAGGCGGCGCGTCGGCGGTTTTGCTGTCGTCCATTTTGCACTACGGCGAGTATTCCATCGCGCAGATAAAAACGCATTTGGCAAACGCGGATGTGCCTGTGCGCCTGACATAAACGAAAGAAACCACAATGAACTCAGCAGAACAAGCCAACCTCGGTGGCAGTTTCACCTTTCCCGGCACAACGCTCACCGTCCATCGTTTCGGCTATGGCGCGATGCAGCTTGCCGGGCCGGGCGTTTACGGCCCGCCCCGCGACAAAGACGCCGCGCTTGCCGTTTTGCGCGAAGCCATCGCTCTCGGCATCAATCACATCGACACCAGCGATTTTTACGGCCCGCACGTTGTGAACGGGCTTATCAAGGAGGCCCTGTCGCCGTATCCTGACGATTTAGTGCTCGTCACCAAGGTCGGCGCGAAACGGGGGAGTGACAAATCGTGGAACGCAGCGATGACACCCGAAGAACTTACGAGCGCGGTTCACGACAACTTGCGAAATTTGGGCCTTGATGCCCTGCCGATTGTCAATTTGCGTTTTATGGGTGGTGGGGCAGGCCACGGCCCAAGCGAAGGCTCGATTAAGGAACCGCTTTCCGCCCTTATCGCGCTGCAAAAACAAGGCTTGATTCAGCACATCGGCTTGAGCAACGTCACGCAAACGCAGGTTGCCGAAGCGCAAACGATGACCGACATCGTGTGCGTCCAAAATATGTACAATGTCGCCCACCGCGAAGACGACGCTTTGGTGGACGAGTTGGCGAAAAAAGGCGTCGCCTTTGTGCCGTTCTTTCCGCTCGGCGGCTTTTCGCCGCTGCAATCGTCCACCCTCGACGAGGCCGCGAAAGCCCTTGACGCACCGCCGATGCAGGTCGCGCTGGCGTGGCTGATGCAGCGTTCGCCGAACATTTTGCTCATTCCCGGCACGTCGTCGGTCGCGCATCTGCACGAAAATTTGAAAGCCGCGTCGCTCCAAATCCCTGCGGAAATCCTCGCCGATTTGAATGGTATCGCTGCGAAAGCGGACAACTGAAATTATCTAATCTCTGCCGTTTTTAGGTGGCAATTCAAGCCTGAAAACGGCGGAACAAAAGGGCAAAACGGGTAAAATAAAGCATGGAAAAAACCGCTTTTGCCGCCCGTCCGAACGCCGGGCAGGTGTTTCTGGAAGACACCGTTATCGAGGACTTTTTGGAAGGCCAGCCCCGCGCAAACCAGTGGCGCGAAATGCGGGAAACGCTGCAAGTCCGCCTAAGCGACGCCATTTCCGCCCGCGACAACGCCGCACCGGGAAGCCGCGAAAAAACCGCCGCCGAGCGCAAAGTGCGCGAACTGCGCGAGCAAGTGGACGCTCTGCGAACCGAAGAGGCCGTGACGCAGTTTGTGGAAGATTCTGTTCGCGCTTCGCTGTCGCGTCCGCGCCACGCGGGCAATTTTCGCGATACCGACGAGGAAGACGACGGCGCGTATTGAACGGCGTAGCGGCGGCGTTTTTGACGATTTGTATCGCAGCAACGTTGACCGGTAGGTCGCAAACGCCGTCGCCTGCGCGTTCGGGCGCGCAAAATCCGCTGCCGTTTGCGTATCAAGAAGGGCAAACCGAACCGCGCCGTGAGGTGCGTGACCCGTGCATCATCCGCGAAGGCGGCACGTACTATTTGACGTTCACGATGTGGCCGTTCGCAAACCGCGAAGAAAGCCGCATGAACTTGCCGAACAACGGGTCGTCGCCGGGAATTGCCTTGTACGCCTCGCCCGATTTGAAAACGTGGCGGTTTGTCAAATGGCTTGTCAAATCGTCGGATTTACCCAATGACTGCCCTTACAAACACCGATTCTGGGCATCCGAAATACATAAGATAAACCGCAAATTTTACCTCGTTTTCACCGCTGACAACTGGCTTAAAAAGGAATACAATCCGGCGGGATCGTGGGGAGCAGCGGGCTATGCG
>CAXTBP010000063.1:0-25804 GCA_964241985.1 uncultured Armatimonadaceae bacterium | reverse complement strand
GCGGGCGCGCGGCCCCATGTCGCGGTGCGTCAGTTTGAACCACGCCCGGGCGAAAGCATCGGCGAATGAGTCGGGGTTTCCGTGAAAATGGCGGGACACTTTCTCATACGCGGGATCAAGGCGCAGCGCCAAGTCGGTCGTCAGCATGAACGGCGCATGCTTGACGGTTTCGTCGTGGGCGTCGGGGATGGTTCCCGCGCCGCCGTTGTCTTTGGGCTTCCATTGATGCGCACCGGCGGGGCTTTTGGTCAATTCCCATTCGTACTTGAACAGGTTGTCGAAATACTCGTTGCCCCACTGCGTCGGGGTCGATGTCCACGCGCCTTCGAGTCCGCTCGTAATCGTATCTTTGCCGCTGCCGGTTCCAAACGAGCTATTCCAGCCCGTCGATTGATCGGCGATTCCCGCCGCAGCCGGTTCAAGCCCGACATACTCGCCCGGATTTGCCGCGCCGTGCGTTTTGCCGAACGTGTGCCCGCCTGCAATAAGGGCGACTGTTTCTTCGTCGTTCATCGCCATACGTCCGAACGTCTCGCGGATGTCGCGGGCCGAGGCGAGCGGGTCAGGAACGCCGTTCGGGCCTTCGGGGTGGACATAAATCAGACCCATAACCGATGCGGCGAGCGGGCTTTCCAAATCGCGGTCGCCCGTGTGCCGTTTATCGCCCAGCCATTCGGTTTCCGGCCCCCAATACACGTCCTCTTCCGGCTCCCAAATATCGGGGCGTCCGCCGCCGAAGCCGAACGTTCTGAAGCCCATCGATTCCAGCGCGCAGTTTCCCGCCAGCACCATAAGATCCGCCCACGAAAGGGACTGACCGTATTTCTTTTTGACGGGCCACAAGAGAAGGCGAGCCTTGTCCAAGTTCGCGTTGTCGGGCCAGCTATTGAGCGGCGCGAACCGTTGCGTTCCCGAACCGGCCCCGCCGCGCCCGTCGGCGATGCGGTAGGTTCCCGCGCTGTGCCACGCCATTCGGATAAAGAAGGGGCCGTAGTGACCGTAATCGGCGGGCCACCAGTCCTGCGACTTGGTCATCAAGTCGAAAATGTCTTGCTTTACAGCCGTGAGATCGAGGGCCTTGAATGCTTCGGCGTAGTCGAAGCCTTCGTCCATTGGGTCGGACAAGCGCGAGTTTTGGCGCAAAATGTTCAGTTTGAGGGCATTGGGCCACCAGTCGCGGTTGCGCGTACCGCCACCGGCGGCTTGGCGGAAATCGCCGCCGTGGAAGGGGCAGCCGGACGCGCCGCTTGCATTGGCCGCGCGGACTTCCTGCTCGATTTGCTCGCCGCTTTCGCCGTTCACATCCCACACGGCGGTCGGGGTCTCATGGTCACCTGTACTCGCTTTGTGTTCGGTTGCGGGCGCGCTGTTCGCGTTGCTGTCGTTGACATCCCATACGGGCGTCGGCGTTTCGTTTGCCATTGTTGTTACCTTTGCGATGGTTTCCCCAGAAGTTGCGGGGAGTTTTAAGCGTTTTCCGAATTATTTGGATTGGTTTGACAGGAAGGGCACAGGCCCCAAAAGGTGACTTCGGCTTCCGTAAGTGTAAAGCCGTGTGTCGCGGACGGCTCCATACACGGGCGATGCCCGACCACGCAGTCGACGTCCTCGATGCGCCCGCATCGCGTACAAACCAAATGGTGGTGGTTGTCGCCGACCCGCGCTTCGTACAAGGCGGGGGCGTTTGCGGGTTCGATGCGGCGCACCAAACCGGCGTGGAGGAGGGCGTGGAGGTTGTCGTACACGGCCTGCCGGGAAAGGCTGCCGATATGCTGCCGCGCCGAAACCGTGATGGCGTCGGCGTCGTGATGCCCGCCCGCAACCACGGCGGAAAGCACGGCAAGGCGGGGCGCGGTTACGCGCATTCCGACCGACCGCAGTTTTTCCTTGAGCGTTTCCGCGTTTCCTGACACGGCTTTTATGATGCCGTGCAATCTGGAATTTGTCAAGAAAAAGATTGGGTCAAGAATGGCCGAGGCCCCCCTGCCCCCCAATAATGGGGGGTTCTGAAAAACGCATTTCCTTTCAACCGCACCATTGGACGGTATAGGCAGGCTAATTCAGAACCCCCCATTATTGGGGGGCAGGGGGGCCTCGGCTTTTACTGCGTGCCGCCCCTGATGAGTTTGCGGCACGACGGGCACAGGCGCGGGCAGTATTCGTCGGCTCCGCCCGACTCCAAAACGTTGAGATAGGCCGCCAGTTTTTGCGTCGAGCGCGACACGATGGCGTCTTTGCCGTCCATCATATTTTGGGCGGCTTGCAAGGCTTCGGCGTAGTCGCCCAGTTCGAGCGTCGGGAACAGGAACCGGCAGTGCGGGCATTGGCGGAAAAAGTGGAGCGTCCAGCAGGTTTCGTACCCGCCCGCTTTTTCCTTCACATAGCGGCGCACACCGAACCAGTAGCCGTCCACTTTAGATGGATTTCCCACCACATCGCCGGTTTGTATGCCCAGTTTCCAGCCTAAAAGGGCGCGGAGCGCGCGTAAATCTTCCTGTCGCGCGGCTTCGTCGGTGTCCGGCCCGGCGGTTTGCGTATTGCCGCCGTTTTGAAAACGCCGCGCTTCCTGTTCGCGGAGGCTTGCTTTTTCGCGGTCAAGCCGGTCTTTGAACGATTCGGTGCGCTCCCGGACGAGGGATTCGTCCGTGGTACGGGAAAACACACTGCTTAAATTTTTAATCCAATCCGCCATTCCCTTGTTTCTCCACACGTCACCGTTGCTGTGCATTATTGTACCTCGTTGTTCAAGCCCGCTTGATTGAATTGCGCGTTTTCCTTGACACGCCCGTGTAGCGCGACCTATCATGCAGTGTTATGGCAACCGCTCCCCGTTCTGCTTCGGTTTCCCGCGCTTCGGATGCCCCCCCGACCGCCATTGGTAAAAAAGCCGGAAAAGCGACCCTGCTTTTCATGGGCTTCGTATTTTTGTCGCGCGTTTTGGGCGTCGTCCGCGACATGGTTTTGAACCATTTGTTCGGACAGGGGGCGGAAACCGACATCTATACCGCCGCCTTTAGCGTCCCCGATTTATTGTATCTGCTCGTTGCAGGCGGCGCGCTTTCCACGGTTTTCGTACCGGTTTTCGCCGAATATTGGAGCGAAGACAAGCAGGAAGACGCTTGGCGCACGTTCGGCACGGTGATGAGCGTGGTCGCCGTCGCCGCGTTTGCGATGGTCGTCGTGATGGAGTTTGCCGCCGTTCCCGTTGCCCGCCTGTTGAATCCTAAATTTATCGACACTCCGGGCGCGATTGAAAAGACCGCCGCGCTTTCCCGCATTTTGCTCCCGGCCCAATGGTGCTTTTTTTGCGGTGGCTTGATGATGGGGACGCTCAACGCCCGCCAAAGGTTCCTTATTCCCGCGCTCGGGCCGGTAATTTATAATTCGGGCGCGGTGATCAGCGGCTTGTTGTTTCACCGAACGCTGGGAATCGCCTCGCTCGCCTATGGCGCGGTCGCGGGCGCGCTGATCGGAAACTTTTTACTGCCGTTGTGGGAGCTGAAACGCGCCGACGCGCAGTTTTATCTGGGCTTCAATACGCGGCATCCCGGCGTTCGCAAAGTGGGCCGCTTGATGCTGCCCGCCCTTCTCGGTTTGTCGCTGTCACAGCTTGTTTTCTGGATGACCGTGCGCTTTTTGGGCAGCGACGGCTCCATTTCCGCCCTCCGCAACGCCTACAATTTGACGCAGGCCCCGATTGGAATTTTTGCCCAAGCGTCCGCGATTGTGCTTTTCCCGGCGATTTCCGTGCTTGCCGCGCAAAAAGAATGGCCCAACTTCCGGCGCGAAATCAGTTTGGGCATTCGGCGCATTTTGTTCTTGACGATACCGGCCTCGCTTTTGATGGCGGTTCTTGCCGAACCGATTATCAGCGCCCTGTATTTGAGCGATAAATTCAAGGTGGAAGACGTGACCCGGGCCGCCGCCGCCCTTCGCCTGTATTCGCTGGGAACGTTCGCATGGTCGGCGCAGGCGGTTCTCGCGCGCGGCTTTTACGCCATGCAGAACACCAAAACCCCAGTCAAAATCACGACGGCGATGCTCGCCCTGTTCGCCGTGCTTTGCTATTTCGTCACCAGCGTGTTCGACTTCGGGTATCTGGGCCTCGCCGCCGTGACCAGTTTAGTCGCCACGCTGACCATGTTCATCTTCTTTGTCAACCTGAAAAAACAGGTCGGCAGTTTGGACGAGATGGGCATTTTGGCGTCGGCGGTCAAAATCGCGCTCGCCGCCGGTCTTGCAAGCGGCGCGGCATATCTGCTCGACAAGGCTATTTTGCTGGGTTTGCATTACGAGCATCCCGGTAAAGCGGTCAGTTTGCTGATCCTTGCGGTCGCGGGCGGCTTGTCGCTCGTTGTGTACGCGGGCTTGTGCATTTTGCTCCGCGTATCCGAAGTGCGCGGCGTCCGCGAAATGTTCAAGCGCGGCGCGTAAACATTTTCGGCGCTTGCCGCGCGTGAACGTTTCCACAGCTCCGTCGCCGTTTTGCTAACTAAGCAGGTATACTTACAAACGGTTATGACTTCCGCTTCTTCCGCTCCGTCCGCGAGCGAGGCCCCAAATTTGACGGACGACACGTTTTTTGTCAGCGACGAAATCGAGGTCGCGTATGCGACGGCCCCGCACCTGCCGCCGCACACCGGCGATTTTCACGCAGCGTTTCCCATGAAGGACGGCAGTGTCGGCTTTATTTTGGGTGATGTCGCGGGGCATGGGCCAAGCGCCGACGCCCACGCGCAAAGGTTGTGCCGCGCCCTCGTCGGCTGCATGAACGAAGGCTTGCCGCCCGACGAGGCGCTCGGCTTCGTCAATGCCGCTGCCGAAATGTCCCCCGAGTTCGATGGGTTCGCCACCGTTGTCGCCGGAACGATTGCGCCCGAAACTGGCGCAATACTCTACGCGAGCGGGGGGCACGAGCCGCCGCTTTTGACGGAGGCTTGCTTGCCGGGCAGTTCCCGAAGCGAGCGCGAAAAGTGCGTTAGGGAATTGGATTCCACCGGCCCGCCGCTGGGCGTCATCGGGGCCGATGAAGCCCGCTATGAAACGGCGAGCGCGCAACTTCCGCCCAGCGGAACCCTGCTTTTGTACACCGACGGCATCACGGAAGCGCGTCACGGTCGGGAATTTTTGGGACTGGCGCGTTTGCGCGCCGCCTTTGCCCGGTTCGCCGATTTGGCCCCGCTTCCGCTCGTTCGCAAAATCATCGGCTACGCCCGCGCGTTCGCCGGGCAGGGCCAAAAACTCCGCGACGATGCCGCCCTGCTCGTTCTGCGCCGCCGAAAATAACGGGCCAAGTCAATTTGCGGTTTATCGTTTACGCCTTCTTGCGCTATAGCAGCGTAGCGGTCTGCGCCGCAAGGAGGCAATTTCGTTGACCGATAGTCAATCCGTTTTTATCCCCGGCACAAAAGTTGGTGTGCCGCCTTTGCCGGGTCTTGCGTTCCGTGTTTATCGCGGATCGAGCGATGTTGCCGCCCTGCGCGCCGTTCACGACGGCTGCCGGGACGCGGACGCCGTAGATCCGTTTTCGGTGTGCTACCGCATCCCCAATCTTTCGCCAAGCGACTACCAAAAAGACGTAGAAAAATCGTTTAAGGACGGGCAAAAAGACACCGTTTTACTCGCCGAAATTGCCGGGCGCGTGATTGGGCACAGCCGCATCGAATGGTGGAGCGAATGGGATAGCGAGCGGCAGGCATCCAAATACGCCTATCTTATTCGTGGCTGGGTTTTACCCGAATGGCGCGTCAAAGGGATTGGGTCGGCACTTCTCCATTGGGGCGAGGAGCGCGCCCGCCAAATAGATCAAGTGCAAAGCCAAGTGCCGAGCGAGCTTGCCACGAACGCAAGCGACGGCGAACAGGATTCCATCGCGCTTTTGGAAAACGAGGGCTACAAACTACGATTTCTTTCGCCGGAACTCGGGCGCGACCTTGACGGTTTGCCGCCGCTCGCCGTGCCGCCCGGCTTTTCGGTTCGCCCTTTGGAAATGCGCTACGCCCGCGCCGTTGCCCACGCGCTGCTTGAAGCCAACGCCGATCCTACGTGGACGCGCGAGCAGCTACAAGCGCGTATCAAACGCGAAGAAGCCCAATGGACGGAATTTGTCGAGAGTTGCGACCCGTTAATCAGCGCGATTGGTTGGCACAACGGCGCTGTTGCCGGTTTGCACGTGTGTCGCCGCAGCGGAAGCGTCGGCGATGTCGCAAATGTCGCCGTTCGGCCCGCGTACCGCTTGCAGGGCTTGGCGCGCAGTTTGATGTTTCACTGCCTCCATGCCATGCGCGCCGACGGCCTGCAAACCGCGCGGCTGTATACCGGAATCGGCACGAACCGTGACGCCCCGCCGGGCGGCCCCCTCCGAATGTATTTAGGCTTCGGTTTCCGCATCGTCGCCTTTCACAACCGCTACCGCAAACCGTTCTAAAAACGGTGTTTTGAAGTTTAACCTATATGTTTACCGATTATTTGCCGATAACCGACGACGAAGTGGAGACTATCCACAAAACCCTGCGCGACATGAAGACGCTGGATACTGGACGCCGCGTTGTGGGGGTGAATGGATATAACGCAGGAACGCCGGTTCCCGAGGAAGAACTGCGCGCCTATGAGGAAAAATGCGGGATCGTCCTGCCGGTGGATTACCGTTCATTTATGAACCGCATCGGATGGGGCACGGGGCCGGGCGTCGGTCTGGGGGCGTTGAATGCGGTTGTAGACTTGCAGGCGTATGATCTTCAACGCCCTTTCCCCTACACGGAAAAGACCGTGCTTGACATACCCTTTGATGACACTTGGAGTGGCGAGATCTACCCCGGCGCAATGTGCATAGGTTATGATGGCGCGTATTCCCTGACGCTGCTTGTTGTGAACGGCCCCGCCTATGGCACGGTATGGGAATTGGAAGAAAATGACGAAGATAAAGTGTTTCGTCCCAGCGGCAGAACCTTCGGGCAATGGTACGCCGCATGGCTGGGCTTCCTAACCGAAGTTGCGGCTCCGCGAATTCGATCCGATGCGGTTGTCGCCGAGGTCAGGACGGGAATGCGCCGCTCGGAACTCATGGCTTTGTGCGACCCGACGGGTGCAAACTGCCGTGAGTCAAAATCCTCTGGCGGATACTATCTCATTTTTGACAACCTGCTTTCGTATATGGATATGAGGCCGCCCGCGCCCGACGAGGCAGACGGAGAATACCGGGTAAAACAAATAGTTCGTCAGGGTATTTCCGGTACAGAGTGGATTTTCGGGTCACGCCCGCTATCGCAAAAAGTCGGGGATAGTCTCTTGGGGACTTGGTAACGGTTTGCCCATCCAGTAAAAACCATGTACACAGCAAGCGACCTCGTATTTCCCGTTTTGTGCTTCGCCAGCGATGCCTCCATGATGCCCGCCGAATCGTTTAACGAATTGACCTTGACAACGCCCCAAGCCGTTGAACAACGATTTTACGAAAGCCTAACGATTGTCGATTCAAGCGGCTTGCTTTACACCGTCCAATCGGCGGTCGTGCAAAAAACAAAAGGCGTTTCTGCATTTTTGCGTTCGACGCTTTTGGGAACGGTCGCCGTGGAATTGGCATTTTCACCCAGCCGTCGCGCGATTGACGCGGAGACGTTGAAGGAAATGCTGAAGCGGGATTTGCCGCGCTGGGAAGATAAGGAAGCCGCCCAAGAATACCGGGACAGTTTGGAAAACTTCACTACGGTACAAGAACTAATCGCCGATTGGTTCCCGCCCTCCAAAAAGGAAAACTGATATGATTGCCCCAAACGATTTTGACGCTTTACTCGTGCGTTTGGAAACCACCGCCGACGACTACTGGAATATCAGCCGCGAAAACGCGCGCTTTTTGACTCTGCTTCTGCGCACCATGAACGCCAAGCGCGTCCTCGAAGTCGGCACGTCCAACGGCTACTCGACGCTTTGGTTCGCCCGCGCCGTTGCCGAAAATAGCGGAAGCGTTGTGGCGATTGAGTTCGACGAAGGGCGCTCGCAAATGGCCCGCGAAAACTACCAAGCGGCGGGTTTGAGCGATGCTATCATGCTTTTGACCGGCGACGCCCGCGCCCTAATCCCGACCCTTGCGGGCGGCGAACCGTTCGATTTCGTGTTTCTGGACGCCGAAAAGCCTGAATACCATGAGTATTTACAAGCCGTTTTGCCGCTCGTGCGCGTCGGTGGCCTGATCGTCGGCGACGATACCATTTCCCTCAAAGACAAAATGCCCGCGTACCGCGCCCTTGTTTTCGACCATCCGCAGCTGGAATCCGTGGAAGTGCCCATCGACGACGGCGTGATCTTGTCCCGCAAAATCGCCTAAACCGTCGCGGGGAACCAAACCAAGCGGTTCGGGTATAGGTTGCCAAACCTTAAAAAAAAGGATTGGTGAACTATGCGGTACAAATTGCTGGGGCGGAGCGGCTTGCGGGTTTCCGAATTGTGTTTGGGCGCGATGACGTTTGGCGAAGACTGGGGATGGGGCGCAAGCAGCGACGAAACCCGCGCCATTTTCGACGCCTTCGCTGACGCGGGCGGAAACTTTATCGACACGGCGAATAGCTACACGAACGGGTCGAGCGAAAAACTGGTCGGCGAACTGATTAAGCCCGACCGCGACAAATGGGTGGTTGCGACCAAATTCTCGTTCCCCGACACCATGATGGGCGAAAACGCCAAAATGGACGCGCACAACCCGAACGCAAGCGGAAACAGCCGCAAAAACATGGTGCGCTCGGTCGAAAATTCCTTAAAGCGGCTGCAAATCGACCACATTGACTTGCTGTGGCTGCACGCTTGGGATTATCTAACTCCGGTCGAGGAAGTCATGCGCGGCTTGGACGATTTGGTGCGGGCGGGCAAAGTCTCGTACGTTGGAATTTCGGACACGCCCGCGTGGATTGTTTCGCAGGCTAACACGCTCGCCGAACTGCGCGGCTTGTCCGCGTTTGTCGCTTTGCAAATTGAGTACAGCCTTGTCGAGCGCACGCCGGAGCGCGATCTGATCCCGATGGCGAACGCTTTCGGCATGACGGTCACGCCGTGGTCGCCGCTCGGCGGGGGCGTTTTGACCGGCAAGTACAACAACGCGGGTGATGCGAAAGCCGACACGCGCGGCAGCACGATGACTCACATTCTAACCGACCGCAACTTAGCCATCGCGCAAACCGTGGTGGATGTTGCAAACGAAGTTGGCAAGTCGCCGTCGCAGGTCGCTTTGGCGTGGCTGCTACATCAAGGGCCAGACGTGATTCCGATTGTCGGGGCGCGCAAAGCATCGCAAGTCGCCGATAATTTGGCCTCCGTGGACGTGCAATTATCGCCCGAACAACTGAAAAAACTGTCCGATGCGTCGGCGATTGATCCGGGTTTCCCGCACAGTTTTTTGCAGTCCGACATGATGCGCCAATTCCTGTTCGGCGGAACCTACGACGCCATACAAAAGCCCGCCGAGCGAAGGTAGCAAAACGACCGAATAAGCACATGGGTTTGTGACATGGGTTAAAACCTACGTCTGGTTGGCCTATTACACGCAAGCGTGTAAGGGCCTATTGTCCTGTCGGACGAGGCTGGGGGTAAATGTGTTGATTTTGTGCCGCAAACGGAAGGCTCCCGGTTAAACCGGGAGCCTTTCGCGTTGCACCAACCCTTCTTTGTCCGAAGGACAGGAGGCCGAAGGCCAACCAGACGTGGGTTTTAGTCAGTATTAAAAAAGCCGCTTCCCATTGGGAAGCGGCCTTTTCGCTTATTCGGTCGTTTCGTCCGCCGCGGTAAGCGCGCGGCGCGGCCTTCCACGGCGTCGGCGCGGGGCCGCTTCCGTTTCAGGTGCGGGCGCGGCTTCGCCTGCCGTTTCGCCGCTTTCGGTTTGCGCCGCCGATACCGTGAACGTCGCCGGGTCGAGCGGAAGCAATTCGTCTGGAATGGGCGGCAAGTCGCCGGTATCGGGCGTCAGCGTGGACTGCGGGAGCAGTTCGTCGAGTGTCAGCCGCGCGGGCGGGCCGGGCGGAACGACCGGAGCCGCCGAAGCAACCGGTTCGGCGAACAGCGAAGGCTCCGTTTCCGCTTGGGCTTCGTTTTCACCGCTGGAAACCGCGTTTATGGTTTCTTCGGTTTTGCTGCCTTCCGTATTTTCCGTTTCGGGCGTCGCGCTGGCGGCATCCTCGTCGGTATCGGGAACGTCCGCAAACAGATCGCCTTCTTCGTCGGCTTCCGTTTCGTCACTCTCGCCCGCCACAGCAACGCCTTCCGCAGACGCTGCATCGGGCGTAGCGGTGTCCTTTTTGTTTGCGCCACGCCGTCGCCGACGCCGCTTTTTCTTGGCGTCCGCTTCGGCTGCGCTCGCCGCCGAGGCCGCGTTACCGTCGCCGCTTGTTTCGTCGTCCTCGGCGTCGTTTTCCTTGTCGTCAAACGAGAAGTCCGACGCGAACGCGGCTTCCATAAGCGCGGCGTCTTCGGGAGTCGCGGGTTGGGCTTCGATGGGGCGCGCAATCGGTGTTGGTGACGTTGCCGATGCGGGCGGGGCCTCGAACACGAAGTCGGGCAGCAGGGGCAGTTCGTCCTCGTTTAAGCCGTAAGGGGCCGCATCGGGGTCGCCGCCGACCGCGCGAATATCGGCGGGGCTTCCAGCAAGCAGCAAGCGCGACCCTTGCACCGGCATCGAAAGCCGTGAACCGAACCCGCCCGAGGAAATGGTTTCGTTGGTGAGCAGGTCGTACAAAACGACATCATCACCCAGATACACGGTCGTGCCGCCACCGGGGGCCGAATGGAGCGAAACGATCCCGTCGCCGAACACGGCCACGTCGTCGTCCACGGTCGCAACCGGAACACCCGCCAAGCGGTACAGCCCGCGCAACAAATTAAGCGGCAGCTCCGGCTCGCCGATAAACACACTCTGCCAGCGCGGATGCTTGCGATACGCAACCGACGGCAAGCCGCTCGCGTACTCGCCCAAAACCGTCGCTTTGGGATCGTTCACATAGTACGACGGATTGGTTCGCGCCTCGTCGCCCAGTTTCTGCCCGCGCAGGGTTTCCGTCAAAGGCGAGCGGACGTTGGACAAGAGCGTCGTGCCGGTTTTGGAACCCCACGGCTGGAGTTTGAGTTGAATACCGACCGTTTCCGCATCGCCGATACTCTCGTCACGGCAGCCCGGCCCAAATAGCCACGCAAGTGTCTTGCCGTCGTCCTGCTGGGCGCGCACTGCCGTTCGCAAAGCGTCGCTTAGATGGAAAGCGTTGAGGAAAAGAAGCAAGCGCGGCGATTTGGGGAAGTGTGGGTTCAGCAAATCGGACAATAGATAAAAGCCGACTTTTGCGCCCGACCGCAGCAAACTGTCGCGCTGCTTGGAAACCAAGCGCATTAAGAGGTCACCGCTTCCGGGCGGCACGTCGAAGAACGACCGCTCGTCCACGAACACGGCGACATCCGGCGCGCCGGGTTCGCCCGCCCCGATGCTTTGATTCAATCGGTCAAGCCGAACCGCGATGTCGTTCAAATGGGCGATGTTTTCCCACACATAGCGGTCGTCGAGCCAGCCTTCGCCCCACAAATCCATCCACGAAACGCCCGCGCCCCGCGCCAGCGCGGTTCCGAAGTTGCGGCTGTGCGCGGCCCACGTGCCTTCGGGCGCATCGATTTTCGGGTTGTACGAATCGGGGGTTTCGTTCGAGGCCAAAAACGTTTTCGTGTCGTCTTCGGAAATCCACAGTTTGCCCGCAAGCAGTACGCTGTCAAGGGGAACCGGGAGCGGGGCCGAGCCGCCGGGCAAGCGACCGCTGTACGAGATCGGGCCGGTCAAAATATCGACGTTCGGCGAGGCCAGAACGCGCGCCAAGTCAAGATGCCCCGAATTTGCCCGCATGACTTCCAAACTGTAGCCATACGAAACGGCGACAGCCGAGCGATTGCCGCTGGCTTCCTTGACGCTTTTGGCGAGCCGGACGATAATCGATGCCGCCGTTTCGCTTTCAAACTGCGCCAAGTCGGCCTGCCGTTGCTGGCGGTCGCCCCAAAACAGCGTGGTTGTGCTGGGCACATCCGAGGGAATTTGCGCCGTTTCAAACGTCACGCCACCATCGTGCCATGAGGCCCGCAGATTGACGAGCGACTTGTACTTGGCCCGCAGCCACGTGCGGAACGCGCTCGTATTCGCTTCCGAAACATCCGGCCCGCGATCTTTGTCCAAAAGCCATTCGCCGTGTTCCAGATAAAACCCGGCGATGCGGTGCGCGTGGTCGCCCTGCGCGACATACTCAACAGCCGCGCGGAGCGTGGCGTCGGCTTCGCCTTCCCAGAATAAGCGCGAACCCAGCGACACGTCGCCGGTTTCGCCGTCGTCGTAGCGGCTCATTTCGTTTGGGTTCGCGCGCTCCCATGAGTTTGGAGGCGAAAAAATAAGCCGGGGCAAAATCAGCGCGTCGGGAGCGTTTTCCGCCATCATTTGCAAAACGTCGTCAATCGGCCCGTAGCGTCGCTCGCCCGTGCGGGCTTTCCACGGCAAATGCACAAGGAGCGTGAAGAAACGAATCCCGGCCTCATACGCCATGCGAATTTGGCGCACGGCAACCGGCGCGCTTTCTTCGTCCTGCGTATTGACAAAGAACCAATACGGCAAGCGCGGCTGCTCATTGACCAAAATTTGGGGCCGCCCATTAACGGGCGCGACACGCACGAGGGGCAATCGCTCCAAAATCTCGGCGGACAGCGGCTGGTACGGTGGCGGCAGCGGTTCGACCGCGAGCGGCGCGATCTGCGGCCCGCGCGCGGCAGGCGTGGACGTTTCGCTATCCGAACCCGTTTCGGCGGAAGCGGCGGACGTTTCGCGGCGGCGGGGCACGCCACGCACCCGGCGCGAGGTCGCGGGCGCATCGACCGGTGCGGCGGCGGGTGCGGATTGTGCGGTCGCCGTCTTTGCGGTCGTTGTTTCGCCGGACGGTTCCGCCGTGTTTGCGGCGCGGCGTTGTCGGCCCCGGCGGCGCGACGGGCGTGCGTCGTGGGCGGCTTCGCTTTGATCCTCGGTGTCTGCGGCTTCGTTCGCTTCAAGCGCGGGCGCGACTTCGTCCGTTAGGGCGGGCAGCGCGATCAAGTCCGCAACGGTCGGCGTGGCAAGTTCGGGCGCGCCTCCCGTGTCCGCCGACGCGGTTGGGGTTTGGGCTGCTTGTTCGGCGGCTTCTGCGGCGCGACGCGACGCGGAGCGCGGGGTGCGCGGCTTGCGGGCGGGTCGTGCCGGGGTGGCGGGCGTTTCTTCCGTCGCGGGCGCTTCGTCAGCGGCGGCAACCGCATCCGCGGGCGCGTCGGCAATCGTTTCCGCTTGGGCCTCGGCGGGCGTCGCGTCGGGTTCCGCTATGGCATCGGCGACTTCGACACTTTGTGCCTCGGTTTCGACGACTTCGGCTATTTGCGGCTCGTTTTTGGCGCGTCGTTTGTAGGCGCGCTTGGGCTTGACCGGCGTGGCTTCGGCACTTCGTGCCTCGGTATCAGCGGCTTCCGCCTCGGGGGTGGCGGCAGGTTCCGAAACGATTTCCGGTTCGGCGGAGGCCGTAGCCGACCCCGTTTCGGGCGCGCTTTCCGGGGAAACGGCTTCGGCATCGGCGGCTTTTTTCGAGCCGCGCGGCGTGGAAGCACGACGGCGCGGTTTCGGCGCGACGGTTTTCACGGTTTCACTATTCGGCTCGGACGCTGTGGGCGTCGCGTTTTCGGTGGGTTCTGCGGCGGAATTTTCGGCGGAAAGATCCGCGCCAAGAGTGGCATCGGCGACAGAAGAAGAGGAAGGTGCGTCGGCGTTTCGCCTGCGGCGCATCGGGAGTACTCCTAACGGTTACAACAAAGATACGGCTCGATTTTCAAGCCGGAAGAATAGGCAAGCAGTGTTCGTTTTTAATCGAATCCACCGGGTCACGCTGCGGGGCACTTGCTTAAAAACAAATGACGCCACGGGCGGAAGCACATCGGCGGGCGATGTATAAAACCAAGACGCCGCTCAAACCTTTGAAATGGGCGCGAAGAATGGTTCGCGCTGCTCGCCGTGGCGGTCAGCGGTTTAACACCGTTCGCAAACGGGACAAGTCGTGCGGCAAAAAGCAACGCGCCTATAATCTTCGCTTGCCGCCTAAAACGAGCGACGAAGCGGGGCGCGGACGCTCGCCGAAACGGTTTTCGTCCCCGCTTACGAGTATACCACGGGCAGCGCACAAACCGTCGCCGATTTTTCGCGCCGTTTGCGTTGTACGATACGTTGTACAATAAACCGATGCAAACGACAGCGGCGGCAGTGGGCGCGATTTCGCCCGCGCCCGACGAAAAAACGGCGGTTTTGGCGCAACTTTGGGCGGAGTTCGACCGGCTCAACGCCACTTTCTTCAACGGCACTTTGGTTCTGCGCGACATCAAACTATCGACGCGCAAGCAATACGGCGGCTACTACCGCCACAGCGACCGCTTGATTGTACTATCGTGGCCCGCGTTCATCGAACACGGCTGGGAAGAAATCCTCCACACGTTCCGCCACGAAGTCGCGCACCTCCTCCACCAAAACCATTCACGCGCCTTTTGGGAACTCGCCTTTCGCTTGGGCTGCACGCGACGCCACGCCCTGCCGCCCAAAACCCGCGCCCACGCCTATTGCAAATACGTCTACGAATGCCCAGCCTGCAATCGCCGCGTATTTCGCCGCACACGGATTATCCGCTCCTCATGCGGCGCGTGCGACAAAAACTTCAACCCAAACTTCGTTTTCCGCCTCGTTTCCTCGCCCGTTTTGCGCCGGGGTTCGTAGCCGCTACAACAAATCCGCGATTTGTACGCGCTTGCCGGTTTGGGCGGATTCAATCGCGCCGAAGACCATCGCAAGGCTGTGGATGTTGTCGTGGCATTCGCCCATCGGGAGTTGTCCGGTATCGAGGGCGCGGCAAAAATCGCGCAAACTTCCGGCGATTCCGCCCGGCGTGTTCTCGTCGATTTCACCTGAAACCATTTCGCCCGACCGCTGAAACCGCACGTCGCTATTTTCCTGCGGCACGATTTCGGCGACAATTTCTTTGTGCCCGTCCCATTTCGCCGTGCCGTTCGGGCCGACGGCGCGCCATTCAGATTCCCACGAGGTCGCAAGGCCCTCGCCGCACCACGAACCCCGGTACGTGTAACGCAAACCGCTCGTCATTTCAAACAAGGCGGTCGCGCTTGCCGCGCCCTTGTACCACGACCACGGCGGATTGAACTCGTCGCAGTAGACGCTGACCGGGTTTTGCCCGGACAAAAGGCGGGCGGCATCGAACGTATGGATCGCCATATCCAAAACCAGAACGTGCGCCATTTCGTCGCGGAATCCGCCGAAGTGCGCGCCGATGTAGAAGTCCGAATTGAGAATGCCCAGCGGCCCCAATTCCTGCACGAGGGCGCGAAAGGCGTCAAGCCGGGCGTCGTAGCGTCGGGACTGGCTGACCATATACAGCGTGTCGTTTTCTTCCGACGCCTTGACCATCGCGCGGGCCTGCGCCATGCTCGACGCCATAGGTTTTTCGCCAATAACGGGTACGCGCCGCTTCAAAGCGGCGAGCGTCACGTCGTGGTGCGCTTCGGGAACGGTCACATCGACCAGAAAATCGGGCCGCACGTCCGCAAGCGCCTTTTCCACGTCGGTTCCCGTGTAGGTATCGCCGCCCAGTTCGTGTTTGTCGGCAGCAGCCTGCGCGGCCCCGTCCCGAATATCGACCCAGCCCGCCAGTTGCACAAGGTCCGAATGGGCGATTAAGTTTTTCGCCCACGCCTGCCCCATACCGCCCGCACCAACAAGTAACGCCCGTCGTGCCATAGATTACTCGCCCGTTTTCTCGAACCAGCCCATCGGCGAATTGATGCACTTTTCCGTCGTCACCAAGCGCGGGCGCGGTTCTTGGTACGCCCACTGCACGCCGTTTGCGATGACTTGGCGGATTTCGTTTTGAAAATACACGGGATGGGTTTCGTGGCCCGGCGAAAAATAAAACACGCGGCCTTGCCCTCGGTGGAAGCAGCATCCCGACCGGAACACTTCACCGCCCGCGAACGACGAAATGAAAATCAACTCGTCGGGCTGTGGAATATCGAAATACTCGCCGTACATTTCTTGCTGCGGAATCGTGAAAACGGGCGGCACATCTTGGGTAATCGGATGGCCGGGGCGCACCGTCCACACGACTTCGCGCTCGTTGGCTTCGCGGTACAGCAAATTGCACGACGTTCCCATCAAGCGCCGAAAAATCTTGCTCATGTGCGCGGAATGGAGAACGACAAGCCCCATACCGCCCAAAACGCGCTGGTACACCTTCTCCACAATCGCGTCGTCCACGTCCTGATGCGCCATGTGCCCCCACCACGTCATTACGTCGGTGGTTTCCAGCACGTCGTCGGTCAGCCCGTGCGACGGTGTATCGAGCGTCGCGGTTCGCACGGTAGCGCCGTCGCCCAGTTTTTCGCGCAAGCCGTCCGCGATGACCTCGTGCATCCCGTTCGGGTATACCGCCCGAACCGTTTCATGCGTTTTTTCGTGCCTGTATTCGCCCCACACGGTCACGCGAAGGGGAGATTGAGTATTTGCCAAAGGAGCGTTCCTTTCAAAGAACCAAACCTGTAAACTGTCGGCGGCCCGCGCAGTGCTTGCACTGACGGCGGTATATTTGCGCCGCCTGCTTTCTGGTTCGGCGCGCATGGAACGGCTTCCTGCGTACTGGCCTACGTTACGTTACGCAAGCCCCGCCGGGTTGTTCACGGCCCGGATACAAAAAACGCCGCGCCTCATGAAAGAGGCACGGCGTTTTCGTTAGAGGCGGGCGCGAAGCGTTTAGTCTTCGTCGCGGGCGGCGGCGGGGTCTTTAACCATGATGAGTTTGCCGCCTTCCACTTCAAACACGCCGGTCGCTACCGTGTCGATGAGCGATTGGTCGTGCGAGGCCATCAGAATCGTGCCCTCGAACCGGGTCAGGGCCTCTTCCAAAACGCCCCGCGCTAAGGGGTCTAAGTGGTTCGTCGGTTCGTCAAGCAGGTAGACGTTTGCGGGCCGGAGCAAAAACTTGGCGAGCGCGACGCGCGAGCGTTCGCCGCCCGACAAATGCCCGACTTTCTTGAACGGTGCGTCCTCGCCCCGGAACTGCAAGCGGGCCAAAAGGCCACGCGCCATTTCCACGTTTTTGGGATCGACGCCCGCCATCGTTTCGTCGAAAACCGTCATTTCTTTATTGAGGGCTTCGGCCTGATGCTGCGCGAAGTAGCCGATTCCGGTTTTGGCGTTGACCGTAATTTCACCGCTCGTCGCCTGTACTTCGCCGGTAATCATTTTAAGGAGCGTTGATTTACCCACCCCGTTCGGGCCGACGAGCGCGATCTTGTCGCCGCGCACAATCGTCAGCGATACGTCGTCCAAAATAACCCGGTCGCCGTATTTCTTGGTGACGTCTTGGACAATAATCGGCTCGATGGACGAACGCGGCGGTTCGGGAAATTCCAGATAAATCGGTTTGGCGCGGGCGTTGGGCTTTTCCAACAGGTCGCGCTTATCCAGCATTTTTTCGCGGGATTCGACCGTGCCGGATTTGGATTTGTTGCCCTTAAACCGGGTAATAAACTCCTTAACCTTTTCCAGCTCTTTTTCTTGGGCTTCCCACGCCTTGACCTGCCGGTCGTATTCTTCTTGATCTAAGCGTTGGTAGTCGTCGTAGTCGCCGCTGAACTGTTTGACCTGCGTGTCCTTGACTTCCAAAATGCGGGTCACGGTTTGGTTCAAAAAGTCCGGTTCGTGCGAGATAATCACGACCGTTCCGGGATACTCGGCGATATAGGAGATCAGCCACCAGCGCGCGGCATCGTCCAAGTGGTTCGTCGGTTCATCGAGGAACAGGTATTCCGGCTCCTGCAAAAGCAGTTTCGCCATGGCGATACGCATTTGCCAGCCCCCGGAATAGGTGTCGGTCAAACGCTCGGTCGCGTCGAGTTCAAAGCCCAAGCCGGACAACACGCGCCCGATACGCGCGTCGAGCGTGTGCGTTTCCAAGCGGTGCAGATCGTCGGCGGCGTCCGACAGGGCGGCCATATCGGCCTTGTTTACGTCGCCGGTCGCAACCGCCTCAGCCGCGCGGGCCAATCGCTCTTCCACATCGCCGACCCCGGGCAAGGCGGTGCGCATTTCTTCGCCAATCGTGACGCCCAAGCGGCACTGCGATTCCTGCGACAAATAGCCGACCGACGAGGCATGGTGATCCACCGTGCCCTTGTCCACTTCTTCCATTCCGGCCATAATTTTAACGAGCGTGGACTTGCCCGCGCCGTTCATACCGACCACGCCGACGCGCTCTTTAGGTCTAAGTAGCAGCGTAATATCTTTGAGAACGGTTTGCGGCCCGAACGTTTTTGTCATTTTATCGACGGTTATCATGGGAAAATTCTCCTTGCGGTTTCGCGGTTTGTGTTCGCTTCCGCCGCAGCGAGCGGGTCGGTGGGAACGTTGGGGGTTAAACGGGCAGAAAACAGCCTGCCGTGAAAAAGGCGGCCCGTTTGCGGGGCCGCCTTTGCTGCAACGATATTTTATCGCGTTTACCAATGCGCGGCAATACGCTTCGCACAAACCGTTCTGCTTGTCCGAAGGACAACCGGCCTTCGCGTCTCGGCGCGAATGGTCACTTAAACGTGGGTTTCCAACCCGCGTGCAAACAAAAATCGCGCCTTCGGCTATACTAAAAAGTAACCTGTGATATTCGCCACTCGCTTCACCTCGCTTCGTAAACCGGCTGCCATAATCGCGGCGGGCTTTGCGCTGTTTTGTGGGGTGGCATCTTCGGCGCGGGCTATTATCGTGTTTCGGGGAAGTGGGCGCAATCTGTTTCCGCCGGGCGGCGCTATGGCGCAAAGTGGCTGGCAGTACGAAGGATTGTGGAACGGCTTCACGGGAACCGCGATTGGCCCGCACCAATTCATCACGGCAACGCACGTCGGCGGACAGGTCGGGGCGCTGTTTGAAATGGCAGGCAAAAAATACCCGGCGACCGGTTGGACGCCCATTCCCAACTCGGACATGACAATTTGGTGGGTGGAAGGTACGCTGCCCATTTACGCGCAATTGTACGAAAAATCCGGCGAAGTCGGGCAGGAAATCATGATGTTCGGGAGGGGCACGCAGCGCGGGACGGCGGTGCGCTTGGACGGGCAAATTCGGGGCTGGCGCTGGGGAAACAACGACAACCGGTTAAGCTGGGGCAAAAATCAGGTCGCGGGATTCAGCAACTTCGGCGCGCCAAGCGTCGGTGAGGGCAGCGATCCGAACGGTTTAGGCGACGCCTTGCTGAGTTCCGGCGGGTCGCCAACCCCGTCGCTCGGCCCGATGCTCGTGTGGGGATTTCTCGATACAGGCGACCCCAATACGGGCAGCATTTCGGGCGGCGATTCCGGTGGCAGCGTGTTCATCAAAGACGGCGAAACATGGAAACTGGCGGGCGTTATCCACGGAACCGACACGGGCTACCGACGCACCCTTAGTCCCGGCGCGTCCGGTGCGCCGTTTCGCGCCTCGATTTTCGACGCGCGCGGTTTGTATCGGGCCAGCGACAACGGTCTGGTGGGCGGCTTGTTCGACGAAGACCCGCTCAATCGCTGCTCGCTCGGCTTTGCCTGCCGCATTTCCGCCCACGCCAACGAAATTCACCGCGCTCTGAAACTACCCCCGCGCAGTCGGCTGACGCGCCGCTTCATCGCCCTCGTCGTTTTCGGCCCGCTTCTTTTTATTGCCGCGTTATGGTTTGCTGGGGTGATGGTCGCGCGAGCCGTCGCCCGCCGCCGCGCAACCGTCCGAATAGGTAATTAGCGGCGCAAATACGCGGCGTTAATCGCGCTGCCGATTTCCCAGCAGCGGACTTGAATGCTTTCCAAAAACTCGTGGATGCCGATTTTGCGCACGTCGGCAATGGTTAAAAACGACAAATCGGCGTGTAGTTTGCCCGCCAAGCGTTCGGCGTCGTCAGCGTAGCGCTTGCCGTGCGAGCCGGAAATCAGACGCAAACTTCGCTCGACCTCGGACACGGCATGATGAATGGATGAGGGAAAACCCCAATCCAGCACCATGAACGATAACACGTCATCCGGCGTAATGCCGCCCCGATAGGTTTTGCGGAACGCTTCAAAAGCCGACGCGGATTTGAGACACGCGATCCAGCCGTGCGTGTCGAAATGCTCGCCCTCGTCTAAAACGTAGTCGCCGCCCGTCAATTCGCGCACCAACACATCGGTCAACCGGCTCATTTGGTCGGCCCGCTCCAAAAAGATGCCCGCTTTGAGGAAGTAGGTCGCGTCGCCAATCAGCATCGTGCGCTCGGAAAGCCCGTAGAACAAATGGCACTGGTTGCGGATGTTGGAAAGGTAGGCATGGGCGGACGTGTCGAGCATGGTGTCCACACTGCCTTTTTGCAGTTCCAAGTACGTGCGGTTGACGGCTTCCCACACTTCGGACGAAATGACTTCGCGGACGTGCTGGGCGTTCGAGCGTGCCGACCGAATACACGAAACGACTGAGTTGAGCTGTTCGCGGTCGAACACCATGAACTGAATCAGGTCGCGTTCCGACGGCGTTCCGTAGCGGGAGCGGAAAAGGCTGTCATCGCCCGAAATTTCTAAAATCCCGTTCCAAAGGGACGCGGGATCGTGCCCGGCGAGCGCGGATTCGAGCGCGGCGTGGTACTGCACGTCCACAAGGCGGGCGGTCGCTTCGGCCCGCTCCATATAGCGGCCCATCCAAAACAGCGAATCGGCTTCACGAGACAGCATACGGCTTTACTTTTCCTGTAAATCTATTCAGCGTATTCAATTGGTACGAGATCATCATACTCGCCTGACCATTTGTAATTTTCGGTTTCCAGTGCGTCCGCGAACTGTTGCAACCATTGGGTAAAACTTGTGGCAATGCTTTCCACTCCCCCGGAATCAAGCAGCAATATAACGGGGGGCACGGGCAGGCCGCTTGCCGTATCGAGGCAGTAACAATCCCCCGATTCGTTCGCGGCAAGAGGAAGCCATTGTGGTTTCCACCACGTTCCACCTTCCTTAAATTCCTCTTGATAAAGCCTTTGGTATTCCGCCGCCATGTCAACAAGGCTTCCAAAGCGCGCTTTGTTCATCAGAAGCCCTTCGCCTTGCCCGTTATGAATTCGGTACGATTCGGCGATTTCGCCGGGCAGAGGAAAGCCGAGCGCGCTTTGCGCAGCCCAAATATCGCGTTCGGTCGCGCCTTCGTTCAGCGTTAAAAGCGTGAAGGGCGCGTTCTCGGCGAGCCAGTCTTCGATGCGCTCCCACGCCGCTTCAATCGGGGTATCTTCGGCGTCATCCATCAACTTGCTCTTCGTCGGCGTAGCCTTCCGAATCGAACTCTTCGCGGCTGACGAGGCCGTACTTGCGCGAGGACACGTATTTCCCGGCTTCCAAATCGTCGGCCCATTTTTGCAACAGAGCGGTAAACGACGGCGCGATTAACTCGCGGTCGGTATCGTCGTGCCACATAGTAATGATTTGTCCGACCGTGCCGCCGCCTGCGGGGGCGAGATCAACGCACAAATGGTTTCCGCCGCCGTCGCCGGTTATGGGTATCCAAGCGGCATTCCACCAATCGGGGCGGATACCGCTGTCTTTTGGCTCGCTTGCTTCGCCTTCAAATTCGCCGCCGTCCAGCAGCTCTTTCCAAACCGTCCACTCGTCCAAAATGCGGTCGAGGTCGAAAAAGTCATACCAACCGCCGAACGAAACGGATAAATCGTCGCCCGCCCCGTTGTGAATGCGGTACGAAGCCGCCATGTCGGTCGGTAGCGTTACGCCGAGCGCGACTTGCAGGGCTTCCAACTCCGTATCAGTAGCGCCCGGCTTCAGCGTGGCAAACACGGCGGGCGCGTTTTTCTGCATCCACGCCTCAATGCGCACCCACGCTTGGGCTACGGCTTCTTCGCTCATGCAGCTGCCATCTCCGCTGCGTCGGCGGCTTCGCGGGCAAGGTCGGCGGGAACCGAAACCGGCCCGACGCCTTCGTGCGTGATAACGACGGGCACGATGTCGCCGTTTGCGTCGAAAACCATGCGGTCGATGCACACAACGCGGTGGTTGTGGTGCGTTTTGTCCATCGGGCGGCGGTGGTAGCAAATCACGTAATCGTCCGTGCCGGGAATCTGCAAAACCGAATTGTGGCCCGCGCTTTTGCCAATCACGCCGTCGCCTTTTAAGACAATGCCCTCGCGCTCAAACGGCCCATACGGATTGTCCGCTTTGGCGTAGGCGACACCGTAGGAATCGTCGCCCCAACCGCCTTCCGACCACATAAAATAGTAGGCCCCGTTGCGCTTCAGCATGAACGGGCCTTCAACATACCCGCCCTCGGGCGTAATTTCCTTAAACTCGCCGACCGTGGAAATCATATCGTCGCCCAGTTTCACGACGACGGCGTGCCGCCAGCCGCCGTAGTAGAGATAGGCCTGCCCATCGTCGTCGATGAAAGCGTGGGCGTCGATGGGCTGCGCGCCGTGATGGTATTCGGCAATCAGTGGCTTGCCAATCGCGTCCACGAACGGCCCGGTCGGAGAATCGGACACGGCAATGCCAAGTCCGGCCCCGTCTCCGGCGGAAAAGTAAAAGTAGTATTTACCGTTTTTCTCGGCACAGGTTGGAGCCCACGCGGCCCGGTTCGTGCTCCACGGAACGTCGGCAAATTCTAAAATAACGCCTTCGTTTTTCCAATGAACCAAGTCGTCGGACGACCACGCTTCAAAAAACGTTTGCTTTTCGTAGGCGTCGGAATAGGTCGGATACAAGAAGTATTTGCCCGCGAAAAAATGCAGTTCGGGGTCGGCGTACCAGCCCTCCCACAACGGGTTCGGCATAGTTTACGAATGGCCCCCGACGCCCGGCTCGCCCAGCGGCCCGATTCCCATGCCGCTTTGCATCTGCGATTGCTGCGGGAAATACAAATCCTCGCCCGGCATCGGGCCACCGCTTTGCATTTGCGACTGGGCCTGCGACTGCATCCCCGCGCCGCTTTGCGATTGGGACTGCGACTGCCGCTGAACCGGGCGACGCGGCGGCGCGAGAATCCACGTGTCTTTCGACCCGCCGCCCTGCGACGAGTTCACGACATACGAGCCTTCTTTGAGGGCGACGCGCGTCAAGCCCCCGGGAATAATCGTCACGCCGTCCGGGCCGCTCAAAATGTAAGGCCGCAAATCCACGCGGCGCGGCACGATTCCCTGTTCGCCGCCGGGTTCGGACGGCAAAAAGCACGGCGCGGTGGACAATTCCACGACCGGCTGGGCCAAATAATTGCGTGGCGACGCCTTCACCAACTCGCCGAACTCTTCGCGCTCGGCTTGGCTTGCCTGCGGGCCGACGAGCATTCCATACCCGCCCGATTCGTTGGCGGCCTTGACGACGAGTTTGTCCAAATTGGCTAAGATATAGTCGCGCTCTTTGTCTTCCCACGCGCAGTAGGTCGGGACGTTGGGCAGAATCGCGTCCTCGTCCAGATAGTATTTGATAATGTCGGGCACGTAGCGGTAAATGACTTTATCGTCGGCCACGCCTGTGCCAATCGCGTTGGCGAGCGCAACATTCCCTTTGGCATACGCCCGCATCAGGCCGGGTACGCCCAACGTGGACGTAGGGCGGAACACTTCGGGGTCGAGGGCGTCGTCGTCGATGCGCCGGTAAATTACGTCCACGCGCTGCGGCCCGCGCGTCGTTTTCATCCAAACGCAGTCGTCGTCCACGAACATATCGTTGCCCTGCACGAGTTCGATTCCCATTTGCTGCGCCAAATAAGCGTGCTCGAAGTAGGCCGAGTTGTACACGCCGGGCGTGAGCAGTACGACGTTCACATCGCGGCGCGGCGACAGGGCGCGCAAATTCGACAAAAGTGTCGTCGTATAGTGGTCAACGGGCCGAATGGAGTTGGCGGCGAACAACTGCGGGAAAACGCGGGTCAAAAGTTGCCGATTTTCCAAAACATACGACACGCCCGACGGCGTTCGCAGATTATCTTCCAGCACACACCACGTTCCGTGCGCGTCGCGGATCAAGTCGGTTCCGCAAATATGGACGTAAATATCTTTGGGAACCGGCATCCCGATAAACGCGCGGCGATAATGCGCCGCCGATTCAATCAGTTCAATGGGGATAATGTTATCGCGCAGAATTTTGGGTTCGGGCGAATACAAATCGCGCAAAAACATATTCAGGGCGTTGATGCGCTGGGCCAAGCCCTTTTCAATGGTCGCCCATTCGTCGGGCGGCAGGATGCGCGGAATAAGGTCAACCGGGAACGTGCGCTCCGTGCCCTGCGCGTCGCCGTACACGGTGAACGTGATGCCCTGATTCATCAGCGACGCTTCGGTCAAGGCGACGCGCCGCTCGAACTCGCGGGCGTCGAAGTCTTTTAAGCGTTCGTAAACGGCCTTATAGTGCGGGCGCGGCACAAGATTTTGCGCGTCCTCGAACATTTCATCGTAGGCATTTTGGTAGCCGCCGCGCAAAAGGGCGGAATGGTACGCGCCGAACAAGTTCATAAAAAAGGGAAGCGGCTCCTAAAGAAAAACGCCTTCGCACGTTTGAATCGGGTCGGGAATAAACGCAGGCGGAATGGAAAATTATACGCCGCCGCGCCCCTTCAAGTCAAGCCGCGCTTCTTCCAAAATCGTGGAATCGTAGAAGCGATGTCCTATGAGGATGAGACCGCTGTTGACTTCGGACTGGTAGCCCGCGCCTCCGCCGAACAGAAACTGCGTCGGGTTTCTGCCCGTGCTATTTATTGGTTCGTCACCGAGAGCACATAAAAGGCGTCTTCTTTTTTTTCCGAGACCATAAAAGTTTCGCCTTTTTCAAGCGTCGGCCTCCCCTGTGTTGGTTTCACATCGCAATAAATCGGATTGCCTTCATTTAGGTTCTTCACTACCCCGTAGTGTACATTTTTCACCACTACGTAACTGCGCTTCTTGATAAGCAGCCACTCGGAAGGGCCTCCCAAAGAAACCTGAATGTCCTCCCGCGAAAAATTGATTACTACTACGTCAGTAATCTGGGTACATCCACTAAGTAAAAGTATAACTAAAAAACTTGTAAAAAGAGTTAAGGGTAGGCATACTCGTCTTCGTGGGCGGGAAAATATATCAGACATATTTGAGATTCTTTTGGACAGGCTGTGCAAAGCCAAAAGAGCCAAAATGACGCCAGCCCCAATCCCGGCGAGCGCCAAAAAGCCACTCGTGAGGAAGCACGTCAGCCGCGTCGGATTGACGAAAAAAGAAAAAGCCGTTTGCGCCTTTCTTGGTGTCGGGAAAGAACGCAGGCGGAATGGAAAACTATACGCCGCCGCGCGTCGTTAAGTCAAGGCAGACGCGATTTTACCGTTTGTTGTCCTGTTTTCGCTCGCTCGATTGTGTCGCCGCTTTGCGAAGCAGCGCGACCACTTCTTGATAGTGTTCAGGCGTATTTAATTTCGCCTCCTGCAATGCTGTGCGTCCCGCCGAAGTTCGGGCGTTGGCATCTGCGCCGTGCGTCAGCAGCACTTTAACCGCGTCCACGCGCCCGTAACGCGCCGCCAATATAAGTGGGGTTTCACCGGACACCATTCCGAGAAAATGCGTTTTCGTGGCGGTATTGACGCTGGCTCCGTGGCTTATCAAAATTTTCATCACCGCGACATTGCCATGCGAGGCCGCCGTTTGCAGCGGCGTGTCACCTTCGGTACTTGCTTGGTTGGCGTCCGCTCCGTGCTGGAGAAAAAGCGTAACCATCTCAACATTGCCCGCATCATGAT
>CAXTBP010000062.1:11383-26674 GCA_964241985.1 uncultured Armatimonadaceae bacterium | reverse complement strand
CTTTCAAGCCGGGAATGGTTTGAAATTCGTGCTGCACACCGTCAATCCGAATCGAGGTAATCGCCGCCCCTTCAATAGAGGTCAGCAAAACGCGCCGAAGCGAGTTGCCAAGCGTCACGCCGTAGCCGGGGCTAAGCGGCTCAACCACAAATTTACCGAACGTCGGCGTTTGCGCCTGCGTTTCGATGCGCGGCGTGACCGGCCCGTGGGATGTGGTGGTAGTGACGGAACCCTGAACTGCGGGTGCTTCCATACTAAGCATTTAATGGTTTCCTATCTTCTTATCGCTCGCGTGCAGCAAAAAAGGAACTGGGTGCAATGAAGCACCAGTTTTCCGCTGCAATAAGGTAAACGAACGGGCGAAGATTATCAGCGCGAATAGAACTCGATAATGATCTGTTCTTTAACGTCGCTATCGACCTCATCACGGCGCGGCGCGGACAAAATCTTGCCCGAAAACTGCGCGGTGTTCGCGGTCAGCCACGACGCGGTGCGCGCTCCGGCTCCGGCAATCGCGTCCTGAATGGTGGATACGCGGCGCGAACCTTCGACAACCGCAATCGTGTCACCGGCGCGCACTTGGTAGGAGGGGATGTCCACCGGCTTGCCGTTGACCGTGAAGTGACCGTGGTTGACCAGTTGGCGGCCCTGTGCGCGGGAACTGGCGAAGCCTAAGCGATAAACGACGTTATCGAGGCGCATTTCAAGCAATTGGAGCAGGTTTTCGCCGGTGACGCCTTTGCGGCGCGTGGCTTCATCTACATAGGAGCGGAACGGGCCTTCGAGCACGCGATAAATCTGGCGCATTTTCTGCTTTTCGCGCAGCTGCATACCGTAGTCGGTGATTTTCGCGGGTCGTCCCGTGTTGCCGTGCTGGCCGGGCGGATAGTTGCGCTTTTCGATGGCGCATTTCTTGGAATAGCAGCGGCTGCCTTTGAGAAACAGTTTTTCTCCGGCGCGGCGGCACTGGCGGCAGCGGGCATCCCCGCTCACCGAGTTGGGCGATTTAGACATTGTTTGTCTCTTCCTCCCCGCCCGCCCTTTTCATCGGGGCAGCGGGTTTACGAGTGTTGGATTTTACACAAAACAAGCGGGAACGCGGATAACCGCGCCCCGCCCATTGGTCGAACAAAAATTAAACCAAGATTGGTTATATCACACTTGAATGTGACACCACCAAAAATTTGTCACACGCGGCGGCGCTTGGGAGCGCGGCAGCCATTGTGCGGAAGCGGCGTCACGTCGCGGATGAGGTTGACCTCAATGCCGACTTGCGACAATGCCCGAATCGCGGTTTCGCGGCCCGAACCCGGCCCCTTGACCATCACATCAACGCGCTTGAGACCGTGATCCTGCGCTTTGCGAGCGGCGGCTTCGGAGGCGAGTTGCGCCGCGAACGGCGTTCCTTTTTTCGTGCCTTTGAAACCGACGGTTCCCGCCGATGCCCACGAAATCGCTTCGCCCTTTAGGTCGGTCAGCGTAATGATCGTGTTGTTGAACGTCGAGGAAATATGGGCAACACCCACCGCGATATTTTTGCGGACTTTGGGTTTGTTGCGCGCGACAGCCGCCGCTGATTGTTGTTTTCGTGCCATTGTGCTTTATGCTGCCTTACTTCTTCTTCTTCTTCGCGCCGACGGTGCGTTTTGGCCCCTTGCGGGTGCGCGCGTTCGTCGAAGTGCGCTGACCGTGCACGGGCAGGCCGCGTCGGTGGCGAATGCCACGGTAGGCCTGAATTTCCTGCAAGCGGCGAATGTTGAGCATGATCTGGCGTTTGAGGTCGCCTTCCACGCGGTATTCACGCTCGATGATGTCGCGCAAACGCGACGTTTCGGCTTCGGTCAGGTTAGCGACCCGCGTACGCGGATCCACACCGGCCTGCGCCAAGATCACGCGCCCGTTGGACAAGCCAATGCCGTAAATATCCGGCAAGGCATACTCGATACTTTTGTCGCGTGGCAAGTCCACGCCCGCAATACGCGCCATTTAATTCCCCTACCCCTGCCGCTGCTTGTGCTTGGGGTTCACGCAGATGACTCGAACCACGCCCTCGCGCTTGATCACCTTGCATTTTTCACAGATTTTTTTAACCGATGCTCGAACTTTCATGATGGTTCCTTTCGGATTTTTCCAACCAGCCACTAAAAACGCCAAGATAATAATAGATTGAAAGCATCCTTCTTTATCCGACCTTAGTGTTCTTAGCGTCTTGGTGGTTTGATTTTACTTATAACGGTATAAGATGCGGCCTCGCGCGAAATCGTAGGGCGAAAGCTCCACTAAAACGCGGTCGCCGGGCAGAATGCGAATGAAGTTCATCCGAATTTTGCCGCTGACGTGGGCCAAAACTTCGTGCCCGGATTCCAGTTTAACACGGAACATAGCATTCGGCAGGTTTTCGGCGATAACGCCCTGTACCTCGATACCTTGTTCCTTGACATCCGGCTGTTCTTCCTTGGGTGCGCCGCCCCCGCCGCCGGAAGGCCGTCCGCCCGGACGTCCCCCGCCGGGCCGTCCCCCACCGGGTCGCCCGCCGCCGGGGCGCGCTCCACCGGGCCTATAACTGCCGCCCGCACCGCCGGGGCGATAATTGCCCCCGGGTCTACCTGCCATTCGGGTTTCCCTTTCGTTGTTTTCTTAACAAAACTGGTTGCCCGTTTAAGCGGGCGTCAAAATTTTCTCGTTTGCGATTGCCACCGGAACCGTTTGCGGGGCGGCCTCTTTAACCGTGTCCGCTTCCGTCTTCACCGGCGCAGGGAGCGTCAAAATATCGGCCCCGCGTTTTGTTATGGCAATCGTATGTTCAAAGTGCGCGGACAATTTGCCATCAACGGTCACAATCGTCCACTTGTCGGCAAGTTGCTCGGTTTTCGCCGTGCCCATGTTGATCATGGGTTCGACCGCGAGCGTCATGCCGTCCATCAGTTTTTCGCCCCGGTTCGGCTTACCGACGTTGGGAACCTGCGGGTCTTCGTGCATGGATTTCCCCACGCCGTGCCCCACCAAATCCCGAACCACGCCATAACCTGACCGCTCCGCGTGCTTTTGAACCGCGCTTGCAATATCGCCGATATGCCCGCCGATGCGCGCCTGCGCTAAGCCTTTGTACAAACACTCGCGGGTCACGGCAAGCAATTTGCGCGCTTCCGCGCTTATCTCACCCACCGGCAGCGTCACGGCAGCGTCGGCAAAGTATCCGTTGACCGAACATGCGAAGTCCACGCTCACAATGTCGCCACTCAGCAAAACGCGGTCGCCCGGTATGCCGTGTACGACCTGCTCGTTGACCGACACGCACAAATTGGCGGGATAGCCCCGGTAGCCCTTAAAGGCGGGAATGGCATTATGCTTGCGCGCAATTTGCAGCGCGAGCACGTCCAAATCCTGCGTTCGCGTCACGCCCGGCACAATGGCCTTGCTGATGCTGTCTAAAACTTCGGCGACCACACGCCCCGCCACCCGCATCTTTTCGATTTCGGAAGGCGTTTTCCGCACAATCATAAATTATACCAACGTTTCTTTCGTTTCGCCAGTCGCAATACCCGCTTGCTCTATAACCTGCAAGGCGTGTGTCAAAACATCGTCCGGTTCGCCTTCGCCGGAAATCGTTTGCAAAACGCCCCGCTTCTTATACCAATCGGCGAGCGGAACAGTTCGCTCATGATATAGACGCAAGCGGCGACTGATACCGCTTGGTGTGTCGTCGTCGCGGACAACGAGTTCGCCCCCGCAGTTATCGCAAATTCCCGGAACGCGCGGCGGATTATTCGTTTCGTGATACGACGCCCCGCATCGAACGCACACGCTCCGACCGCCCAGCCGCTCAAGCACGGTATCTTCGCTCACGGCAAGCGTAATCGCAACTGTTATGGTTTGCCGTTCACGCTGCAAGAAAACGCCTAAGGCTTCGGCCTGCCCCAACGTGCGCGGATAACCGTCAAGAATCCAGCCGTCTTCGGCGTCGGCTTCTTTAATCCGCGAAAAGACAAGCGAATTGGCGACCGCATCGCTTACCATGTATCCCGCATTGATGACTTGCGCCGCCTTGCCAACTTCGCCCCCGCTATCATGCGCGAGGGCCGAGCGCAGCAGATCGCCGGTTGCAACATGGGGCACACGAAAATGACGGGCAAAGGAACGGCCCAGCGTTCCCTTGCCCGCACCGGGCGGCCCAAATAAAATTAATCGAATCAAACTATAACCGCCCTATTTACCGTGCGCCGAACACGGCTTGCGAGCGCCGCTGACCGCCGCCCCCGCCGGGAATGCCCGACGCTTGCGTTTTGACGAAGCCCTCGTAGTTGCGCATCGCCATTTGCGCTTCAATCGCCTGCATGGTTTCCAGCGCGACACCGACAACAATCAGGAGCGACGTACCGCCGACAAGCGTTACCGTCGTGACGCCCGTCCATTTGGGAGCCCAATACTGAACGAGCGAAAGCACGGTCAAGAAAATGGCCCCAGCGAGTGTGATGCGCGTCAGCACCTTGTCCAGATACTCCGCCGTCGCGCGGCCCGGTCGGATGCCGGGAATAAACGAACCGTACTTTTTCAGGTTGTCGGCGATGTCGGTCGTATCGTACTGAATGGCCGTGTAAAAGTAGGTGAAGAACAGCACGAGCGCGCCGAAGATAAGCGACGCCCACACCGATTCACCGGGCGAAAGCCATACGGTCGCTTTTTGCACGAAGTTTCCAAATGGTGTGGTCGCCGGGAAATACTGCGCGAACGTCGCCGGGAACATGATGATGGACGACGCGAAAATAATCGGGATAACACCGGCGGTGTTGATTTTGAGCGGCAAGAACGACGAACCCTCTTGGCTCATCTTGTTGCCGACGATGCGCTTGACGTGGCGAACCGGAATTTTGCGGACGCCCTGCGTCATGTAGATAACGCCGACAATCGACGCCAAAAACAGCAACACGATGGCGATGATGCCGACAATCCGCGACGGATCGGCGAGGCCCAACTGCGCGGTCTGGATAATCTGGCCGGGAATGGACACCATAATGCCGACAAAAATAATTAGCGAAACGCCGTTGCCGATGCCCTTTTCCGTGATCTGTTCGCCAAGCCACAGCAAGAACATAGTGCCCGCCGTGAGCGTGACCATAATGGTGAACATAGAGAGCAAGCCGGGCTGAATGGCGGGCGGCAAGTTCCCCGCCGGGCGCGAAAAGACCTGATACAAACCGAACGCCTGCACCAAGCCCAAGCCGATAGAGGCATAGCGCGTGTATTTGCTGATGGTTTTGCGGCCCGATTCGCCCTCTTTGCTCAGCGCTTGCAGCTGCGGTATGGCTACCGTCAAAAGCTGCATGATAATGGAGGCGTTGATATAAGGCATAATGCCCATTGCAATCACGCTGAACTTTTTGAGCGCGCCGCCACTAAATACGTCGGCGAACTGCAAAACGCCTTGGATGCGCCCGCTGACGGCGTCGTGATCGACCCCGGCGGCGGGCACATGGAGCGCGACCACGTACACGGCAAAAATCAGCAAAACATATTGCAGGCGCTTCCGAATATCCGGCACGGCGACCGCCTGCATCAGTTTGTCAAGCATCGGTTTTTCTCGCTTTTACAAAACAACCGCCCCGCCGCCAGTGGCAGCGGAGCGGTTTATCGAAGGAAAGATTTACGAACGATTATATCGCTTTTGACGCGAATTCGGAGCAGCATCGTTCCCGAAAACGCCGTGGAATAAATTCCCGGCTACCATTTACTACAGTCCACCTTCGTGGATTGTAGTAATTAGCAGCCGTGTGGCTTGATCGAAAAAATTGACGGATTGATAGTCCGCGAAGGCGGACTTTGTAAATCATAGCCGGGAATTTATTCCGCGGCTCCTGATTCCGAACTACGATCTTTTTACGCTTAAATCGTTTCCACGGTTCCGCCCGCCGCAACAATGGCGTCTTGCGCGGTTTGGCTGAACTTGTGGGCGCGAACGGTGAGCGCGACTTTGATTTTGCCGTCGCCCAAAACTTTCACGCCGTCTTTCATATCTTTGATGATGTGCCGCTCCAAAAGCAGTTCGGGCGTCACGGTTTCACCGGCGGTGAAGCCGTTAAGTTCGCCGATGTTGACGAGCGAATAGTGCGTTTTGAAGTAGCCGGAGTTGAAGCCGCGTGCGGACAAACCCGTACCGATACCGCGCTGTTTTGGCAGGCGGCGGTGGAGCGGCGTTTGACCGCCTTCAAAACCGAGTTTGGACTGGCCTCGGGCCTTGTCGCCTTTGTTACCGCGCGTGGATCGGATACCGTGACCGGAACCCGGGCCGCGACCGACGATTTTGCGCCGCTTGACCGAACCGGGCGCGGGGACTAAATCGGACAAATTCATTTGGTTTGGTCTCCTTCGGCGACTTCGGTCACTTCCAAAAGATGCCGAATTTTGAAAATCATTCCGCGCACGGAAGGATTGTCAGGGACAATGACGGTTTTGCCGCGCTTGCGCAAACCGAGCGCAAAAGCGGTCAAGCCCTGCGATTTTTCGTAGCCGATAGGGCTGCCGGTAAGGGTTACTTTGAGTGCCATAATTAAGAGGTCGCCTCCTCAGTAGTGGTTTGCGTGGTCACATCACCGGGCGCAGCCGATGCAACACCGGGAAGCACCAGATCCGCCTGAGAAACGGGAGCGGACGCCACCGGCGCTTCGCCACCCGAACCGAGGGCTGAACCGCGCCGCACTTCGTCGGTGGTTTTGCCGCGCAGTTTGGCGACATCTTCCATCGTGCGAAGGGCTTTGAAAGCGTTCATAGTTGCCCAAGCGTTGTTGACCGGGTTGTTCGCGCCAAGCGATTTCGCAAGCACGTCTTTGAGACCGGCGTATTCCAAAAGAACGCGCACGGCCCCGCCCGCAACGACGCCCGTACCAGGCGCGGCGGGCCGAAGCAAAACTTGCGACGCGCCGTGATCGGCCAATACGTCGTGGGGAATGGTTCCCTCCACCATCGGAACTTGGATGATGTTCTTTTTGGCGGCTTCGGTTCCTTTGCGGATCGCATCGGGAATGGCGCGGGCCTTGCCGATACCGACGCCCACATGCCCCGCTTCGTCGCCAACCACAACGAGCGTTGACCAGCTCATCGTGCGCCCGCCTTTGTGCGTCTTTTGGACTTTGTTCGTCCGCACGACGCGCGCATCGGCAAGGTTCAATAAATCTGCGTTAATTCGTGCCATTTTGTTTCCTAAAAGTCCAAACCGCCTTCGCGGGCCGCGTCGGCAAGGGCTTTGATGCGCCCGTGGTACAAATAGCCGCCTCGGTCGTACACGACTTTGTCAACACCGGCGGCTTTGGCGCGCTCGGCAACCAGTTTGCCCACGGCCTCGGCTCCGGCGATATTGCTGCCGCCATCGTTTTTAAGCGTAGCATCCAGCGAAGAAGCGGACGCCAGCGTTCGGCCCAGTTCGTCATTCACGACCTGCGCGTAAATGTGCTGGTTGGAGCGATACACGCTAAGTCGGGGTCGCTCGTCGGTTCCGAATACGCGCTTGCGCACGCGGATGTGACGCTTTTGGCGCGTCTCGTTTCGTTTCAAATTCATGGATTATTTTCTTTCGAGCAGCCGCCGATTACCAACCGGCGGCCCATTCGGATTTACCGATTATTTTTTGCCTTTGCCGCCGCCCTTAGCGCCGCCTTTGCCACCCGCTTTACCGGTTTTACCGGCCTTGCGGCGGACAACTTCGTCGCTATAGCGAATGCCTTTGCCCTTGTAGGGTTCGGGCTTGCGCACGGCGCGAACTTCCGCCGCCATCTGGCCGACGACTTCCTTGTCAATTCCGGCAATCGTGATGATGGGCATACGAGTGGCGGGATCGACAACGGACGAGAACGTGATGCCGGGGCGCGGGGCGAGTTCGACCGAGTGCGAATAGCCGACGTTGAGCGTCAAGTTATTGTTGGCAACCGTGGCGCGGAAACCGACGCCGGTGACGTTCAGAACTTTTTGGTAGCCGGTCGAGACGCCTGTCACCATATTGGCGACGAGCGTTCGGGTCAAGCCGTGCAAGGCGCGGTGGCGGTCAGAATCGGTCGGTCGGTCAACGGTGATAACGCCGTTTTCCATTTTGATAATCATTTCCGGCGAAAGGTCGCGGGTCAGCGTACCTTTGGGGCCGGTCACGGTCACGCGACCATCGGCATCCACTTGCAGGGTGACACCGGCAGGCGCGGGAATAGGCTGCTTGCCAATACGGGACATAAAGAGGTTACTCCCCCGCTAACGCTTTGGCGTTAGCGGGTCACGATCACCGAGCGAGCCGAATAATCCGGCCCGCACGAATAAAATTAAAGGGTGGAAAGCCTAATAGATGTAGGCTAAAACTTCGCCGCCGATACCGAGACGCCGGGCTTGTTTGCCAGTCATCACGCCGCGCGAGGTCGTCAAAATCGCCACACCGATGCCGCGCTGAACGGACGGGATTTCGGCATGGTTGACGTAGATGCGCAGGCCGGGCTTGGAAACGCGCTTCAAGCCACGGATGACGGGTTCGCGGCGCTGTCCACCGCCGGTTTGACCGTAGCGGAGAACCACTTTGATGCGGCTTTGCGGGGCATCGGGGATAACTTCAAACGACTTGATAAAGCCTTCGGCGTGCAGAATGCGGCACACTTCACGCTTGATTTTGCTGTCGGGAAGTTCGAGGGAATCGTGGTTCGCTTTTTGGGCGTTGCGAAGGCGGGTCAAAAGGTCGCCGATGGGGTCAGAGATTACCATTTGTTGCTATCTCCTTACCAGCTCGACTTGGTGACGCCGGGAATGAGGCCTTGGTGGGCCATTTCGCGGAACGTAACGCGAGAAAGTCCGAATTTACGCATATAACCATGCGAGCGCCCCGTGATGGAACATCGGTTTTTGAGGCGGGTCGGGGAAGCGTCGCGGGGGAGTTTCGCCAGCCCTTCGTAGTCGTTCGCGTCTTTGAGTTTCTGCCGTTGTTCGGCATACTGCTCGACGGTTTTGAGGCGGCGGGCTTGCCGCGCCTTCCAAGATTGTCGTGCCATAGTATCCTTCCAGTTTCAAGCGAGATTCGCCTGAACTTTGGCGCGAAGGGTTTTCTTCCTTCGCCATTGGGGTGTTAATGCTGTCGAACGCCAACGAATTGTCGTCCGAGCAACCTTAACACCTTACCACAGGGGGTAGCAGTTCGCAAATTGAGAAGAGCGCCTTGTAAAAGACCGGTCAGGTAAATCCGCGGTCTACGAAGAGGCAAAGCCTGCCTGCGCGGGCTGAATGCCGAAACATGATAGCCTCCCGATTTAATCGGAAGGCTTTCAATTATGAGCCGACGTAGGTCGGCTTTGCTCTCTTCGTAGACCGCAGATTTACCTGCCGGTCTGCTTGCGGGCTTGGAAACCGCGCAGGCGTAAACTGTTTCCGACGACCGACACGCTGGAAAAACTCATGGCGAGGCTTGCGACAATCGGCGACAAAAGCCAGCCCGTTAGCGGATACAGCAATCCGGCGGCAAGCGGAATGCCGAGCGCGTTGTACACAAACGCCCAAAACAGATTTTGCCGAATAGTACGGATCGTCGCGCGGCTTAAATCGAGGGCGGTCAAAATGCCCTGCAAGTCGCCGCGCAAAAGGGTCACGTCCGCCGATGCGAGGGCGACATCCGCGCCGGTTCCGATGGCAAGGCCGACGTTCGCAGACGCGAGCGCGGGCGCGTCATTAATACCGTCGCCGACCATGCCGACAATTGTGCCGCCCCCTTCGGCTTGCAGGGCCGCAATCGCATTTGCTTTTTCACCGGGCAAAACGTTGGCGCGCACATCGCTTATGCCAACGGATTGCGCGACGGCGCGGGCCGTTTTCCCGTTATCGCCAGTCAGCATAACGACGCGTACACCGCGTTTTTGCAAGGCGGCAACCACGGCGCGGGCTTCGGGCCGTGGCGTATCGGCGAGGAAAAACAAACTTGCCGCCGTACCGTCAATCGCCATAAACAGTGGCGTTTGCGCTGCCGTCGCAGTCGCACTTTCAGTTTCGCTTTCCGCCCGCGCCAAAAGCGCGCCGATTTCGGGCACGCCGCTTTCCCGCAAAAAGGCGGCATTTCCGATTAAAACCGTTTGGCCTTCCACGGTTGCGCGAAGGCCACGCCCCGGCACAGCTTCTACAAAAGACGCGGGCGCAAGCGGTAGACCACGCTCCCGCGCCGCCCGCACAATTCCCGCGCCGAGGGGATGCTCGCTTTCCGCTTCCGCAGACGCGGCAAGGCGCAGCAGTTCGTTTTCCGTGCGGTCGCCGGGCGCGGGAACGATGCCCGTTAAGGAAAAGCGGCCTTCGGTCAGCGTGCCGGTTTTGTCCAGTACGAGCGTTTGCAGTTTGTGTAGTTGTTCCAGCGCCGCGCCACTTTTGAACAACACGCCGTTTTGCGCGCCTTTGCCGGTTCCTACCAAAATCGCGGTCGGGGTGGCAAGACCGAGGGCGCACGGGCACGCAATAATCAACACGGCCACGGCATTAACTAACGCCATTGACAGACGGGTTTCAACCGGCCCCCAGACCATCCATGCCGCGAACGTCAAAAGTGCAATCCCTAAAACGATTGGTACGAAAATCCCGCTGACGGTATCGGCGAGGCGCGCAATTGGGGCGCGGGTAGCCTGCGCGTTTTCGACCATACGAATGATGTGCGCAAGCGCGGTATCGCCGCCGACTTTGGACGCCTTAAAACGGAACGCGCCCGTCGTGTTGATGGTCACGCCCCAAACGCTGTCCCCTTCTCGCTTGGCAACCGGCACGGCTTCGCCCGTCAACAGGCTTTCGTTCACCTCGGACGCGCCGCTGAGAATCACACCGTCCACGGGAACCGTTTCGCCGGGCCGCACCAAAACCGTATCGCCAACACGCACGTCGCGGGCCGGAATTTCAACGACCTCCCCGCTCCGCTCAACCCGCGCGTTTTTGGCTTGCAATTTTGCCAAAGCGTGCAGGGATTCCAGCGTTTTACTTTTGGCCCGCGCTTCCAAAAGGCGGCCCAAAAGCACGAGCGTAATAATCACGCCGACCGCTTCAAAATACACGGGCGGCCCGCTGTGGAGTGCAGTACTATGCACCGCTATACTATGCCCTGCCTCGTGCGCTACATGGAAAATTTGGGGAAACAGCGTGGCGAGCGTGGAATAGCCAAAGGCGGCTCCCGTTCCAAGGGCGACCAGCGTGTTCATATCGGCGGCTCGGTGCTTAAGCGCGGCCCACGCCGACTTATAAAACGGCGCGCCCGCATACAAAACGACCGGCAGCGTCAGCAAAAACTGCATTGCATTGGCGTCCGAAGGGTTCAGCCATGTAATCCGCCCGTGGCTCATGGCGATGACGAAAACCGGCAGCGACAACCCGGCGGCATACAAAAAGCGCCGCAAAAGCGCGTTGTTTTCTTCGGCGTGAATCCGTTCCAACCGCGCCGCCTCGCTGTCCGTTTCGCCAGTTTGCGCCAAAGTATTGGTGGCGTGATGCGCGTCGTGGGCGGTTTCCGGTGCAATCGCCGCGATAGGTTGCGGCAAAACCGCGCCGTAGCCCGCATCGCTGACAACCTCGGCAAGCTGGGCGGGATTTGTGACAGCGGGATCAAACTGCACGAACGCGCGGGCCGTGGCGAAATTAACGTTCGCGGAAGAAACGCCTTCGGCTCGCGTCAGCACTTTTTCGACGCGGCGGGCGCAGGCCGCGCATGTCATACCGGTAATCGCGGCGTCAAAGGGTTCGGTCGCAATCTCTACAACAGCGGTCGCTGTTTCTTCCGGTTTGGTCAGGGTTTCCATTAATTCGGGTTTTCTTTATTTCAAAAAGCGGTGCAGCGACGTTTTCACTTCGTCCAAAAGTTGTTCGGGTGTGAGCGCGGCGGCGCATTCGTGTTCGCCCTTGCCCTCGCCGTGCCCCAATACGCACGATTCCAAATGATTTGTCAGCAGTTCCACACCGAGCGTATCGAGGGCCGAGCGCACAGCCGCAATCTGCGTCAAAATATCCACGCAGTACCGGTCTTCGTCCACCATACGGCTGATGCCCGCGACCTGCCCGCTGATTCGGTTCAAGCGGCTTTTGAGTTTTTGCTGTTTTTCGCTTTTCATTTGCTTCTATAAATATACCCTGTGGGGGTATCGTGTTCCACAAAAAGAAACCGCGCCGGAATTTCCGGCGCGGTTTCTCCTTGCGGCGTGTACCAAACAGTTTTATTTTTTGGCGACGGATTTGGATGAACCGGAAGCCGTCGAGGGCGTAGCCATGCCTGTTTTCAGCAGTTCCACGGCCTGCGAAACCGGCACTTCGCCAAAGTTGAGTACGACCCCATCCCATGTGGGACGCGCACCCGGCGCGGCGCTCTTAACCTCTTTTATCGGATCGAGTGTTCCGTTGACGAGCCGGGCGAAGGCCTGCCCGGTTCCCGGCGCGATGGTCGTCATCGCATAGTTCGGGTTTGTGGGAACAACGCAATATCCGCACTGAACCGTAAGCAGAACGGTTTGTGACAATTTGCGCGCTTGAACCAGCGGGGCTATATTGTTTTCTTCGGACGAATAATCATAGGGCATAGCCAGCGGCAGAGCGTCCGGTTTGTCCCACGCGATAACCGCCGACGAGCGAAACCCTTCTTGAAAATCGCTCAAAAACAGCGGCAGGGTCGGCTGCGCGGCGCGAAACGCTTTGTATAAATCCGTCATCAAAGCCGTCGTTTGCGCCACGCGCTGCGTTTTCCACACGTCGCGCGGATCGACGGGCGCATTTTTGTTTTTGATCAGTTCTCCGTCGTCCGTCCACTGGCGCGTTTGCCCGTTGACGAAAAACGGGATAGCCAAATCCACCTCACCGTAGCCGACCTCACCGCCGAAATCAATCGGGTCAACATGGGTTTCTTTCAAGCAAGCCAGCCGATTTTCCATCGTGTAGCCATAATCGTTGCCGGGCGCGTCGTAATAGGGGCTGCCCGGTTTTTCGCCGTAGCCGGGCGCGGTGGCATTGGTGATGACGATTCCGGCAAGGTTCGGCGTTTGCGCGATTTCAAGAAGGCGGCGCTTGAGGAGCGGCGCGGTCAGCGGGGCTTCGGGCCGCAGCCAGTCCGCTTGCGGAGAAAAAATCGTCCGGTACATATTCGCGCCGGGATAGTATTCGGGCAGCCGCGCTTGAACGGCGGCGATTTGCGCGCCGGTTTGGCTTGCGACCGTGATATTTCTGTCCACCGACGGCACGGCGGCATCTTCGACTTTTGGGGATGGCGCGAGCAGCAAGCGAACCACCGCCGATACGGGCACACCTCTTTCTTTGCCCATCTGCGCAGCCTGCGCCAAAACCTCCGGCGATATTTTTTGCTGGCCGTCTAATCCGTCGAGAACGACCCAAACCCCGCGCAGCCCTTTTTCTTTAGCGGCATCAATCGTTAGGCCGATTTCGGAAAGCGATTGTGGCGAGACAACGACCACGCCGCCTCGCGCCAAAATCGGCGGAAGCACGACCGGGTCGGTGGAGGGCAAAGGTTTTCCGTCCCACGACGTTGTCGCAGGCGGGGGCAAAAGGTTGTTGAGGCTTAAATAGACATTAGCGTCGGCCTCTTTGTCGCCCGGCATAACATAGGTGAGTTTGGGCATGACCGACACGTTCACCTTATCGAGCACGATGGGCTGCAAGTTTTTCTCGCCCCGGTTCGCCCGTTCCTGATGGCTGACAATCGCGTTTTGCACCATCTTTTGCTGTTCAGGCGACAAATCCGAGGTATTTTGCTTTGTCCCTTGATACCGCCCCCGGCTCGTTTTCCATTCGGCTTCCACTTTCGTCATCAGGTCGGGTTTAATCGCGGAGGCGTCGCCTGCGGCAAAGCCGATGTGCTGCATCGGTTCGTGGTCACGAATGGTTTTGGTGTACCGGCTTATGAGTTGGCTTTTGCGCGTGTTGCCCTCGTCCACCCAGCGACCGATTTTGGCCTGCCGCGTCCCGATGCCCTCGATGTCATCGGTTAAAAGGTAAACGGGGCCGACTTTGCGTATCGCGCCGGTAACGGCCCAGCACAACGCTTTGAGCGCGTCGCCCGCGCGCGCCGGGGCCGGTTCCGCAGCGGGCGTCGGTTCGGCGGCTGCCGCAGCCGTGTTTGCATTTGCGGGCGCGGTCGGAGCGCCGTTTGCTGATGTTTCCGGCTTTTTCACAGGCGGCGCGGATGCGGCAGGAAGCGGGTCGCCGAATACCCAAAGGGCGCGCTTGGCGACCCGCGCATCGGCGAAAATTTCTAAGTTCGTCGCTTTGGCGATTTTTTCCATGAGCGCGCCCACGGTTTTAACGCCCCGCAGATCAATCGTGGCGTCCAGCGCGGACGACTCGAAATCAATCTGCCCCTGCTTTAGTTTTGCGGGAACCGTATCTTTGAGCACAACCCCAAAGGCTTCCGGCTTGTTGTAGTCATTGGGCTGTCCCACTTGATAAAAAGGCGTTTGCGGTTCCGAGGCCGTGTTTACGTATTCGCCGCAGCCATTTTTATCATTTTGCGAGGGAATCGTTAAGCGCGTCGTTCGATTAAGACGCAGCCGTATCTGTTGCCGTTCCCCTTCGGAAAGGGTTGTTTTGTTGTTTGTGCCGTTTTCATATATCGTCCGCCCCTGTGCGTCTTTTTTCACCGTATACGACGTGAGAATGAACGGGTCAGGCAGGACGGCCAAAAACAACGCCCGCTGGGTGGCGTCCAAGTCGCCGATTCCCAAACCGGTCGGGCTTCCCATCTGTTTCCACTGGGCGTCGGTGAGCGAGGCTTGCAAAACCTGTATTTTTTCGTCGCGGCTCAAGCCTTTTACCGGATCGGCGTTGCCTTGCACGTCGGACGCGATAACCGTCATTTCCGTCGGGGCAAGCACGGTCACGCTACCAACGCGCGTGAGTTTTCGCCCGAAAAACGGGGCGAGCGTTTCGATGTGGTACGTTCCATCCGGGCCGTCCGGCGGGCCGATGGGTGGCGCTTTGGGCTGCTCGGCTTCGGGCGGCAGTTTGTAATCGCGCTTGGGCCGCCACAATCGCGTGCCGAGCGGATCGACTGCAAACAGCGGGCCGCGCTGGGCGGCCCGCCACTGCGCGCCTTTAAGACCGGCAGCAAGTGTGGACGGCGGCGTAAACGCGGGCTTGGCGGGAACGGCTTGTTCGGGCTGTTCTTGTTGCGCCCTCGCCACATTGACACAAAACGGCGAGGAAAGAAGGGCCGCAAGCGTAACGGTGGCGGCAAAAAAACGACGACGTGCAGTACAGTTCATAGGGTTAAATCGCTTCTTTTTGATAAACGCGCTTTAGTCGCAAAACGTTACGGTC
>CAXTBP010000062.1:0-11373 GCA_964241985.1 uncultured Armatimonadaceae bacterium | reverse complement strand
TTCGCCGAAAGCGGTGTGTTCTGAACAGGAACCGGCACAATCGGTTCGTCGGGCAGATCGCGGAGCAAGGGCAAGGCGGCATCCAGCGGCATCTCGCTTAAATCAACTACCAAGCCGTCCGGGCCGCCGACTTTGTACGCGCTTAGATACAATGTCAAGACATTATAAAACGCGCGTGCGGGGTCTTTGCTTTGGGCCTCGTCGGAACCATTGCCAAAGTAGAATGCCGAGCCTTTTTCGGACGGGTTATACCGAAACGTCAAAAACGCCGTGCTTGAACGTCGATGCCAGTTCGCTCGTGCCGCTGCTGCCCGCGCTTCGGGGGTTTGCGGCACTTTCGGGGTTGCAGGCTTTTTGGCTTCGGCGGGCGACGGGGCGGCTGCGGGCGGGGGCGCAGGTTTATCCAGCGTTCCAATGGTCGTTACGCGGGCGGGTTCGCTGTTTTCGTAAACGCTTGCCTCATCCGGCTCCCGCAGCAGCAAAACCCCTGATGCTTTGGCATCGGCGCGGCTTCGCAAACGGTTCCAAACGCCGTCGGCGTTTTCTTGCCGCTGCGTTTTCCATAACGACCAAGCGTTTTTCGACCCCAAATTGGAAGTCGATACGCCGTTTACATTTTGCGTATTGGGGCCGTAGTCGGGCATTTGCGGCAAATCTACGGACGGCGGCGGGCCAAACTGCCCCACCATTCCAAACGGAAGAGGAAGGCGTCCATTGGCAAGCGGGCTTAAATCCACGGGGTCAAGCCCATTTTTCTGCAAGAAGCGCAAACGCTGCGCGGACGTGTAGCCGAAGTCTTCCACAACGCTTCGCAGACCGGATGAGTAAAACACGTCCCCGGATTTTGCGCTGCCCGGGGCGGCGAAACCGCGCACGACGACACCGGCAAGCTGCGGCGTTTGCATCAAAGCGTCTACTTTGCCAAGTATCGCTTCCTGCACGTTCGTATCGCCAACGTCCAGATAGTCGCCCCATGTTTTTTGCCGCCCCGCCGCGCGTCGCTCCAAGTCGCGGGAGCGAGCAAGCTCGCGGCGCGACCAATCTTCCGGTAACAACTGCGTGGTTTCGGTAACCGGTTCCGGTCGGGCCGCCGCCGAAACGGCACGCCGCTGCGCCCACGCGCTCATGGTTTCCCCCACCATATTTACATCCGGCGCAAGCCCGTTTGGTTCGCCCGCTCCGTGGCGCGTCGGATGCACAACCGCCTGAACGCCCAACCCCGCTTTGCTGGCCGCTGTGATCGTTTGCGTCAAGCGGTTTTGATTTTCCTCGAGCGGCAATTCCACCCAAAGTTGGTTGAAGCCGTGGGATTTGGCAATCGTTACGGTTTCCGTTGCAGCTTGCTCGGTTTGCGGCAAAGGCACAAGCAGGGCACGCACGGTTCCGCCCACTTGCGGCCAGTGAAACCCGCTTGACTGCTCCGCGCGGCTGGGCGGATCTTTCCATGTTGCATTCGGTTTCGGAATAACGCGGTTTGCTTGAGTTTGCAGTAAATCGTTTCGACTGTTGTAGTTATTGAGGTTGCCCGCGCTTACTTGCCCCACACCGGGAATGAGAAACGCCAAGCTCGTTTGCACATTAAGATGCACTTTATCCGTGCGAAGCAGGCCGTTATAAAATTGGTTGCCGGTATCGCCGCGTTTTTGCTCCTCTTCGACGCCCCGCTGCCAACTTTCAAGCTGCAATTTGACCATGTTCTGGGCGCTTGCGGGCAAATCGGAAACCGAAACCCATAGCCCGGTCTCTTCGCCTTTGCCCGGTTTTTGCGCTATTCCACCGGGAATTTTGCCCGCGCGGTAATCCTCGATACGCCGTGCCAAATCCGCCGTCGGAGCCATCGGATCGTTCTCGCGCCATCCGACATACTCCCCAATATCGACGTTTTTAAGCGCGGCTTCCACTTCGGCGTCCCCGGTTTGCCGCTGGGCGGCGGCGTCCTGCGCCCATTCGGCGATGCGCGCCTGACGCACTCCCAAACCTTCCAAATCGTCGGTCAAAATGTATGCCGCTTGGTCTTTATCGGCGACACGCCGGTACGTGCCGCAAACGCCGACTGCGAGCGCTTTGAGCAAATCGCCTGCCCGCACGCCTTGATTTTCCTCGGCCCGAATCACGAACGTTAAATCCCGGTAGCGCGGGTCGCAAAAAACGGGAACACCGGTCGCCTTTTGTATGCGCTCCATGAGTTCGCCCACCGTTTTGGCGCTGGCCAGCGAAACGGGGGCCGCAAGCGCCGTGCTGGCATAATCCAAATCGGTAGGTTTGACGCGGGCCGGAACCACCACTTTTACGGTCGCGCCAAACAGCGAGGTTTCCGGCGCGTTCCATCCCATGTACTCTTTTTCACGGAGGGTGTAGGTATCCGTTCCATCCGGCCCCGTGGCCGTACTTACCCCGATACTCATGGATCCCGATTGGTTATTGTTCGGGTACGTTTTACTAAACCACCACGAAAGCGTTCGATATAACGTCAGCCGCACCCCGGCCCGTTGCGCCCGACTGAGAACCACCGGCGCGGGCGACGGCTCGTAAAAACCGACGGCTTTTCCGTTTTCGTTATGGGTTTTCGTCAAAAACAACGGGTCGGGCAGCAGCGAGGCAAACAGCGACTTTTGCGCGGATTTAAGGTCGTTTTCCCCCAATCCGCCGGGCGAGGCAAGGAGCCGCCACTGCGCGGGTGTGAGCGTGCTTTGCAGCCGACGCAGTTTTTCACCGACGGTTAAATCGGCGTAAATGTCGGGTTTGGGCAGGCGCGACGCAAGCGCGGTCGTCATCGTGGGCGCAAGCACGGTCACACTGCCCGAAGAAACAACCCGCCGATTGAACCGCTCGGCAATATCCGGCAGCCGATTCCCCTTTATTGCTTCGGGCGGCGCGGCAGGTTGACTCATCCCAAACGGCGATGGCGCGATTAAGCGTTGCGGTTCGGCGTCGTTCCGAATATCAATGGATAGTAAAACGCCGTTTTCGTGGGCGTTCCAGTAGAAATTCGCGGACTGCAATGCTTGCCCAAGCGGCGACATTGGCCCGCCTACCGTGCTGCCCCCCTGTGGCAGCGCGCGGCCATTAACAACGACCCACTGCTCCTGTGCCCGAGCGCTGGAAATCACAAAACCAGCGGCAAGCAAACCGGCAGTACCGACGGAAAGCGAAAAGGTAGATCGGCGGCGTGAAAATATGCAAAGCGGCATAGCGTAGCAACTCCCCGTTTGTTAGAATACCTGAAAAATCGCCCGCTTCAAAGCCCGCTTAAAAAAGAAAAAGCGCGTTCGATGAACGCGCTTTTTGCGATAAAGATTAACCGCTCGACTTAGAAAGTCATACGGGTTGCGGCTTGGCCCTGCCCGACGTTTCCGACCGAGCGGAACGGCATACCCATTTGCGCCAAAAGATAGCGCGCTTCGGCGTCCGTGTTCGCGGTCGTCACGAAGATAATGTCCATACCGCGAATTTTGTCGATCTGATCGTAGGCGATTTCGGGGAAGGTCAGTTGCTCGCGCATACCCATCGAAAAGTTACCGCGCCCGTCGAACGAGTTCGGGTTGATGCCTTGGAAGTCACGCACACGGGGAAGCGCAACGTTGAAAAGCCTGTCCATGAACTCGTACATGCGCACGCCGCGCAACGTCACTTTCGCCCCAACGCGCGCACCGGCACGCAGTTTGAAGTTAGCGATGCTTTTCTTGGCGACCGTTACCTGCGGCTTTTGCCCGGCGATGAGCGTCAAATCGCGGATCGCGTTATCGAGTTGCTTGGGGTCGCCGCCCGCTTGTCCGGCGATACCGACGCCCATGTTGATCACGATTTTTTCGATTTTCGGAGCCTGCATGATGTTCGTATAGTTGAACTGTTTCATCAGGGCCGGAACCACTTGGTCGCTGTACTGCGTTTTCATGCGCGGAACGTAGACCGCGTCGCTGGTTGTTTCGTCTGCCATAATTTTTGGATTTCCTCATGCCTCGGATTTTGCCGTGGCTGAACCCGCCTCACGCGGGACTGGGTGTAGAATTTTGGGAGTTTAACCACCAAGACGCCAAGAACACAAAGGCCCGAAAAGATTTATGAGAAACAAAGTTATGTCTTCTCTTATCTTGGTGTTCTTGGCGTCTTGAATTTATGAATTACTTCGCCGGTTCGGCAATCGCTGCGCCGCCCTTGACGGCGACGCGGGATTTGACGCCGTTTTCGCCGGTTTGGATGCGCACACGGGTCGCTTTGCCTTCGCCGTTCAAAAGAGCGACTTTGCTGGCAAGGAGCGGGGCTTCGCTTTTCACGATGCCGCTTTCCGGGTTCGGGTTGGTCGCGGTCGACTGACCTTTTGTGTGTTTGGTGACGATATTTAAACCTTCAACCATCACTTTACCCGTTTTCGGATACACACGGGTCACTTTGCCCGTTTTGCCCTTGTCTTTGCCGGACAAGAGGACAACGGTATCACCGGTTTTGATGTGGAGTTTGCCTTCAAAGGCCGGGGGTGTTTTTGCCATAATATTAGATAACCTCCGGCGCGAGCGAGATAATTTTCATCCCACCGGACACGCCCGATTCGCGCAGTTCGCGCGCAATCGGCCCGAATACGCGCGTTCCGCGCGGCTCCAAGTTGTTGTTCAAAACAACAGCGGCGTTCTCGTCGAAGCGGAGCGTGGAACCGTCGGCCCGTTTGATGGGGAATTTGGTGCGCACGATAACGGCTTTAACGACATCGCCTTTTTTGACGTTCGCGCCCGGCGTTGCTGATTTAACCGCTCCCACAAAGACATCACCGACTGCGCCGGTGCGCGTGCTGCTGCCTTTGAGAATGCGAATAACCAGAATGGTTCGCGCTCCCGAATTGTCCGCCGCTTTGACGCGGGTATATTGCTGAATCATAATTTATCCTTAGCGCCGCAACGCGCCCGGTGTTTGCCACCGAGCGCGTCCGACTGCTTACTGTTTGCGACTATCCGCCGCACAAAACAGCGTACTTTGATTCAAACCTCAGAATTCTGCGGTTTGAATTCTTGGCCTTACTTGGCCCGCTCGATAATGCGAACTAAGCGCCATCGTTTTTCACGGCTCATCGGGCGGCATTCCGCGATTTCCACGGTGTCGCCTTTGTGCGCGTCGTTGGTTTCATCGTGGGCTTTGAACTTGGTGGTTTGCCGAACCGTGCGCCCATAAAGGGGGTGGGGTTTGAGCGTATTCACCTCGACCACGATGGTTTTCGCCATCAAATCCGACGAAACGGTTCCGACGCGGGTTTTGCGCTTGCCGCGCTCCGATGCAATCGTCGTTTCGCCCATGTTGTCCGCTGCTGCGGCTTGAGGAGTGACATCCGACATAATTATTTAGCCTCCTTCAATTCCAGTTGCCGCAGGTACGTGTTGATGCGGGCGATGCGCTTGCGCGAGGTGCGCAAATCGGCAGTTTTTTCAAGCTGTCGTTTGCCCAGTGCAAAGCTATTCGTCCACAGAAGTTTTTTTTCGGCTTCGAGTTGCTCGCGCAATCCCGCCGCATCCAATCCCGCGAAGGATTCGCGGTCGGCTTTCGCCGCTTTTGTGTTTGCCATTTTAGTTTTCCGTGATTCCTACTTGTCGTCCGCTTTAGCTTCTTCGGCTGCTGCCGCTTCTGTGGCGTCGTGCTGTTCGCTGGCAACTTCGGAATCGTGGGCGGCCACTTCGTCATAATCTTTATTGACGAATTCGCCCTCGTGCAGGAACTCTTCCTCGAACTGCTCGGCGGTCAGTGCTACCTTGCCTGTTTCGAGTGCTTCTTGTTCACGGCGCGTGACGAATTTGGTAGCAATCGGCAGTTTGTGGGCCGCAAGACGCATAGCCTCTTTTGCTAACGTTTCCGGCACACCCTTCATCTCGAACAAGATGCGGCCCGGCTTCACAACGGCAACCCAGCCTTCCGGTGCGCCTTTACCCGAACCCATGCGGGTTTCCGCAGGCTTCTTAGTATAGGATTTATCCGGGAAAACGCGGATCCAGATTTTACCACCGCGCTTGATTTTGCGCGTCATGGCAATACGGGCCGCTTCGATTTGTTGGTTGGTCATCCAGCACGATTCGAGCGCTTGCAGAGCATAATCGCCGAAATCGACATGGGTTCCACCCGACGCTTTGCCCCGCCGGTTGCCCCGGTGAACACGTCGGAATTTTACACGCTTAGGTGCGAGCATTAACTATTTCCTCCGCCATTGCTGCGGTTCGCTCCACCGCCGCTGTTTCCTTCACCGCCACCCGCCGTCGAGTACGAGCCGCCGCCGGTGTATGCGCCGCCTGCACGGTCACCGCCACCCGGGTTTCCAACCGCGTTGCCGCCCGGTCGCTGGCCGCCGTAGCCGCCACCGGTACGTCCACCGCCGCCGCCGTAGCCGCCGCCACCGCCGGGTCGTCCACCGCCGCCACCGCCACGGTTTCCACCGCCGCCGCCGTAGCCGCCGCGATTGCCGCCATCACGCCCGCCGCCACCGCCATAACCACCTTCGCGGTCACGGTCGCGTCCGCCACGGTCACGGCGCTCGCGCCGATCTTCACGCGGAGCCGCTGGGGCTTCCGGTGCGCGCCGCGCGCCCGGCAAAATGTCGCCCTTGTAGATCCACACCTTGATACCGATGTGGCCGTATTGCGTCAAGGCTTCGGCAAATCCGTAGTCGATGTCGGCGCGAAGCGTGTGCAGCGGAATTTTACCCTGTCGGTCTTGTTCGCGGCGTGCCATTTCGGCCCCGCCCAAACGACCGGCAACATGGCAGCGAATACCGCGCACGCCGAGTTTCATCGCGCGGGTCACGGCTTGGCGCATGGCCCGCTTGTAACCGATACGTTTTTCGATTTGCTGTCCGATGGATTCGGCGACGAGCTGCGCGACCGTTTCCAAATTGCGAATTTCCTGCACGTTGACGTGGACGGTTTTCTTGGTCAGTTTTTCCAAGTCGGCTTTGAGCAAGTCCACGCCCGCGCCACCGCGCCCGATGATGATACCGGGTTTCGCCGTGTGCAACGTGACTTTGACTTGGTTAGCCTGTCGCTCGATTTCGACTTTGGAAATCGCCGCGTTGTCCCAGCCCTTGCGCTTTTTAGCAAGCGTGCGGATTTTGTGGTCTTCGAGCACGAACTGCGCGTACTGTTTGTCCGCGTACCATTTGCTGTCCGCGTCACGATTTACGCCGATGCGGAACCCAATCGGATGGATTTTTTGTCCCATATTATTCCTTGTTCGCCTCGTCGTTGCTGCTGCCTGCCGCCGCGTCCACTGCTGCTTCCGCCTGCGGCTGCCCGGTCGGTAGATCCGAAGGAAGCGGCGTGGTTTCGTCGCTGCCCATCGCGTTTTCTTCCGCGACGACGTTTTCTGTCGCCGGGGTCGTTGCTTCAGCTACCGGTACGGCATTGGTGGTTTCATCCACGTTGCCGTCTACCGGCGCGCTTGTCGCTTCAAGGGCGGCTACTGCGCCGCCGGGGAGCGGAGCTTGCAGCGGGGCTTTTTTGCCGCGTCGCTTGATTTCGATTTCGCGCTGTCGCGTCGTCGGCGGCGCTTCCGCTTCTTCCACCACAATCGTGATGTGCGAAGACCGCTTCAAGATGCGGTACGCCCGGCCTTGGGCTCGGGGCTGCACACGCTTGGCGGTCGGCCCGACATCGACAAAGCAGCGCGCAATCTTCAAATAATCGGTTTTCATGCCGTGATTGGCTTCGGCATTTGCCATCGCCGAGCGCAAAACGTTTGCGATCTCGTCGGCGGCGTGGTTTGGCGTAAACCGCAGTTGGTTCAGCGCGTCGTCGGCATACTTGCCCCGGATGGAGTCCATCACGAAGCGCACTTTACGCGGAGCCATCCGCACGTGTTTGGCCGTGGCTTTTGCTTCCATTTGTTTATTTCCTTTGGCCTTACTTGCGGATGCGGCTTCCCTGACCGGTTCCGCCCGCGTGCCCCTTGAAGGTGCGCGTGAGTGCGAACTCGCCCAGTTTATGGCCGACCATGTTTTCGGTTACGAATACCGGCACGTGCTTTCGCCCGTCGTGGACGGCGAGCGTGTGGCCGATGAATTGCGGGAAAATGGTGGAGCGGCGCGACCATGTTTTAATGATGCGCTTCTCGTTCCGGTCATTCATCCCGTCGATTTTTTCAAGCAGTTTGGGGTCTGCGTAGGCCCCTTTTTTAAGAGATCGTCCCATTATTTCCTTTGAGTGCCCCGGTTTTGACGCGGAGCGTGGCCGGGCGCGATACCAATTGTATCACGCCCGCCAGCATGGACGCGCACAGATAGTTCAAATCGCAGAGCGATTTGAATTTACTTGCCGCGCCGCTTGACGATGAATTTGTTGGTGGACTTGTTGCGCCGGGTTTTGAAACCAAGCGACGGCACACCGGTTGCCGAGACCGGGCCTTTTTTGCGGCCAACGGGCGATTTGCCTTCACCACCACCATGCGGGTGGTCGCGCGGGTTCATAACGACACCGCGCACGTGGGGCCGAATACCCTTCCACCGCGACTTACCGGCTTTGCCCCACGATTCGTTTTCGTGGTCAAGGTTGCCGATTTGCCCGATGGTCGCGCGGCACGTCACCAAGACGCGACGCATTTCGCCGGACGGCAGGCGAAGAAGCGCAAATTTGTCTTCTTTTGCCATGAGCTGCGCGGACGTTCCCGCCGAGCGCACCATCTGTCCGCCCCGCCCCGGGTGCAGTTCGATGTTGTGGATCTGCGTACCGTTCGGGATATTTTGCAGGGGCAAGCAGTTGCCGGGTTTGATGTCCGCGCCGCTGCCCGATTCGATGTTGTCACCGACCTTGATTCCGAGCGGGGCCAAGATGTAGCGTTTTTCGCCGTCCGCGTATTGTAAAAGCGCGATGCGGGCCGAGCGGTTCGGATCGTATTCCACCGCCGCGACCTTTGCCGCAACCGTGTCTTTGTCCCGCTTGAAGTCGATGATGCGGTACATTCGCTTGTTACCGCCGCCCGTGTTTTTCGACGTGATAACGCCCCGGTTGTTCCGACCGCCGGACTTCTTGATGGGTTCCAGAAGCGACTTTTCGGGTTTTTTGCCTTTGGTGATTTCTTCAAACGTCGCAATGGACATGAAGCGCCGTCCCGGCGTCACCGGCTTGTATTGTCGTACTGCCATGTTACTACCTTATGTCCTCGCTATACGCCTTCAAAAATCGTGATGGACTGACCGGCGGCGAGCGTCACGATGGCTTTCTTTTTAGCCGCCGTTTTGCCCATCGTCAAGCGTCCGAACGCACGGAACCGCTTGGCTTTGCCCGCGATGTTAAACGTGTTTACGTCCGTCACTGTCAAAGCGTTGCCCGATTCGCCGTCCGTGAACAACGTTTGGATAGCGTTCTTGATCTGGATCTTGTTCGCGCTTTTATGAACAACGAACGAATACTTTCGTTCCCCATTCAAGCCCAGCGCTTTTTCCGTGATGAGCGGGCGCTCAATGATTTGATATAACTCAGGCATTGTCGCCCTCCTCGGTAGTGGTTTGCGCTGCGGCGCTGTCGCCCCATTGGGCTTCGATCTTTTCGGCGGCGGCGCGGGTAATCACAACCGTACCACCATCAACGACATCACGGGTCGAAAACGCGGGAGCCACGCGGAGCGTCACACCCTCGATGTTCCGAAGCGATTTGTAAACGAGTTCGTTCGATTCGTCCGCGATAACGAGCACTTTTCGTGCGTTGCCCGAAACGTCCTGCAAGAACGTAGCGGCCAATTTCGTCGAGATCGCGCCGTCCAAGCCGAAGCCGTCCACAAACACCATTTCGCCGTCGGCAAGTTTGGCAGAAAGCGCAGACAAGATCGCGGCCCGCTTCATTTTCTTAGGGAAAGCATGTCCCATGTCGCGCGGCTTGGGGCCAAGGGCAACGCCGCCGTGTCGCCAGTGCGGAGCCGTAACGGTTCCTTGACGTGACCGGCCCGAGCCTTTTTGCTTGAACGGTTTCTTACCGCCGCCCATCATATCGCCGCGCGTCAGCGTACTTTGCGTACCCTGCCGCCTATTTTCCAATTCCGCCTTAACGGCTTGGTGCATCAGAGGGATGTTGCGTGGTGCGCCGAATACTTTATCGGACAGCGTCACTTCCCCGGCGGATTCCCCGCCTTTTGTTTTTATCGCCACAATCGGCATAATTTTCTCCAGAATGAGTTCAGCCCACGTTCACCGGGGCCTCAGCAACGCTTATTGATTACTTCTTGTTGCTGGATTTGGTTTGCACTTGCACCTGCTTGACCTTGTCGGCCCGGTGCGCTTTTTGAATGAGCAGAAGGCCGCCGTTTGCGCCGGGAACCGCGCCTTTGATAAGGAGCAGGTTTCGGTCGAGGTCAACCTGTACGATGCGCAAACCCTGTTGGGTCACGCGCTCGTTGCCCATGTGTCCGGGACGCTTGGTTCCCTTGAACACGCGGGCCGCATCGGTTGCGCCCGCAGACATCGGTTTGCGGTGAATCATCGAGCCGTGGGTCATTTCGCCGCCGTGGAAGCCGTGCCGCTTCATGACGCCCGCGAAACCCTTACCCTTGCTCGTGCCCGCGATCTGCACTTTTTCGCCGACTTCAAACAGGTCGGCTTTGATTTCATCGCCCACGGACACGGTTTGTCCGTCCTGAATGTCGAACTCGCGCAGAAACTTTTTGGGCTGCACGCCCGCCGCCGCCAAGTGACCTTGTTCAGGCCGGGTCAAGCGGTTGACTTTCACGTCAAGAAACGCGAGTTGGGCGGCAGAATAGCCATCTTTGTCCACGGTTTTAACCTGCGAAACCACGTTCGGCTCCACGGAAACCACGGTCACGGGAACGACGCGGCCTTCCGCGTCGAAAATCTGCGTCATCCCAACTTTTTTGCCTAAAAGGCCATTTACCATTGTTCAATCCTCCACGGCGCACATGGGCAAATAATTCGCTTACGTGTCGCGGGTTAGTCTACAGTTTGATTTCAATATCCACGCCGGACGGCAAATCAAGCCGCATCAAGGCGTCGATGGTTTTGGGGCCGGGGCTAAGAATGTCGATGAGCCGCTTATGCGTCCGCATCTCAAAATGCTCCATGCTTTCCTTGTCGATGGTTGGCGACCGCTGAACCGTGTAGATGGTTTTCTCAGTCGGCAACAGGACAGGGCCGGAGATTCGCGCACCGGTACGGCGCGCGGTATCCACGATTTTTTCCGCCGATTGGTCTAATACGCGGTGATCAAACGCCCGCAAACGTATCCGAACTTTGTTTTCTTTTCGCATCTTTCGCTCTTAAGCCCCGTAGTGAATGGGCCGGTTAAAAATTGACACACAAAAAAGCGGAGCCGCTTGGGTAATGCCAAGTGGCCCCGCTTCTTATTTAATTACGCGGTGACTTTAGCGACGACGCCTGCGCCGACGGTGTGGCCGCCCTCACGG
>CAXTBP010000061.1:0-27636 GCA_964241985.1 uncultured Armatimonadaceae bacterium | reverse complement strand
CGCCGCGTTCCGCTCGTTGATGGTTTCAAGAACCGTGATCAAGTCCCGACCGGCGAGTGCCGCAGCCGCGAGGCCCGCAGCAAGCACCCCCGCCGTCGTGCCCGCAGCGGCAAGGCCGGTCATGCCCGCCGCCGTGCCCAAACCGTACAGCGACGAGGTGAGCGCCCCGACCCGAATAAGCACCTGCGCGATAGGCCCGGATGCGGCAGCGAGGCCCACGAACTCAAGGCCCATAACCTTTGTGGCGTTCGGCAGCTCGTTAAATTGGCGCGTCAGGTCGGCAGCCGTGCGCGTCGCCGAAAGCATAATCGGGAGCAGGTTTTTTCCCAGTTCGGCGCTTGCGTCTTTGAAGGCCGCTTCCGCGATGCGCTGCTGGTTGGCAAGCCCGCCCGATGTGCGCGCAAAATCGCCCTGCGCGTTTTTGGTCTGCGCCAAAATGAGCGCGTATGCCGCTGCTGCTTTCGTACTCGGCTCCAGTCCCTCCTTCGTGGATTTGACGAGGCCGATCTTCAGCGCCTCGGCCCGCAGCGTTGCATCGTTCAGGTTCACACCGAACCGGGTAAGGGGTTCGGATTCACCACGCAGCGCAGCGCGCAGGGCTACTAACGCTTCTTCGGGCTTGACGTTGTTAAACGAGGCCAGATCAGACGCCAAGTTGGTTAGCGCCATTGACATTTGAGCCGCAGCAGGCCCGCCGATGCCAAGCGAGGTGAACAGGTTCCCGAACGTACCCGCCGCTTCTATGGCTTCTTGCTTCGATTGCCCGATGGACTGCGCGGCATGGTTCGCCCATGCTTCAATCGCGCCCGAACTTTGCTTGAAAACCACTTGGCTTTTGCCGAGGCTTTCGTTCATGTCGGATGCGCTATCGGCAAGGCTCTTGAAGCCCTTCAGCGCCGCCCCGACCGACAACGCGCCCACGATGCCCGATAAGCCCGTGAACGCGCCGCCCAGCTTGAGAACGTCGCCGTGCAGCGCAGCACTGGCTTTTTGCAGTCGCGCAGCGGCTTTCTCGCCCTTTTCCATGCCGCCCGCCATTTTGTCCCCTGCGGCATCGGCGGTCTTGCCGATCTGCTCGAAAGCATTGTCAGCTTTAACCGAATCGGTCAAGAAGTTGCTTATGTCAATCCGCACGACTGCCATCAGCTTTCTTACTTCAACTGCCATTTATGCGCCCTCGCTTGGTTGTTTATTTTTCATTCAGTCCCCCGTAATGCAGCAGGCCCGCTGTGATTTTCTGTGTTGAGCCTGTGCAAATTGTGCAAATTCGGTTTGTGCAGCTCGCGCGCGTTTTGTTTTAGACTACGCAAACTGCGTAAACCAAGATAAAGCGTTGTCTCGCGCGTTTTTATAGTGTTAGCAAATTTAGCAAATTCGGCTTTATTCCTCGTCGAATATATCGCTGGAGCCATTGAGGGAGCCGTCGTGCGCCGCGATGTAGTCGTCCAGCTCCGCTTCGCTCATTTTGCTGAACTTGGAAACGTGCCGCTCGATACGGCTCCATCGCTCCGGGAAACGACGCTCAAGGAAGGCCAAATGGAATTTCCAGTCACCTTTGCCTGCCTTCTGCATTTCCTGCACCATGACGGCTTCGCAAAGAGCGTCTGCGCTTTTTATTGCCTGCGCGAATTGCACGTATTCGCGCGCGTTATTGCCTTTGCGGCCTTTGTTCTTTCCCTGTCCATTGCGGAGCCATTGCCGCGCTGTGGTTTCAGGAATCCCTGCCAATTCGCAGGCGGTCGAGAAGAAGTTGCCTACCGCGATGCGCGCGCAAATCTGCTCGGTGATCTCAGGCGTGAGCGTGGTAGGACGCCCTCCTGCGTTTCGGGTTGGTTCTGCTGCTGCTGTTTTTTTGTTCATTTTCGGTTCGGGGCAAGTTCGGGAGTTAGTTTGGGAGTTTCGGAGAACTCCCAAACTAATACTTATCTACAGTTTTGACCTGCCGCTATTAAGTATAAAATACTGCTTGCTTTATTATACTATCTGTATGGTTCAAAGCAACCCTGCTGACCATTAATATGCTTCTTGGTGGCAGTGGTGAGCAGTTTGGGAGTTTCGGAAAACTCCCAAAACAAAAGCGGGCGGATTGGCTTGTTCAAGCCAATCCGCCCGCTTTTAACGTGCCCCTCATAAGATGCACTGTTGCACAATTTCAGCGCCAAATGTTTTCATTGCAGGGTAGGTACGTCGAAGTTAATTAGGCATACCGAGTTCCTGTCGGCTCGCTTCAGACAGCCCCAGTATTTCACAAACGAATGCCCCAACCGTAGACGAGAAAGTGAACTGAAGCAGGGGAAAGCAAGGCGACTGCTTCCATTTCTGGTACAGCTCCCGTTTGCCTTCGTTCATGTGAGCATACTCGCCGTATAGGAATGTGTCGAAAACGTCTCCGCGCGTCAAATTCGGGTCGAGCGCTGCTTGTCCGTATCCTGCCGGTTCCTGCATCATCTGGTCAACGGCAACGCGCGTTGCTACGAGGTGCTGCCGCCAGCCTTCAGAAAGCGCAGGATCGTTTGCCGCCAGCGCCTCAATGCTTTCAGGAGAAATGCAGTCACGCTTTATGCAAAACATACGCACGGTTAGCAGAAGCGCGCGCAGGTCTTCCTCATCGGGGCCGACGAACTCCATGTCAATAAACTGATTCGTGTGTTGGTTCGAACGGAAACCGAACATTACACCTTCACCTTGCATTAGGCCCGTAAAGTAACGCCCCGCGCCGATTTGCTCTGCCTTCTCACAAAAGCGAGATAGGATTTCCCGCGTTTCTGGTTTCATCATCGTTTGCGTCATCTGAACCGCTCCTTCGCTACCTCAACCTCAACATTGCTATAAAAGTTATTCGTGGCAGTAGCTCAACTCCATGAAGAAACCCGAATAAGGAAAAGTTCGTCACATTCGCACGAAGAGTATAACCGCTCTGACGCCAACCGGTCAGGGAGTTTGGACAAACTACCCAACCATTTCGATACAAGACGATCTGCTGCTGCTTCGTTCATATTTGTCGCCGAATAAAACCGCCAGCCGTTTTATAGGTAGAATTGGTACAAGCGGCGCGTTGCCGAAAACTGGGCCACCAATCAAGCTGATTGCGGGGAAGGAATGCTGTGCTCTTTAACTTGTTCCTGCACAAAGGGCGCTCGTACTTTATTGCGCTGGGATTTCTGACGTTTTTTGTAAACCCGGTGAGTATAGGGCCTGCGGCAGCGCAAAAAACATCATCGCCTATTCCGCGATCTACTCCGAGCAAATCGCGCCCCATTTCTTCTACTTCACCTGTATTATTAGCGACGCCAACACCAACTACCCGCCCCGCTGCAAACACCGACGGCGCAAAGGAAAAGCAACCTTGGTGGTCATACTTCGCATCAGGTATCGCTACCGTCTTGGGAAACACAGCCCTTGCTATTTTTGCTTGGTTTCAGTTCCGCCGGAACTATGACCAGAAAGAAAAACAATTCAAGGACGATCTTCAGCAAAAACAAACACAGTTCGAGGAAAAAACGCAAGAAGACAGATTCAAAGATATTCAGGATCGATTCGCCGACGCGGATGATAAAACTCGCGCGAACGCCGCTTTGCGCCTTGCGGAAATGGCGCAACTCCCCAAGCCTGATGCCAAGGGTAAACCTGTTTGCGACGAAAACTATCCATTTTTTATGCGGGCTACTGCGCCACTTGCAATCGCCCTTCACATGGAAAAAGACGCTTCCGTGCGTGCTGCCAATAAAGAGGCTCTTGCTAATATGGTCATTTGGGTGAGAGCAAGAGAGGAAAGCGCAGATTTACTCTGTACCCTGATAGCCAAACTATACGATGCTAACATAATTGCAAAACGAGCTTTTATTACTGCTTTTGCTGAATACTGTAACACACAACAAGGAACGTCAGTAGAGGATGGACAACTCAGCGAGAATCTTGAATGGGAATTATTGTCATCGGTCGCTTCGTTTACAGGTAATACACAGCAAACGAAGACGACTCTTGTTTCTATGATGAAGACTGACGAGTTCGTATCTGGCTGCACGATTCATCAAAAAATGCACGGGCTTTCGCTACCTGATCTGCGGAAGATGGAAGGCGTACTGCTATCACAAGTTAAATTGGAGTCCGCCCGGTTGATAGACACCCGCGATGCTTTAGCGTGTGCCCTTCGTGCGCTACCCAGCCACATCAATCTGTCAGAAATTGGAATTTCCCTTGACCATGTATTCCTTACAGGAGCAAAACTCACTGGGATAAACCTTATAGGAGCAAAACTTAGTTTTGCTCACCTCGAAGGAACGTATCTTAACAAAGCACACCTTGAAAATACTCTACTCGACCACGCTCATCTTGAGGGCGCAAGACTGAGTAACACGTATCTTCAAGGTGCAAACTTGGCTCGAGCTGAACTGCGTAATGCAAAACTCACTAGTGCAAGGCTTCAAAAAGCACATCTTAGATCCGCGCATCTCGAAGGGGCACAACTACAAGGAGCAAACCTTGAAGGGGCGCAGCTTCGATGGACTCACCTTGAAGGAACGCGCTTGAAAGGTACAATCTTAGAAAGCCCAGACGGTAGCAATAAAGCCGATTTTGCTTCTTCAAACTGGCGTACCGCTGATTTTACCGATGGATTTTCAGACACCGAGGACGAAAATCTTTGGAATTGGTTCGTTAAGAATTACGGAAGCGTAAGGGAAAAAGCAGAGCTTGCCGCTGTCATATCCGCAAAAAGCCAAACAACACCCTGATTACCAAATGAAGTTACTGCCTTATTTACAAGAAAAATTTCCTTGCTTTTGACATCCGTATTTGGCGCGGAATACAGTCGGCAGGTTTTATTGCTTAAGGGTGTTTTGTTGACGATGGTAGTTTAGTCCAGCTTAGTCGAACAAAACACGGATATTGTAGCGACTGCTGGTTAGTTTCGGCCTTTCCATTGATAGCTGGCAGTGTTACGGGAGTTCTCCAGAACTCCCGTAACACTGCCCGTACAGGTCGATCTGCTGCTGTTTTTTCATATTTGGCGCGGAATATTTCGGCTTTCGTTAGTTTGTGCCATTAGCCAGAAAATGTGAATGGCTTTACAGCCCGCCAGTATTCGCCGCCGAATGTAAGCCGCCCCGATGCAGGCCCAGCCCAAACAGCTGTCACAAAGCCGCTTGCTTCAATCCAAACGATACGCCCAGCCATGCTTCGAATATCGGCTCCAGTTCCTTGATAAGCGGCTTGCACGAACGTGAGGAGTGTAGCGACATCAGTAGGTTCTACGTCGAATAAATTGGTGGATGATCCAGCACAAGCCTCGACCAACTCCGCTGTGCCCGTCGTCATAACGGCTTGCCATTCGGCTCGGGTTTCTAAAGAGCGTGTATCGGCTACTGTCTGCCTATCGGATAACTCACCGATAAGATAGTCCCGCAGAGCATCCGGCCCTAAACGAGAAAGGGCTTCGTTCCAATCCTTCGCGCCATCCGGGGGCAGCAGCCGCAAAACCTGACAGCCGACGGGCGCAAGATGCGCGGCCAAAGCGCGCCCCGCGTCGTGGCCCGCGCCGTCGGCATCGAACGCGGCCACGGCCTGCCGCAAAGCGAGCCGTTCCCGAAGCAGCTCCTTCCCGCCTGACGTGCCACACAGGGCCACGGCGGGAACGCCGCAAAAGGCGAGCGTGAGGGCATCCAGCGGGGCTTCCGTTATCACGACGCGGCCCTGCCACGGGTCGCCTGACCATGCGCCGGGCGTGGCAAAAACGGCCTGCTGCATCGGCCCGCGCGTTCGGCTTTTCGGGTCGCTTCGCCCGTCGGTATACCTGCCGTGCAGGGCCACGATGCGCCCGGCTGCATCCCGCAAAGAAAACACGACGGCGGGCCGCCCTAAAAAGCCACGGTGAAAGCGAACGCCTGCCGCATGGCAAAAATCGGCGGGCAGGCCACGCCCGTTGAGGTAAGCAGCGCCGGGCGTTTCCGCGAGTGGCTTAATGCCCGAAAGCAGGCCCGCTAAATCGCGCTTTGTATCGGCGTCGGGTTCGGCTTTTGATGCAGCCGGGCGGGGAGCCGTGGCAAGCAGCGAGCGCAGCCGGTCGCGGTCGCGGTCACGTTTGGAAACGAAGGGACGGGCGGCTAAATCGGCCCGTTCCGCTGGGTGCGTGTGCCATTCGGTCAGCAGCCCCTTTTCGTGGCAGCGTTTACAGTTCCATGCACCGGTTTCCGTGTTAAGCGTCAGGGAGCGGTGCGTTTTCGGGTTTTGATGGCTCGCGCAGGCCGGAAACGGGCAAAGGAAACGCCGCTCGATGCCGCCTGTCTTTGCGGCCCGGTCGTGCCCTTCCAAATCGGCGAGCGACAAAGACAAGGCCGAAGGAAGGGCAGCGGCAATCATTACAGCTTGCCTTCCTCGCGGTAGGTTTGGAAGCCGCCGTGAAAGCGAAGCGCGAAGGTTCGGCCCGCTTTGCCGTTGCGGTTTTTGGATATTTTCAGCGATACCGGCTTTTCGCCATACGCATCTTCCATCGCGTCTTTTTCCATATCCAGCTCGATCATGGTTTCGCCGCCGTACTCGATGCCACGATGCCCGGCCCCGCTGCTTAAACCGCCCTTTTCCATGCTTTGCCGGTTCCGCTCCGATATGACAAGCACGGGGCAAGCGAGCAAAGCCGATAGGCGCTTTAACGCGGTCAGATGCTCGGCCAAGCGTTCGTACTCAGCACTTGCGCCGGGCGCAGCCGACGCCCACGCATGGAGGCTATCAACGACCAAAAGAAAGTGCGGGTTTGCCGGGTCTGCTTTGCGCGTGGCCTCGGCCCCGTCCATGATGTCCTGCCCCTTAGCATAAGCCGCCGTTCCATCGAGCAGCACCAAACCGGGCGCGGTCGCTATGGCACGGCGAACCTTTTCCGATGCTTCGGCGGGGAGCTGCGAGCCGTCTTTGAACTTGTTCAGGTAGGTGCGCGTGGCCCGCGCCGTCACGCGGCGGAGCAGCTCCAGCGGGCGCATTTCGCAGGTGAGATACAGACAGGGGCAGCCGCAAGACGACGCGATCTGCAAAGCGAAGGCGGTTTTACCGACGCCGGGAACGCCGAGGGCAAAGTGCAGGCCCGGCAGCAGCGCGCCCGATAGTTCGGCGTCGAGGGTCGGAAAGCCGGTCACGGGGCCACGGGCGCGGCCTTCTTGTTTGGCCTCGTACAGCTCGCGCGCTTGATCGTCAAAGTCGGTCAGCAGGTTCCGCAGCGGCAACAAGGCCGGGCGCAGCGTGTCGGTGTCCAGTGCGGCAAAAGCGGCGGGTGCGTGGCCCGCTCCGTTGGTTTGGGCGCGGTCGCTACGTGGTTCGTTCGGCGATATGGGCGCAAGGGGCAAAGTGTTTTGTCTCCGTCAAGGCGTTCGCTTCAATGTATCGCTGGTTTTTGTTTCGCGGCAGCGCAAACTAAAAATCCAATAGTTATGATTATAGTTTTTTCTCCCCTCACGATTCCCACAGTTGTCGGTGGTATTCCCACAGTTGTCGGTGGTATTCCCACAGTTGTCGGTATAGTTTTTTGCTTATGCCGTTGCTGCTTGCGCCGTTTTGCGCGGGCGTCCAGGTTTTCTGGTCACGGATTTAGTAAGGTTTCGCGGCGGTGCGTGGAACTTATTAGCGAGCAGCATTTGCAGGTTTGCCCGATAAAACGGGCCGGGATGCAGCAGAACCGGCGTATCGAGCCATGCGACCTGCCAGCCCTTGCGTGGCAGATCAATCCCGTCTTTACCTTTGTTTTCGTGCCGGTCTTTCGCTTCCACTTCGTCGCTTTGCCACTCCGCTTCACCTTGCCGCTCCACAATACCCTGCGTGGCAAGTTCAGACAGCGCTAACCGCCAATACTCGCGCGCCCGCTTCGGATTCTCACTGTTTAATATTTCGGCAGCGGCGGCGGTTTTGGGTGGGTATGTTTCCAACAGCCCGCGCCGGGTCAGTAGAAGCGTTCCGTCAACCGCCTGTAGCATATGCTTTCGCCATTCCATCATAAGCACAAGCCCGATGCTGCGCGCCCATGCGCCTACAGGTCTTCCACCTGGAATAGCTGCAATACGCTCGCCGCCGTGCATGAACTGGGCAAGGTCGGGACTTGACAGAAGGGGCACAATGGCAGCCGTCGCCGTGAGTTGCATCCGGCGCGGTGTTATGCCATCGGCTACATTCGATGGAACCTGCTCGGCTTCCACGTTCCATAGAGCATGGAGGATGTCGGTCGAAATAACATTCTTTTCGCGCCCTGCTCGCTTCTCATAGTAGGGGATACTCCGCTTGCCCACGATGCGCGCCCGCGCGCCAAATTTGATGTACCGCCGTATTCGTTGCCGAACCGCTTCCCGTTCGGCGGTGCTACATTTATCAGGGGCGAGGCCGATTTTCTCGGCTACGTCGTCAAGGTCAATCCAGACCGGCCCGCTTCTTTGTCCAGTCTGGAACGGGTAAGCGGGCGCGAGCAGGGTCAAAACGTAGCAGGCCGCGAAAGCCGCGTCGGTGTCTTGTTCGCCTACAAGGCTTTGTAGCCCCATGAAATTGTATTCAGGATCGTCTGCGTCGGCGTCGAGTTGCAGCCGGTGGGGTTCGCCGGGTGTTTGGTAAAAGCAAAGGCTTAATTGCTCGTCGTTGGTGTAATTGTGGCCGCGTTTGCCATTGGCGACGCCGCGAAAGTAGGTGTCAGTTTCCTGCCCAGTGTAAATGGTCAGGGCTGACGCGCGCTCGATGGGTGGCTCTGTTGCTGCCTCGTAAGACGAAGGAAGATTGCGCTGATTTTCTATCCATTTATACACTTCGGCCAAAGTGTAGACCGGATTTGTCGCGTCGGGTTTGCCATCATCACCTAAAACAAATTGTCGACTTGGCTTTTTGCCTTCAGACTTCACAAAGTCCGAGATGTCTCGAAACGTTATAACTGGCTCAACGTCGTTTTCGGCATCGCTTCGCCAGTCGAAAGGGCTTTTATCTGCCCATTCCCATAGTTCGGAATAGCCAAAAGAATACGGCATCGGCTCATCGGGGCCGTGTTTGAGTAAGGCAGAGAGTGCAGCGTCAACGTGCTTTGTGTGGTCAGGGAGAGTCAAAGCCTCTAAACGTTCAACGAAAGCTTTTAATTCTTCGGACGTAGCATTTTTTAGTGTAGATGGCGTCACCAACCTTTCCCCGTGAGCCTCTGCTTCTGCACGCCGAATAACAAGATTTAATGGCATGGTTTATTTTCTCCAAAAAGCCCAGAAAGGGCGTGTCTTTTCTGCGATCAGTTCGGTTCCCGCGTCCTCGACCGTTTCGCCCCGCTCGGCGGCTCCTGACGCTTCGTGTGGCACGTTGTGTGCCGCGTCCGAGCCTGCTGCTGCATCCGAATTTGTCAAAGGTTCGAGCTGGAGCCGCCCCGCGCCGACCGCAGCAATGAGCACGGCGGCACGTTCATTCGCCCGTTTCAATTCGTCGAGCGCGGCCCGTGTGTTTTCCTGCTCTTTGTCCAATGCGGCTTTTGCATTGGCTTGTGATTGCTCCAGCGCGGCCCGAAGATAGGAAACCTCACCCCGCAACTGGTCGAGCAGCTCGGCGTTTTCAGCGGGAACGTTCGGAACGTTTCGTGGTACGTTTTCGGTAACATTCCCGGCCCGTTCCTGCTCGCCCTGCGAAACGTTTCCCGGCCCGGTGACTGTTTCGTCGGCTTTGGTCGCTAAGGCTCGTATTTCGCCCGCCAAACGCTCTACAAAGGACAAAGGGAACGCAGCCGCAGAACGTTCCCCGGTTTTCGTGTGTACCGTTTTCTGGACTGTTTGCGGGAACGTTTCGGGAACGTTTTGACACCGTTCGATAGCACGCCGCAGGGCGCGAGGCGAAACGGCAAACCGGGCCGCAGCCTCGCTGATGGTCAGCCAGTCGCCGGATGCGGGATCGTTCGCCGGTTTGTTCATGCCAGCCCGACGCGCTCGCGGGAAAGGTGGCCGGGCCGGTGGCTTTTATTCGGCGGCAAATATCTACTCCCTGCCAGAACCGAGGCCGAAAACCTCGCGCCGCAGACGCAGCACCAATTCCCCCAAACTTTCGGCAAGGTCGATTCCTCGCGTCTCGCCGGGCGCGGTTTCGATGCGCTCCGGCAGCACGTTTCCCCGCTGCTCGTCCACGGCTTCAGCGACCGGCAAAGCGGCCTCAAGCGCTGCAAGCAGGCCGCGTGTTTCGGGCGTGTCCAGCCGGCCGAGGGCGTCAAGGGCGCGCAGGTCGAGCGTTTCCCCGCTCGGCGTCGGCGTGTCGCTGTCTCCCTCGGCGTCGTCAATGGACGGGCAGGCCGCGCCCAAATTATTGCACAGCACCGTGAGCGCGCGGCCCGCAGCGTCGGCAGCCCTGCTCGCTTGTTCCCGTGCCGTTTCGGGCCTGCTGATGGCGACGGCTTGAGCCAGTCCCGCCGCGATCTGGGCGCGGCGAACATGAAGCGCGGCCCGGTCGAGTTTTTCCGCAGCGCCTCGGCGTTCGGTCGTGTTCATTCGGTTTTCGCTCCCGCCTGCTCCCGCTGCTCTTTGGCGCGGGCCGCTTGCATCAAAACGCGGATGGTCTCCGACAAACCGCCTGGCTGATACTTCCCCCACTCGGCGAGGTCGGGCGCAATCAAAACCGTGTACTTCTCGGTTTCCGGGCCGGGCACAGGCCCGCGCTTCTTACGAGGCTTTTCAGGCGCAGGCGCTTCTGCTGCTGTTTCTTCCATCGGTCAGGTTCCTTACTGGCCTATTATACCCCGAATATATTAGTATCTCCTACTAAATAAATAAGTATTATTTTTTTGTTTGGAACCCTTCAAACCCTTTACTTATACTAAACTATTCTGTATAATATAAGTATGAAAACCCCTACAATCTCCGCAATCGAAACCGCTGTCAAGAACGCCGCAAAAATGCTTGAGCAGGGCTACACCATCAAGCAAAGCAAGGCCGTTCCGACCTCCTACCACGTAATCAAGCCGAACAAGAACGGCAAACTTTCCTACATCGTGGACACGACCCCCGGCTTCCAGTTCTGCCAGTGCGAGCAGTTCATCAAAGAGGGCATTTGCAAGCATCAGAAATTCACGGACGACCATATCGCCATCTGCCAAGCCGAGGCCGAAAACGACGAACGCGACGCCGCCCGGTATGACCTCTTGGCCGGAAAATTCTAAGCCGAAAGGGGAGGCCGCAAGCCTCCCCGCCCTTCCCCTTCACGCAAGCGTGAAAGACCCGAAAGGAACCCGAAACGATGCCCCTTCCCACCTTCAAAAGCCGCCTGTTAGATGACCTGCACGAAGCCCAGACCAACGGCTGCCCACTCGTGTGCAAAGCCTGCCGGGAAGTGTTCCCGCCCTGCGACGCTGTGACCGGCCCGGACACCGACGAAGCGTTTTGCTCGCAGTCCTGCTGCGACCGCTACGAGGACGAATACCACCAATACATCGAGCGCGAAATGGCCCGCGCCGCTCAAGCGTTCCGCAACCGGACACCCGAACAAGCCCGCCGCGTTTCCGAGTGGAATGTTTTCGCCGACCAAGTGAACGAACGCACCGCCAACGCCTGACACGAACGAAGGGCGGGCCGATTGAACCGGCTCGCCCGAAAGGACACCGCAAACCATGATTATCGAAACCGACACGCCGCAAACGAGTTTGACGGGCGGAACCGATTATGACACCCTCGCCGCTTTTGATGCCGTGCAGCGCGATCTGTCCGGCCTTGACTTCCCCACACAGGCCGAGGTCGAAGGCGCGGCCCCTGCTGCTGCTGTTAAATTCACGATTGACAGCGAGAGCGCCGCTAACTGGCTGCTTGGAAAACTGGCGAGCATTGACGCCGAGGCCGCCCGAATCAAGGCGCAAGCCGAGGCCCGCGCAAACGAACTGCGAACCGACCGCGAGTGGCTGCTTTCCCGCTTCGGTTCCGAGCTTGAAGCGTTCGCCCGTCAGGAGGCCGAACGCCGCCGCCGTAAAACAATCACGCTCCAGCAAGGGAATTTAGTATTTCGCACGGCCCCGCGCAAACTGGTTATCGCGGATGGCGAGGCCGCTTTTGTCCACGCACGAACGGCCTTCTCCCATTGCATCATCGAGCAAACGACCGTGAGGCTTGACACCGCCGCGTACATCGCCGAGGCCGAGCGAACCGGCGAACTGCTCCCCGGCATGGACGCAACGCCCGAAAGGGAAACGTTCAAAATTGATGTAGCAGGGCCGAAGGGCAAGGGCAAAGCGGAACCGCCCGAATGACGCGCCCTGCGGCCCGTACACGCACGAAACGACGCCCCGGCTACATTGCAGACGGGGCGTCGTTGCTTTAATCGTTTAGGCGTTAGTGGTTGGCACTTCCAAACCTTCGGCCCGCGCTCGGTCGCGGATAATGACCTCCAGTGCCTTCGCTTTTGAAAGCCCCATTCGGTTAGCCAGCGTTTGCCACAACTGCTCGCCCGTCGCGGAGAGCCGAACACTGGTAGGAACTGCGCTCACCTTTTCTTTGTCTGTTTTTGCCATGCCCCATTATACGCTATGTAGTTGATTTGTTTCAATACTTCGCTACATCAAACAGGGAAATATACTTGTTTTTGTAGTTAATATGTGCTACAATAAATGTAGTTACTTCAAACTACAAACCAAATACGGAAAGGACAAAACGCCATCCGCAAACATAACGGCGGACGGCTCCATCAACCCAAACAGCAGCGGGCCAACTTCTGACGGCGACCCACTGCTGCGAAACACGAAAGAAAGATTTGTTTTCTTCATGTCCACAAATTCAGACAACGCAGCCGTACTCGTGGTTGCAAAGAAACGCAAAAAAGCAAGCCGCAACCAGCTTTACCTCCTGTCCGAAAAGCGCGAGCAGCAACTCCGCGAGATCGTCGCCGAAACGCTCCGCGAGGCCGACGAACAAGACATCGTTGCACTCCGCACCGTCGAGCAAGCGGGCAAAGACCCGGTAGATACACTCATCGCCGACCGCTGGGAACTGATGCGCTACGAGGTCAGCGAATACCTCAAAGGCCGCTTAACTTATGATGGCGTCGTTTCCCGATGGGGCGAAGCAAACGCCCCGACGCAATGGACGGCCATCGTGACCGTTGCCGAATTTGCCTGCTTCTTCTCCCCCAAAAACCTGCACCCGACCGCCGTTTACAAGCTGGTGCAGCCCGCCCCGAAAATCAAGAAAGGGGGCGCGTAAGATGGCCTCCCGAAAGAAATTCCTGAAGTTCAAGCTGAAGCCCAAACAGGTGGCGGCGCTTATGACGTTCACCTTCACCGAAAAGCAGAGTTTCGCTCACAGCGTGCTTTACGGGCACGCTGTCGGAGGCGGAGACCGCGATCTACTTAATGCGATCAAAGCCTACGACGCTTTGGTAAAAGCGGTCGAGGTGCAAGCCCGTGAACTGCAAATCGAATATCGCAAGGCAGAACACCGCTTCGCCATCAAGAAAATCGAAAACTTAGAAAAGGAGCGGCACAATGTCCAAAGCGCAAAGTGAAAAGCCCGCAACAGCAGGGGCTGCGTCGCCTGTGGTTGAGATGCTGGAGCCGGTGAACGTGCCCGCCCTTAATGCGTTGCTGGACGAAATGACCGCGAACATGGAGCCGCTGGAGGATCCCGCTTCGCTTGCCCCGCCGCTGCCCGATCCGTCTGACGGGGTACAACCGCTCCCCGACCCGGCAAGCATAGTCGAGCCACTGAGGGAATGGCCCGCGCCTGAAGTGTTGCTTAAGTACTCAAGTTAGTGAACACTCATATTCGGCAACGAATACGCCTGTTGCTGTTTTTGTTAGAAGATCAGCAGTAGAACTCTCTTAAGGGTAGCAAGTAGTGGTTTGGAGGTTAGCCCGAACTCCCGTAATAGAACAAAACTGGCTCGGACGTAGAAATGCGCCGGGCCAGTTTTGTTCGTATTTGAGTCTGCTACATTTTGCGCTTGCAGGTAGGGCAGACTGCCCCACTTACGCGGTTCTCCATTGGGGGAGCACCAATGTTTACACCAGCATGGGGTTCTGGTTTTTCTGGAAATGACCCGATGTTTATTCCAAGCCGCTCCTCATCCCGAAAACGGCCACGCCCTTTCGGATAACCGCCGATGTTCAAACCCTTCGTAATAATGCCTTGACCGAGATATGCTACGACCTCGGCTTGCTCATCACGTTCAAGCGCCTCAAACATGGCAACTACTCTTCTTGCTTCAGGTGTCATTTTTACCTTTCTCTACGCTTGCACACTTGATGCCACGGGAGTGTTTCCGCAAGCTTGGCAACTCCCCTTCTTAAATCTCCATGCAGACGCATGGCAATACCGGCAAATAGCCTCTTCTGGGTCGAAATCCTTTAGTGCTTCACGATAAGCCAGATGTCTCTCCTTATCGCTCAACTTGGTTATGGACTCTCTGTCTTCTTTTTCCAAGTCATCCATCGACTTGTAAAAATGATCGAACTCTTCAATCGGTTGGCTTGTCCCACGCCTTAGTATCAAATCTGCCTGCGTCACCGCTTCGATGTTCTTGTCACGCAATTGACTGTGTTCTACTGCGTTTTCAGACCATTTATAGAAAAGCTTCACGGCGGCTGATGCTGCTAATACCGCGCCTATAAATTCCCAAGAATGCTCTGCAAGATTTTGCTCATTCGTTCCTTTTGCCAGATAGCGGACTGGAACGTAGAGAACGGGAAACACAAACGCCAAACAGTCAGTAAACGTACTCCATTTCCGCAACTTGTCGAGACGATTCTGATGCAGATGTTTCGCCGATAGGGCATACATCTTGTGCTTCTTAACTTTGTCCAGTTCTTGCTCAACTACAGTAGCGTCGGCTTCAGCCATATCTAAGTCTGTGTTACCCTTTTGAGGCTTTGTCACCCACTAATTTGCACCTCATAAGGGTAGACGTAGTGAATGGGAGAAAAGCATCGCAGAACCGTCCAAATTGCCCAAAATGGCCTGTCTACGCAACAAAGGGCCGCTTGTCGGGGTCTGATGCGTGGGAGAAACAACCTATGACCGTAGCGGAATTTATTGCTTCACCTTTTGCGGTTGCCGCCTTAGCACTTTCGGGGGCGCTGGGCAGTCAGTTAATCACGGCACGGGCGAACCTAAAAAGCAAGCGGTTAGAACTTGCTTATGCACGAAAAGCCGACGCATATAGAGCGTTGCTTGTGGCTATTGCAAGCTATGTTCACAAGCGACAAAAACCCGGCAATATCGAGGAGCATTATTACACTTTTCTTGAAGCGATGGAGCAAGCGGCGTTAGTCGGATCCAACGAGGTATACAAAGCGATTTATGAAGGTGAGCTAAAGGCCATCGTTACGCTGCGTAGTTTAGGAGAAAATCCCAGCGTCGAAGATTACACCGCTGTCGTGAGCCATCTATCGAGGAAGGGGGTAAAGGAACTAAAAATGGCAATGCGCGCCGATCTGAACCGTTTGGGCGGCCTGTAAAACCGCCCGTTATTCGGCGCGGAATACTTGCCGCTTTTTCACGCGACAATTACGATACTCCAAATGACGACACACGCAAGAAACCGGCAAAATTGATAGCGTTATCTATCCGCCGAGTTGCCCCCCTGTCCCTCAATAATGGGGGTTTGATGCAACGCCCCCGGTTCGCTCGCTGTGGACAAAACCCCCGAAAACACGATATACTGTATTCATAGTCAAGTTTGGAACGGCCCGAAAGTCGGGTTGAGGACAAGCGCGACGAACCTTACAGCGACCGGCTTCTATGGAAACCGAGTCGCTTTTTTGCTATCTGCCCGTTCCTGCCATTCTCGAAAGGCCGCACCGATGCCGCTTCAGCATTCGCACGAAGAACAACCCGCGCCGCTCTCGTCGTCTCGCACCATCACGCCGCTGGACGCGCCGCAAGAAATGCAATCGGAAACGCCGGTCATACCCGTCAACTCTGCTGATGCGCCACGCTACGACGCGGCAACAGTCAAGCAGATCATCGCCCTTGCCGAGCAGATGCAAACGCATCATCGCCAAACCCTCACGCCCGAAGAAGTCGAAGCGTTGGGCCACGAGGTCGGTGTCGAACCCAAGTTCATCCGTCGCGCTTTGGCGCAAATGTCGGCTTCCACCACTTCTACCGCTTCCACCACGGCCTCTGACACTTTGCAGCACGTCGCTAATGTGAAACCGTCCTTGTTCCCGTTGACGCAAGGCCGCTCTATGCTTTTGATGGCTCCGCTGGTCGCGTACCTTTTTCTTTTGCCCTATACATGGACGCGCATCGATGTGACTTATCATGCCAGCAGCTCCACCGACCTCTTTCTGTTTGCGATCCTTCCGGCGGCTTTGTCGCTGTATTTGGGCGTCAAGGGAAAGAGCCGACGGTTTGGGGCGCTGGTCGGCGCTTTGAGCGGCTTTATCTGCTTGGGGTCGATGTCGATCAACATCGTCGCGCATCACCACTACATGGGGTCGCCCGTTCAGATATTAGCCTCGTTCGCGGTATGGATGGCTTGGGGCTTGGCGTTCGGCTTCGGTGGAGCCGCCGCCCGAAAACTCATGGACAAACCACGGCGTCAGGCGCGTGGCCGTAGAACCGTAACAGCGAAATAGTCGAGTGCCAGTTACCACATTTTGGCAGCGATGCTTTTTTCCTCGGCTCCCACGGCGTCGGCATAGATGGCCGTGGTGGACAGTTGCGCGTGGCCCATCCATTTCTGCACCATGTTGAGCGGTATGCCCCGGCTTACCGCGTTCACCCCGAACCCGTGCCGAAGTCCCTTTGGCGATGCCTGCGGGCCATCCCCGATCTTAGCGGCTTCCATGACCTCTTTTACCCTTCGCCAAGCGGTCGCCCGGCTCCAGTCCCATAGTAGCTCGCCCTTGCCACCGCCCCGGCTCCGCTGCTTGTCGCGCACGTCGAAGCACAGGTCGAGCGATTCGATGAGCGTGGCTGGAATGGGAACCGAGCGGTACACGCCTTTGCGCCGTTTCTTCAGCGTCTCGAAAACGACGGTTCCTTCGGACAGGTCGATGCGGTCGTAAGTGAGTTCCAGCGCCTCGGTCAGGCGACAGCCGGAATAATGGAGCAGGGCGCAGAACGTGCGGACATCGCGCGGGGTGTGACTTGCCGCTTGCAGAAAGGCGTCGCGCTCGGCTTGCGACAGGTACTTGCGATTGCCGCCCGCGTCAAAGAGTTCACCGGGCACGGAGGACGTGCTTTATGGCATTTATGGCAAGGGGCTTCATGCGCTACGGTTCGGCTCAAGCGTTGGCAAGTCCTTTGCCAACGGGTGCAACAACGGGTGCAACCAAAACCGCCCGGCGCATTGTTGCATCCGGGCTGGTCTTGAAACAATTGGAGTATCAGCTTCCGCTGATTACCCCTTCATGGCTTTCAGGATGTTCTTGGTATGAACGACGTGCTCCTTGAAGGTGGACTGCGCCAGCGTCGCCAAGTGGCGTCCGTGCATTTCCGCCATGCTGGTGGCTCCTGCCGTGTTCTTCAAATACGAGGTCGTTAAATCCCGCAGAAACTCATGGTTGGCAAGCTGGGCGGTGATATATGCCTTGTCGAAGTCCGCGCCTGCGGGAGTGTTCTTAATTTTGGCGAGCGTCGCTTTGGCATTGGCGTCCATCGGCGGCGTCGGTGTTTTCATGCTTTTGAGCACGGTCGTTACCGCAATCGCTTCGCGTAGCTCAAAGTTGGCGAACTCTTTGGCGGCGGGGTCGGTCGCTTTATCCACGGCGATCTGGCTGGTGAGCAGGGAAAGCGTTGCCGGGCCGAGCACGCCCACGCGGTACTGCGCTTCGTTCTTGGCATTGGGAGCAGCCATCGGATAATCGTGCCCCGTTTCGGCTTCGGGTTGTTTTGGTGTGGTGGACGCCTGCGCGGTTCCGGTTTGCGTTGCAGCGGCAAGGCCCAGCACGCCCACGCCAAGGCCCGCGACGGCGGCGTGCGTCAGCAAGGTGCGGCGGTTCAAGGAATCCGTGGTGGTCATTGGTGTGGTCTCACCTAAACCCACTGGCTCAACGGGTTCTATCGCATCTATCGTGTCTACTGCTTCGTTCATACAAAAACCTCTTTCAAAAAACACTCACTCAAAGAAACGTCGAGCGTCGGTGAGCGAGGTGCACAACTTACAAACAAGCCTCGTGCAATCGTTCCCAATAACGAACGCAACCCAACGAGGTCGTAGACAAAAAGCCAACAAAAACCGCCCGGCACATCCGTGTACCGAGTGGTTTTTTATCCAACGGTTTTGTTCGCCGTTTTTCGTTGCCGTGCCCTGTGTGGGATAAGCACACCCCTTGACCTTTTTGTCGCTTGCACTCGGCAAAGCAGATTCTGACGGATAGTATCCAAAAGGGTTTGCCACTCTGCGCGTTCGCCTTGCAGCCGTTCCACTTCGGCCTGCATTTGACTTGCTCGGGCAACCTCGGCGGCGATCCTCTTATGGGTGTGCGTATCCATCTGAAGCCGCCGCACTGTTTCCGTTAGCTCCTCAATCGAGGTAAGTTGTGCTTCCCGCTGCGCTTGTGCTTGGAGTATCCGTTCGTCGTAATAGCGCAAAACTGTGACAGTGGCAGTGATAATGCCGGGAACTCCTGCGCCAACCTCTGCGCGAACTTCTGCGGAAGCGCCTCTTTGCTTATCTGTTTGGCTGTCCATACTGCCTTAATTATCCATATTCAACCGGTTTCCCGTTTTTCACCGTTTGCAAAACGCACAGCGCACGCTTCTTGCAATGAACTTTTTTTGTCAGGATTATGTACATTTGAAAATCCAAACAAAGTAAGCAAGCGGGCAATATACAAAGCACCGTACCTGTTCGCTGTTTGGACATCCTGTTTGAAAAAGAGAGGTTTCCGGCTTGCTTGGTCAGTATATCCCCCATCACGTCCCAAATTCGGTTCGCAACCCGATGGTAAAACTGCGTGTGTTGCTTGCAGACGACCATGCCCTCGTCCGCGAATGCTTGAAACTGCTCATCGATGCCCAGTCCGACATGGAAGTGGTCGCCGAAGCGTCCAATGGCCGCGCTGCCGTGCAAAAAGCGGTGCAGATCCAGCCCGACGTTGCCGTGATGGAGGTTTTCCAGTCCCTCGTATCCAGCGCGAGCGCGATCCGCCAAATCAAGCAAAGCGCCCCTCAGACTAAAGTACTGGTTTTAACCCTGCACGAGGACAAATACACGGTGCGGGAAATGCTCAATGCAGGGGTGTCGGGCTACGTCCTAAAGCGTTCCACTGCCGACGATTTGATACGGGCGATTCGCACCCTTGCGAGCGGCGGCGTGTATTTGGATCAAGCCTTCGCGGGGCGCGTGATGACCAATTTGACGCGCAAGCCGCAAAACAACGGTGGGCTTGCGCGTCGCGTCGAGGGCATCGGCGGGGAGTTGAGCGAGCGGGAAACCGACGTATTGCGGCGCATCGCGCAGGGCTATGGCACAAAGGAAGTCGCCGTGCGGCTCGACTTATCCGTCAAAACCGTGGAAAGCCACAAGGCACGGGCGATGGAAAAGGCGGGCCTCGACAGCCGCGTGGACATCATGCGCTACGCCGTGCAGCAGGGGTGGCTCAGCACATAAGTATAACGGCCTGAGTATGTCCTGAGTACATCCAGTTAACTAAAGGAGTTTGCAACATCTGCCGCGAGAAGTGTTTCAAGCAAACACGCCGCAGGGCCGATAAGCACCCCAAAACAGGCCATATCGCCCCGTTTCGCCCCCCTTTACCATCCCCACTTGAAACAGAATTGATAATAGTGTTTCAACGATGTTTCTTTGCTTTTTGCCCGTTTTTCTTTCTCGGCATTGTCATAGGAACCAGAGGTCGAGGGATAGGAAACGTTCGCTCCGTGCTGTGCGAGTATGCAACATCAACCCACAATGCAAGATCATGTCGAAGCGACTCAGCTTCTCGATAATCGTATTCCGTCCAAGCCGTTGTGTCCACATACAGCAAATCTTCGGTCAGTTCGCAAGGGAGACGGCCCGACCCGACAGAATAGCCAACGATGATTTTTGCTGTCGGCTGTGCAATCTTTGCCGCCATACAAACGGCCTCAAGATATTTGCGCCTAACCTCGTGATAGTTCGCTTCATAACCGGGCTTGTTTTCTAAGCCGAAGGGCACAGAAAATATCTGTATAGCAAAATACGGCTCGTCAGGTTTTAGGGGCTGGATTAACCGCCGTGGATTGGAACCTGTTTCCGCCTGCGCCCGGGTCACCAGATCAAGGATGCTTCGCCCAAGCAGCCGACGCCGCAAACGCGGCTCGCGCGCGAAATACCGCAAGAGCCTCTCGTGGTCGTGAAAACTAAGTTCGGAATTACCCGTTCGCAACCATGCACTGGAATGCTCGATAATCGAATCCCAAATGTGGCTCGGCTGGTCGGCTTCGACTTGTGCAGCGCGTTCAGGGCCATTGAGGTAACGAAGCCATATTCCCTCCGCAAAAATAGCCGACAAAAACTCTTCACGGGGCGGAAAATCGTTCTCGCCCGCCGCGTTCACATGGCCCAAATAGTAGCCAAGAAGCTCTTCTTCTCCGGTAGCCATCACGCGATAGTTTGCGAGTAAGTCTTCTTTCTTGGTCAGATACGCAACGAAATCCGCAACGGTGTCGAGGTGGGTCAGAAGTTTGTCGAGCGTCGTTTCGTCCAGAACGTGAACGAAGCCCCGCTTGATGTCAACATGCCCGACGGTAAAGGGTCTGCCCCCTTCGGCAAGAGAGGTCAAGTCGTTTGGGTCGGCAAAGTCGGCAAGGTGATCGTCGCCGTGAAGCGTTGAATCGACCACGAGGCTACCGATTCCAACCCACGGCGCATCGGGATTGAAATACTCTTGACAGCGTTTGGCGCATCCTTTGGCGACCACAATCCGGTGATACCGGGCGACATCCGGCGCGGGAAGTGGGTAGGGAAACGGTTGGGTGCAGGCAGGGTCAAGAAACACCTTGTCGGGGTGTTCTTTAAGCCAGCGTTCCGCCCCAAAAGTTTGCTTGGCGGATTTCTTGATGGCCTCACGATACCAGCGCCGCCAATCGGTTTGCAGATCCCCTGTATCGGGAAACACGCAGTCTTTGTCTGAAAAGATAATGACATCGTTTTCAAAAACTACGAGAACGTCACATAACTCTTTGCCTTCGCTCGCGCCATTGTTGATTCTCTGATCACGAAAAACGTGGGAATGGCTCCACAGCGTCAAGAACGAACGGTCGCATAGCTTACTCAAATACCGCTCGGACGCCGTGACACCTTCGGCCCGATGTAAGGGAGACGGCATTGATGTACTGGCTACATCGTCGGCTTGGCCTGATTCATCGGTTAGGTTAGCAGCACTAGGCATGGGCATTTGTGTCTCATAGATATAGACGCAGGAAACACATAAAAAGCGTCGCCGGGCGCGTCAAACGGCCTGAAATGGGCATAAATATAGCACTTCCCACGTGGGGAGGTAATTCTACCAAGAAGGTAACATTCAACGTTGGACAAAGAAGCATCCGCCCAAGCAAAAATGACCGTCGAAGCTGACGCGATTGTCCGTGAACTCCGCAAACTCGCCAATGCCATCGAAGACCACCGCGTACAACTTGAGCTTTGGGATGAGGTCATCGACACGGCCCGATCACTTAAACAGATTTCTTTTGGTGACGTGATGGGGCCGCGTGGAAGCCATCTAATCGTGGACTTGAACAAACTGAGCCAAGCGCACGAGCAAGCGGTTAGAGCATCTCAACAGAGTCAGATGTCTGCATCCAAGCCGTCAAAATAGGGTCAAGCACAATCAGAGGATAGATAAAGGGACTAAATGCCTTACGTACATTCTGTTACGTGTTCGCAATGTGAACGCCTTACCGAAGTTTGCACCCCCGACGAAGACGGCTATGTTTGGGATACTGAATTTCAGTACCGATGCCCGAAGTGCGAAACCGTGCGAAATTTTTTCACTCGCATGGTTCAGTACATAGAAGGCACTCGCTGCCCTAAGAATACCGTACCGGGGGAACTGGTTAAGCATAGGCAAATTAACCCATAGGTCTGAACCAACAGCGAAACTCGGAGCCGCTGGGCTTTTTTCTCCAGTTCGCCGGGTTAGTTCGCGCAATGAGGAGCCTACTGATGCTGAAGTATCTGGGCCAGCGCCGGGAGAAGCGGTGCTAAAACTGTCATGTGATTGGCCGCGTTCTGCATAAAACCCGTATACTTTGCAAGGAATCCCGGCGTCTTTTGCGTCGCTTCCATTTCCTCGACATTTTGAAGCAACCGGGCGCGTTCGGTTTCGTTTTCGACGCGCGCCAAAATAACCTGTCGCATATCGGCGAAAACGCTCTCTGACGACGTGGACACGCTGTTGTGGCTGTTATCCGTTGAACTGACGTTGACTCGACTGTTCGGCCCGTGCATATTGTAGTTGTGAACGACCGACGGATACTGCTCGTTCTTTACCGACGTGTCTTTGCGAACCTTCATTTGAAACTTTGCGGGAAAGCTCCGTATGGCAGGCGTGTAGCCAGTGTCAAGTATGGTGTATCGCTCGGTAAAGCCGTTTGGTAGCCTGCGCGTCAGAACGTCGCCGTCCTCTACAGGAAGCATGACATCCCTTATCGTAATTTCGCCCTTTGATGGTATGACATGGGCGCGAATACCCATGATGTGTTCACCGCTTTGCTTTTCCAGTTCTAAAACGTCTCGCTCCGTTTCCCTCAATGCTTCCACAATGCTGGGATCCACTTCGTCTTCATCTCGCATAACGCAACGACTGCCTTTCTTCTTGAGTACGTGGGCCTCACAAGGATAGACGTAAGCAGCGAGCCAAAAGCGTCGCTGATGTCAAAAATACTGTGTTCAAACCAAGATTTTTGCAGGTGCGTTGTGGGGATAGCGCGAAAAATCCTAATGGCAGCAATCGGGCTGACCACAGACTACGAAGAAAGTTAGGACAACGTTCCTGACGAGGATATCACAATGCTTGTTGTGGCCTTTTTCGCGCCTCTTGTCATGGCGGCGCTATCGTCGATTGTTGCGTTTATCATCGCAACTACGCCTCCATCTCTTGCGTTAGGGGCGAACCTTTTGACAATTATCGTAAGTTGCGTCTTTCTATATGATCGCTTCTACGAGCGCAAGCACCGTCCCAAGAACGGCTAAAGAAGTGCCCGCCGTAAAAAGCGGGCTACTTCCGATTTTCACCGCTTCAACAGCTTTTTTACTGTTTTTGCTACCATATTGAAACAAGTCCGGGAGTTCGGACGAACCTCCGGAGCAACTTCGAGGTACATACTTTTGCTGTTGCTGCTGTATTTGTCGCCGAATACATTGTGGAAGATGTCTCGGAGGTTCGTCCGAACTCCCGGACCAGAATAAAATCGGCCCGGATGCAAGAATGCATCCGGGCCGATTTTTCTTGCTTGACTAAGCGATTTACATCGTCACGAAGCTGCGTTTTCCGCTGCCAGTCGCGCCTCAATGGCGGCTACATCTTCAGGCGTCAAACCCAAAAACTCGGAAACCGTGGTTTCTCGGTAGCCTTTGGTTGCCATATGCCGCCGGACATTTGCCCTGCCCTCGTCGGAGAGGGTCGCCATTGTCGCATTTGTTTCGGCGATAAGCGTGGCAAGGCGGCTCGCTGGGGTTGCTGCGGGAACCGTCGCGCCTGTCACGCTCGCGCTCGTAAAACCACCGACCATCACACGCGGGGCCGTAGCTCGTTTTGCTGCCTTTTTCGGTTTGTTTCCGGTAAACATCAATTTTTCCTTTTTGTCTGCACCGGCTGTTTCGCTTTCGCCTCGGCTTGTGCTTCGGCTTTGGCCCGCGCTCGCTTCTCGGTGTAGAAGTAGGCGAGCCGTCGTTGGCAATTCGCTATCTTAATTCTCGGTGTTTTTTCCGTGTCTTTGTCCCACACGTCCAAAACTAAAATCTCATCCGCGCCAATGTGATAAATCACGCGCCAATTTTGATCAACCGCGACAGTACGCAATTCATGGCAACCGGGGCCGATAACGAACATCGGACGCGATTGCGGCAAAGACAGCTTTTCGCCTTCCTGCACCTTCCTCAAACAAAACCCTGTTTCGCGGCGGGCGTCAGTTCCCATCGGGGGCGTTTGAAGGTCGCCTTCGCCGTACAGGATAATTAAAGGCTTGCTCATTCTGCTTGATACACTCCCTGCGAGGCGACCAAGCGGGAAGTGTAGTAGTTCAGCCCACTCCCAAGCCGGGTTTTCTTTTGCGCCACGATGAAGCGACGCAAAAAATACAGGTGGAATTAAATATACGGCACTTTAATTCACATATTTAGGTATACCAGAAAACGCAATTTCGTCAATAAAACTTTTCAATATTTTATTGAGTGTTTTTTGCAAATGGTGGTATACCGATTCCTCACCGCGCCGCTTGAAAGTACCAAGCGCGGCCCTTAAAACCCGTCGCTTTCTCCGGTAGTTCGGGCGAACCTCCGAACCGATGCCTGCCGCTTAACGCTGCTGCTTTTTGCCCTTGCGTGTCTGGGGCATTGCAGCAAGCGCGAGCGCGGGCCGCTGTTGAGACAAGCAAACCGAAGCGAGCATTTCGGCCTCGGTCGTTGCGCCCTCAAAAGTGAAGTCAAAGCGCGGCAAGTTCGCCCGCAGTCCGGCTCTGCCCAGTTCGCATAGAAGGCGCTCATAATCAGCTTTTTCGCTGCCCTGCCGAACCATGTAAACGAGGTTCCATTTGTCCGGCGTCGTGTCCGAGTCCACGAGCCGCAGCACCCGCAGCCGGTGCGCGGTCTTGTTTTTGGCGGGCGCGGCCATCAGCCAGTCACACGCTTCAAAGAGCCGAAACAAGACCACATCGTGGCGTGTCGTCGAAGCAGCCCGCGCGACCGCGAGCCGCGCATCAAACGAGGCCGGGCCGGGCGGGAATGCCGCCGTTTCCGCTTGTGCAAGTTGTGCAAGCATCTTACTTGCCTCCCGACGCGCTCTGTGTGGTCGGCGTCTTTGCGGTATTCGCGGCCTCATTGTCTTTGATATGGTTCAAAACGAACGCCATCATATCAAAGTCCACATCGGCCTCGGCAAGCCCTTCCCGCGTCAAGGGAACGGCCTTGCCATCGTTCAGCAAATCCCAGTCTACAACCGTTTCGAGGAACTGGTTCACCAGATAATCGGTCACGGTTTCCAAGCCGGAAAAAACGCTTTCTGCAGTTGGCATTTTCGCCGGTGCAGCAGCCGCCCGCCCGCGTCGCTTTTTCTTCGTGGCCGCTGCTTCCTTCGCTATGAGTTCGGCAACCTTGCTCGGCGTCAGGTGCACGATTTTATAGCGGATGTTCAGCGGGTCGCCGTCTACATCAATCGTAAGCGGTGTAATGGCATTGCGCCGGGCTGCTAAATCAAATCCCATTGTCTTAAATCTTTCCTGCGGCATTCGGCGGCGAATACAAACCCGCCGCCTCTGCTGCTGCTGTTTCTTTTTCTACCGAGCGGTTCGCAAGCCCGCCCGAACGCCGCTCGATATTTGCCGCACTATGGCGTCCGCGTCGGAAGCCTGATTGATGGGGCCGTGGAAATGGGTGGTCACATTTACGGCCCGCCCGTTCAGGATGGAGCCGTGACTTGTGCCGCCCGCGTTATTTTGCGTCGCGTCGATGGCAGAGCCGCCAACGTTTGAGTAAGCGCCCGCCGCATTGATTCCGGCGAGTGCAATCTCCCCCACGTTTCCGCCTGCGACCGCGCCGCCGAGCGATGAACCGATTTCCGCGCCGAGCAGCCACCCACCCGGAAGGAAACTGCCCGCGATACCGCCAAGAATGCCGCCCAGTATCGCCCCACCTTGCCGCTTCTTGCCCTGTTGACCGAGCGCGGCCAGCATTCCGTACATCGTCGCCGCAATCTGGTTGACGCTCATATGCAGGCCGGAAAGTGCGCCTTGCAGCGAATTGACCGCAGAGCGCAGCATCGCCGAGAGTTCATCATAAAGCGGGGTCAGCGCAGCGGTCAGCAAGTTATGCACTTGGTTTCCGAGCAGGTCAGCGAACATACCGGACAAACTGCTTTTCATCTCTTGCGTGAACCGCTGAATGCCCGCTTTGCCGCCCTTCTGGAACATCTCGTCGAACGCATCGCGGAACGGGCTGGACAAGCGGCTGGTGATGTTGCCGACTTCCCGGTTTCGCCGCTCCAGATGCTCCATTTGCCGGGTCGCGTCCGCGATCTGTCGAGCCAGCCCCGCTTGTTCCGGCGTCAACTCTTTGGACGTGAGCCGCATCCGAGCAAGCACTTTCTGGTAAGCGTCGCCGTGTCCGGTCGCCTCGGCAAGCCGTTCCGTTACATCAGCGAGGGCGTCTTTGAAGCGCGTCGTCGTGCGAAGGGTTTCCGTGTCCTGCGCGGCCTGCGCCGCCGTCTGGATTTGCTGGAAAATGAGCAGCTTTTGCCACGGAAGCGAGGCCGCCGCCAAGTCCCGATATTTCGCGGTCAGCTTGGCGACGACGGTATCGTATTTCGTGCCGGTGTCGGATGCCTCTTTGTAGGCGTTCACCAGCCCGCTGGCTTCGTCGCTGAGGCTTTGCAGCGTTGCCAGATATTTTTGACCGCCCGCCTGTGCAGCGTCCCACGACTTCGCCCACGCCTCGTTACTGTCGGCAAGCTCGGCCTGCGCCAGCATCCGTTTAGCCAGCGAGTTCCCGTAGCGGTCGAGAATAGCGATGTGCATATTGTCGATTTGCGATTGCGCTTCCTCCACATGGGTCAGTTTTTCATGACCGGCGATGTAGGCCGCGTTCGTGGTCGTCAGCGATTGAACCGCTTCCTCCAACTTGTGATGCAGGTCGATGAGTTTCTTTTTGCCTTCGCGCTCGGCGTTCTCCGTGTCGTTTTTGTCCAGCGTCGCCAGCACTTTGTTAGCGTCGGCAGGGTTCAGCCGGTCTTTCGGGTCGGCGTATTTCTGCTCAATCTGGAACCGTTTCCGCATCGCGTAGGCGTCGCCGTCGGGTATCATGGCGAGTTCGCGGGCCTTGTTCGCTTCATTGATGGCAGAGGTCAGCCGCTTGGTGTATTCCTCGGCCTTCTTCTTGGCGTCGGTGCTTTTGGTGAGGCCGTCCAACTCGCGGGCAAGCCCTTCCGCTATGGATTTGAGCGAAGCCGGGGTGTTCTTAAGTTCGCCATGAAGAAGCGAAAAATGGACGCGGGCGTACTCGGATTTGTCGCCGAATGTGCCCACCCGCTCGCGCAAGCCGTCGATAAGCGTCTGGATTTTCGAGGCCGCATCGTTCGCGCCGGTTTGCTGCCCCAAAAGTGAAGCGAAGTCGATTCCACCCGCGCCCCCTGCGGCCGTAGGGTGTGGCTGGATAAGCCCGGTCTTTTTGTCTTTGACCGTATCGAAGTATTTCTTCGCCAGATTGTCGGCCCGAAGGTTCACCTCCGCTTGATAGCGCGTCAGCGTGACGATGGCGTTTTCCATCTCCTTGTTGGTCGCCGTGGTCGCTATCTTGGCGTGCTGCATCGCGCGCTCCAGCGCCGAGCCGCTTTTCACGCCGAACTGGTTTGCCAGCCGTTCGTTAAAGGGCACTTTTTCATATTGCTGCAAGGCGCTGATTTCGTCGCCATACTGTGAAGCGTTATCGCGTAACTCCAGCACCCGCTTGTGCAGTTCGGGCAGGGCGTTGTACTTTTCCCGCGCCGCGTTCCGCTCGTTGATGGTTTCAAGAACCGTGATCAAGTCCCGACCGGCG
>CAXTBP010000060.1:0-27659 GCA_964241985.1 uncultured Armatimonadaceae bacterium | reverse complement strand
TGCAAGAAGCCAAAGCGCGTGGCCTAACGACCGTTTTGGATACGGTGATGAACCCGCGCTCATTGGGGTGGGACGGCATCGCGCCCTGCCTTCCCTATTTGGATTGGGCCGTGCCCTCATTGGAAGAAGCCCATTTGCTGACCGGCGAAGTGGAACCCGCCGAACAAGTGCGTCGCTTCAAAAGCGCGGGCGCGAAAAACGTCATCATAAAACTGGCAGACGCAGGCTGTTTCGTGTCCCCCCAAAACGGCGACGCTTTTTACGCGCCCGCGCTCACTGTGAAAGCGGTGGATTCCCTCGGCGCGGGCGACTGCTGGACGGCGGGTTTTATCGTTGGTTTGCTGCGCGGCTGGGATTTATTGAAAGTTGCCCAATTCGCCAACGCCGTCGGCGCATGCAGCGTTCAAGCCGTCGGCGCGACCACCGGCGTTTGTTCGGAAGCCGACACCCTCGCGCTTTTGAGCCGAAGCGCGAACGAAGAAAGCGCGTAAGGCCGAATCAAAAATACCACCGTCTTTCCGGGCATCATCACATCGGCGGAGTATAGGATGCGAAGGCTGAAACGATGCAGGCAGTGATTCGATCAAACGCAGGGGGTGCGAAAATGAACGCGGCTTCTCAAAAGACCGTTTGGGGCGGACGTATTATGGGCGGGCTTCCCGCGCTTTTCTTGCTGACAGATGCGATTGGCAAATTGGTCAAGCCCGCGCCCGTAATTGCCGCCACCGTGCAGTTGGGTTATTCGGAAAACGTTATTCTCGGCTTGGGATTGGTTTTGCTGGCGAGCACGATTGCCTATCTCATACCGCGCACTTCAGTTCTGGGGGCGATTTTACTGACCGGCTATTTGGGCGGCGCGGTCGCCACGCACGTGCGCGTCGGCGGGCCGGTGTTTGCGCAACTCTTCCCCGTATTCTTTGGCGCACTGCTTTGGGGCGGGTTGTTTTTGCAGGATGCCCGTCTGCGCGCTCTTCTACCATTTCGCCGCTGACAAACAATGAAGCGACTTTCGTTTGGTTACAATAGGCGCACGATATGGCGAAACCCTTTGATGCCGCGACCAAGCAGCTTGTCGAACTCGGCCCCGTCGAGTGGCTGCATTTTCTCGGCCTGCCGGGAACCGAGGCCGAAACCATAGATGCCGACCTTGCCGCTATTACGACGGATGCCGACCGCGTGATTCAAGTCACGGCTCCGACGGGCTATATCGCGCATATCGAGTTTCAAACGAGCAGCGACGGCAAGGCGCTTGCCGAACGGCTTCTGCGCTATAATGTGTTACTGGGTTATCGACACGGCGGACAAAGCGTACAAAGCGCCGCCGTACTGTTGACCCGCAAAGCCGACAGTGCGGAACTCACCGGCAGGATAACGCGGAACCGACCCGACGGCAGTCCGTATCTTTGGTTTGAATACGGCGCCATTCGTTTGTGGCAGTTATCGCCGAACACGTTGCTGAATGGCGATGTGTCCATTTTGCCGCTGGTTCCGCTGACGCGCGTTTCCCGAAACAAGCTGCCCGGTGTGGTACGGCGTATGGAAGACCGTTTGACGCGGGCGAACGCGCCGCTGGAAACGGCGCGCACTTTGTGGGCCGTCACCTATCTTTTGATGGGCGTTTCGTATTCGGCGGATTTTGTGGACAATTTATTGAAAGGGGTGCAGCAACAGTTGGAAGATTCATCAACCTATCAAGCACTTCTCGCTAAAGGCGAAGCGAAAGGCCGCGAAGAAGGCCGCGAAGAGGGGCAAATCAGCAATACCCGCGACTTGATTTTACGGCTTGGCGGAAAACGGTTCGGAACACCGAGCGCGCAAACCGTCGAGCGATTAAATCAGGCCCGCGACAAAGTCCAACTGACTTTGTGGGCCGACCGGCTTTTGGAAGTTGAAAGTTGGAGCGAACTTTTGGCTTAATCGCCGCTCGATAAAAACGGGCCGCGCTTCATGAGAAACGCGGCCCGTTTTTGTTTGCGAAACCGTTTAGTGACGGGAAATCATTTTGCCGTCCGGCGTTTGCCATTCCATAATGACATCGCGGATCCCCGCGCCGCGCTGCCGCAAGGCTTTTGCCAGCGCGTGAATTTCCTGCTCGAACTCGGCTTCGTGGCCCCGAATTGGCCGCACTCGCCCGTTGAGATGCACGATTCCGTGCATCGCCGATACCGTCGCTTCGCTCACATCGATCTGGTGGCGGGCCATTTCCCGCCGAACCGCGCGCACCATTTCCACATCGGCAACCTGCATACTGACACCTCCATTGACGTCAACAACGCAAACCATCGACCCGAAAAAAAGAAGCATTTCGGCGCGGTACAATACCGCGCTTGTTTTCCTATGACGTAGGTGGAGTCGAAATTGTTGCACGCTTATGGAAAAAAGTTCCAATAAATTTTGGCGCGTCACCAGCGAACCGGGGCGAGCGCCGTTGTCGCTAATGGCTCGGTTTGCCGCGCGGTGCGTGCGATTTCTTCCTCAGCGCGGTCGCGGCGCGTGAGCAGAAGGCCAAATAAAAGCCACACGAACGGCACGATGTAGTAGGAGTCGAAGGCATTGCCGCCGACGTTTTGCACGAGCAGGCCCGACAAAAACGCGAACAGCGTCAGCGCGATGACACGGTCTTCGCCCGTGACGAACGGTTTTTTCAGCAACCCGAAAAGGATGGTGTGCATCACGCCCGCAAGCCCGACGAAAAAGCAAATAATGCCCGGCAATCCTGCTTCTGCCAAAATACGGAAATAGCCGCCGTCGCTGACCGTATCGTTGAAGTTTACGCTCGTGTTGTGCATCACGGCGGCGCTGCCTGCGCGTCCCAAACCGCGCCCGGCAGGAAACAAGGGGAACAACTCTATCGCGTGTTCCCACTGATTCATGCGGTTGGTCGCTGAGTTCGATTCGTCCACGCTGCCGTCTTGCCGCACGGCGTTTCCGCTTCCCCCGGACAACGCACTGAAAAGCGCGGCGGAACGCATCGTGAGCGACTTGACTCGAGCGTCGTTTCCGATAACCGCCATAAGCGGAACGCTCAGAGCAACGACGGACAGAACGGTTGCAGCAAACGCTTTTCGGTGCATTCCGCGAAAGCACATCAGAAAAAACACGGCGATTGCGAAACACACAAATGCGCCCCGCGACATCGAACACGCAAGCCCTGCGAGGGCCAGCAAAAAGATCGGCCATATCCCCAAACGATTTTTGAGAGGGCGATGTTTTTCAAAAAGCGCGATAAGCCCGTACAGCGCGACCAAAACGCACAGCGTTCCCCATAACTGCTCGCCAAAAAGCAGCGACTGCATCCGGGGATACCACTTGAAAAGATCATAGGGATCGAAGCGGCCTAAAAGGTCTTTTCGCATTTCGATAGCGATAGCGATAACGAAATTGGGCCGCAAAGCGTAATCCGCGAACGAAAGCACGGCAAAAATACAAAACGACACAAACCACGTTCGCAAAACACGGTTCAAATAATTGGGCGGGGCGGGAAGCCAGCGGGCGACAAAAAAGAACAAATATGGGGTCACGGATTGGTGGAAGCCGTACACAACACCCACCGGGTCTTTTTCTATAACGCTTAAAATGACGCCATAAATCGTGCTGAAAAGCAGAAGCGCCATTGGGGCATCGTCCCACGAAACCCGCAGTTTTTCCCGCGTTTGGATGCGCTGACACAAAATGCCCGCCATCATGACGCAAAGCAATACTTCGGGCCACAAACCGACAACAGCCATCGGAAGCGGAACGTGATACGCCATCGCTCCGCCGCGCAAAAACGTGTAAAACGGGAACAAACACAGAGCGTAGATGAAACCGTCGGCGGGGCGCAGAAAAATGCGGCGCGTCAGCGCGCCCAAACCAACTACCCCAATGAGTGCAAGGGCGATAACCGGCTTTGCGACGGCAAGACCGGCAAGGGCAGCAAGGCCAAACGCAAGACCCCAAACCCAAAACGGAATGCGGCGGGCGGGGGCGTTGCGCCGCACGGATTGAACCCACGCGCTCGTACTCATAGGGCGCGGTTCCCGGCAAATTCTTGATAGGCGTGTTGGTAATGGTTCGTCATGGCTTCCAAACTGTAATGGGTCGCGGTTTGCTTGGCCCTCGTTTGCAGTCGGGCGCGGCGTGCGGCATCCGACAAAACGCTCGCCAAATGCTCGCTAAGTAGGGCGACATCGCCGACATTTGCGAGCAGGGCATTTTCGTCGTGGACTAAAACCTCGTCGTTGCCGATGCAGTTCGTGGCGACAACCGCGCAGCCCGCCGACAAAGCCTCCAAAACGCCCAAGCAGAAGTTTTCGGCTTCCGATGGCAAAAACCAAACATCGCAGGCTGCCAAATAATCGGGCACGTTCGTGACGTGATCCACGAAATGAACGCGATTCGCGCAGGGCAACGACGACGCTTCTTGTTTAACGATTTCTTCCAGCGGCCCGTTCCCAATCAGGGCGAAATGCGCGGTCGGGATTTTTTCACACGCGCGGGCAAACGCATGAAGTGCGTCGAGCGGACGCTTTTGCTGGCGAAATCCGGCCAAAAATAAAACGAGCGGCACATCGGGCGACAAACCCAACTGCGCGCGGGCGACGCTTGCATTTCCGCCTGCGTAATGGGCGATGTCCACGCCGTTGTAGATGGCCCGGGTTTTGTCGGTCGGCAAGCCGTATTGGTTTTGTATTTCGCGCCCGTGCTTGGACGGGCAAAACACGGCATGGAACCTGCGCCGAACGACGGATGCCCAATACGCGGCCCGCTTGCCACCGATGGGCATATCGGGTTTGGCGGCGTGGATCGTTGCAAACAGGGCGCGGGGGCGCAAAACGTCGAGGGCCATGAGGCTGAGGCGCGGCGGGCAAATATCGCCGGAATGGATATGCAAAATCGGCGTATTTCGGAGCGGCGCGATCAAACGGAAAACATCGGCGGGATTTTGCGTAATGGTATTGTAGCGGATAAGCGGCGTGCAGTCTACCCGGAGCGTTGGGTTTTGTCGGGCATAGTCGGTTGCTTTGGCGCGCAAACCGGGCAGCTCGGGCACGATAAGTTTGATGTTCGCGCCGGTTTGCGCCATGCCACGGGCCAGTTCAAAGGCCTGCACGGCATCGCCGCCTTTTTCGCCCACATAGGCAAGATACGTTATATCGGGCATGGCGGAAGCGTTAGACGGCATAAAAATTCGGTTTATTTTAACCCAAAAGTACAACTTGCGCCGGAAACTGTGTTATGATACACGCATAAACCGGTTGCTAAATGGTGCATCGGTTGTTTTCGCTTGGATAAGGCCGAAAGTTCTGTGACAAAACCAATCACGCTGCAAGATGTCGCCCGCGCTCTGCAAATGCACAAATCTACGGTGTCGCTTGCATTGTCCGGCAAGGGGACGATTGCGGCCCAGACGCGGGAGCGTGTGCTTGCGGTCGCCCGCGACATGGGCTATGAACCCGATCCGGTCGCCCAGCGGCTCGCCCACGGCTACAACCGCTCCACCGTTTGCTTGTTTTCCGGCATTCTCGACGTGGGCCTCACAACCGAAAAAATCCTGCTCGTGCAGCGTGCGCTGGCGGGCAGCGGCTTGGATGTGCCTATCTACACGTGCGGCGGCAGCGACGACGCTCCCATAGGTGACCGAGACGATCAAGTGCCCGCGAGCGGCGAGGCGCAGGCCGCGCAAGTACGGCAGTTGTGCCGCCAAAAACCCCGGGCGATTTTGTGCGCCACCCAGCGCGTCCATCCCGCCGTGTTCCGCGAACTGGCGAACTTCCAAAAAACCGGCGGCCTTTTGGTCAGCTACGACACGCCCACGCCCCTGACGTGCGATCAGGTGATTTTCGACCGCGAAGACAACGCCTATCAAGCGGCAAAATACTTGCTGGATAGAGGCCACACGCGCATCGGGATTGGAATGTCGCGGGTTCCGCAGCAAACCGTTTCCGGCACGATGGGGGACGATGGGCGCAGCGGCGACAAAATGAGCGATCCGCAGCAGCATCGGTGGCGCGGCTTTACGCGGGCGTTGCACGAAAAAGGCATCGCGCCGCGCCCGGAGTGGTACTTTCAAAACGCGACCTACGAAAAAGGCGGCGCGGACATGGCGCGGCAGTTTTTGGCGCTGCGCGAAAGGCCAACCGCCGTTTCCATCGTCAACGACTACGTCGCGCTCGCGTTTATGGCGGAAGTTTTGCGGGCTGGGGTTCGTATTCCCGACGATTTGAGCGTGATTGGGCATGACAACCAGCCGATTGCTGCCTACTGCCCGGTTCCCTTAACGTCGCTCACGCAGCCCGTCGAGGAAATCGCGCAAACCGTCGCCCAGTTATTGTTGGAGCGGCTGGAAGAACGCATTGACGCGGACGCCCCGCCGCGCACCGTCGTTATCCGTAGCGGCTTGGTGGAACGCGCGAGCGTTGCTGCCGCGCCCGCTTGAAGCGGGCGAAAATAAATTCTAAATTGGCTTTATAAACCGGTTGATTTATTGAAAACCTATGCTACAATAGTGCCATAAACCGGTTTGTGCCGATTTTACCCGTGAACAAAGAGTGTTCGTTTTTCCGCTCCGCAGGGGGCAACCACCGAAGGAAACCCCTTATGGTCTATGCTGCCCGCCGCCGAAGCGCTGTGAAAGCCTTCACCCTGATTGAACTACTTGTCGTTATCGCAATCATTGCGATTCTCGCCGCGATTTTGTTCCCGGTGTTCGCACAGGCCCGCGCCAAAGCCCGTCAAACGGCGTGCTTGTCCAACGAAAAGCAAATCGGTACGGCGTTAATGATGTATGCGCAAGACTATGATGAAACGTTGCCGATTTCCAACTATTACCCGTGGTGCGGAAACGCGGTCAACGCAATTACCAACCCAAAATGGATGGATTTGCTTTTTCCGTATGTAAAAAATACGCAGGTGTTTACGTGCCCCAGTTTTCAGGGAGATACTGCCGAACACGAAAAATATGTGTATCAGCCGTCCACCTGTACGGGCGCACGGGCGACGCAGTATGGCACGTATGTGATCAATGAGGTTTATCAATCCATGACGGCGGTTAGCGCGCATGGGCCGGGCGGCAGGCCGCTTGCCGAAATCAAATTGCCTGCCGATACATTGTTCGTATCTGAAACGGGCGACTGGACACAAAATCGCAACGCCGCGATGGGTTGGACGGCGAACACGTCCGTCGTCGCTACGGCGAACCCGCCCTATATCCGCGCGACAATCGGGGGGCGCGACTTGCCCACTAACTTTTTAGTGCATAACGGCGGAGTGAACAATCTTTTTTGCGATGGACACGCGAAATGGATGCGCGGCGAACCGATGGTCGCAACGCACAACGTCGGCGCGTCGAATACACCGATTTGCTACCTTTTCACGATTGAGGAAGATTAGGTATCGTTTGTTTTGTGCTGCAAAGGCAGCGGCGTTAGCCGCTGCCTTTGCGCTTTCGTAATGTTCTGCAAAGCCGCAAAAAGGTACTATCTCAATAGGGGTTTGATTTATGAAACGACGAAGTTTTTGCGCGGTCGGCCTTTTGACCGCGCTGTTTCCTTTAACCGCAGGGTTCACCCAAGCGCAGACAAAAAAACGCCTGCCGACGATTTGGCTTATCGGCGATTCGACTGTCAACAACCGAACGCCCGAACTACGCGGCTGGGGTTTGTATTTGTCAAACTTCGTTGACCCGGTCCGCGCAACCGTGCAAAACAAGGCACGCGGCGGCAGAAGCAGCCGAACGTTTTTGGAAGAAGGCTTGTGGAAAGCGGTTGCCGACCAAATTCAGCCCAGCGACTTCGTTTTGATGCAGTTCGGGCACAACGACGGCGGCCCGCTCGGTCGCGCACCGTACCGCGCGACCCTCCACGGTGCGGGCGACGAAACCGGCACGTTCGACGATCCGCAAACCAAAATGCCACATTTGGTGCACACCTACGGTTGGTATATGGAACAGTACGTTAAGGAAGCCAAAGCCAAAGGCGCGACGCCCGTCGTTTTGTCGCCAGTTCCGCGCAATATGTGGTCATCGGATAACAAAACCGCGAACCGTTCGGACACGAGTTATGGCGGCTGGGCCAAAGAAATCGCCGACAAAAACAAGGTTCCGTTTGTCAATTTGAACGGCATTATCGCCGTGCACTACGAAGCCGACGGGCAGTCCAAAGTCGCGGCGGAGTATTTTACGGCCAAAGACCACACGCACACGACGATTATTGGCGCGCAGCTCAACGCGCAAAGCGTCGCCGAGGGCATCAAAACCGGCGCGAAAACCCAGCCTGCGCTCGCGCCGCTTGCCGCGCTTTTGCTCGATAAACCCGCACCCTTCGTACCCGAAGCGCCGCCCGCGCCGGTAATCAAGACACCGTGAACGCTTTCCCTCGTTTCGTACTAAGCGGAGTTGCCGCTGCCGCGCTTTTGGCCCCCGCGATGGCGCGTGCCGACGTGCGCCCCGCCAATTTGTTTGGCGACCACATGGTTTTGCAGCAAACCGCGAGCGCACCCGTTTGGGGAACAGCCCGCGCGGGCGAAAAAGTGACGGTTTTCATCGCGGGAAAATCATCTTCCACCGTTGCGGGCGCGGACGGTAAATGGACGGCGCGGCTTTCGGACTTAAAGGAGGGCGGGCCATACACGCTCACGATCAAGGGCGACAATACCGTCACGATTAGCGACGTTTTGGTCGGCGACGTGTGGCTCGCGTCGGGGCAATCGAATATGGATTTCACGGTCGCCAAGACCGAAAAGAAGTATTTCGCGGGCGTACAAAACGAAGCGGAAGAAATCGCCCGCGCCAAGTATCCGCAAATCCGGTACTTTACCGTCGATTTGAAAATGACGACTGAAAAGCAAACCGACGTAACCGGGCATTGGGCCGTCGTTTCGCCGGAAACCGTGGGTGATATGTCGGCAGTTGCGTACTTTTTCGCCCGCGATTTGGTTGAGCGCAAACGGTTTCCAATCGGCGTCATCGTCAGCACATGGGGCGCGAGCACGGCAGAAGCATGGACGAGCCGCGAGGCGTTAAACGCCGCCCCCGACTTGCAGCCGTTCGTTGCCGCCTTCGATGCGAAAGTCGCCGCGTACACGCCCGATGTGCAGACCAAAAACGCACAGGCGCAAAAGGCGTGGGAAGAGGCCGCGACTGCTGCCAACACGACGGGTGCGAAACCGCCGCGCGCTCCCAAAAATTTGGATCCCTTGCAGGATCAGCACAACGCGACCGTGCTGTACAACGGCATGATTGCGCCCGTCAAGCCCTATGGTATTCGCGGCTTTTTGTGGTATCAAGGCGAATCCAACGGTGTGAGCGCGGACAAATACGCGCGCCTTATGCAAACGCTCATCCGAAATTGGCGGGCGGATTGGAACGCTGCGACGATGCCATTTTTGTTCGTGCAGTTAGCAAACATCAACAAACCGCAAACCGAACCCGTGGCGAGCGTCAAGGGCACGGTGTTAGTGCGCGACGCCCAGCGCAAAACGCTCCGTATTCCCGGCACGGCGATGGTGTCCGCAATCGACCTCGGCGACGCGGACAACGTCCACCCGAAGAACAAGCAGGAAGTAGGGCGTCGGCTCGCTTTGTGCGCCCGTGCCGTCGTTTATGGCGAACCCATTGAATATTCCGGCCCGCTGTTTGTTTCGGCCCGCCTTGAAAACGGCGCGATGCGCGTTGCGTTCACACAAGCAGGCGGCATGACTTTTAAGGGCGACGCGAACGCGCCGGGGCGAGGCTTCACGCTTGTGGGGCCGGATAAAAAATGGGTTTGGGCGGACAGCGCCAAAATTGACGGCGACGCGGTGGTCGTATCGGCGGCGAGCGTTCCGAATCCAATCGCTGTGCGCTATGCGTGGGCCGACAATCCACCGGTGACGCTATTTAACGGCGCGGGCTTGCCCGCCTCGCCGTTCCGCTCGGATAACGACGAAACCTTTCCGTCGCAAGGGGAGCGCGGGGAAGCCGCGCCGCCCGATGGCGCAAACGATGAAAAGCCTGTCGTTTGGAAGGACGCCCTCAAGCAATCCAATGCTTGGTACGGCGGCAAGGAAGCGGCCCGTATCGCGGACAACGTGCTTTTGTATCAGCATGACAATGGCGGCTGGATAAAAAATACGGATATGGCGGCCCCGTTGTCGCCAAGCGAACACGCCCGATTGGAAAAAGAAAAAGCCAACATAACCGAAACGACGATTGACAATCATTCTACTTACACGCAGATAGCGTATTTGGCCCGGGTTAATTTGGCGCATGCCAATCCCGCGTATCAAGCCGCTGTCGTCAAAGGGTTGGACTATCTGCTTGCCGCGCAGTACGCAAACGGCGGCTGGCCTCAATTCTTTCCGCTTCGTAAAGGCTACTACACGCATATCACTTTCAACGACGACGCGATGATTGGCGTGATGAAACTTCTCCGCGACGTAGGCGAAAACGACCCCGCGTATCGCTTGTTGGACGCGGCTCGCAAAGAAAAAGCGCGAAAGGCAGTGCAGCGCGGGATTGACTGCATTCTGAAAACGCAAATCGTCGTGAACGGCAAAAAGACGGGTTGGTGTCAGCAGCACGACGAGAAAACCTTCGCTCCCGCGCCCGCCCGCGCGTTCGAGCCGGTCTCGCTGACGACGAATGAAACCGTGCCGATGGTCGAATTCTTGATGGACACATACAAGCCAACGGACGCGGAAAAAGCCGCGATTGAAGGCGCGGTCGCGTGGCTAAAAACCGCGAGCGTCGCCAACGTTCGCTACGAGCGCAAGCCCGCGCCGGATACGCCGAAAGGGTACGATATGATGATTGTCGCCGCGCCTGCCGCGCCGCCGATTTGGCCGCGCATGGTAGAAGTTGGTACGAACAAGCCGCTGTTCACGGGCCGCGATAGCGTAATCAAATACCGTGTGTCCGAGATTGAGTACGAGCGGCGCGTCGGTTACCAATGGTACGGCACTCGGCCCGCCAAACTTATTGACACCGAATATCCCGCGTGGAAAGCGCGGATTGCCGCGCAATCCGCCGCGCCCTAATATGCAAACTTCATCAACACTACCCATTCCCGCGCCGACATTTGATAACTGGCCCGCGCCCGTTACGCGCGAAACCAAGCCGTGGACGCGCTGGTGGTGGCTGGGAAGCGCGGTCAGCGAAAAAGAAATCACGCGCCATTTGGAGTTGTTTGCGCGGGCGGGTATGGGCGGCGTGGAGATTAGCCCGATTTACGGCGTGCCCGGTTACGAAGAGTGGTACGTTCCGTACCTCTCGGCGCACTGGATCGAACTGCTGGCTCATACGCTCCACGAAGCCGAACGCTTGGACATGGGCGTGGACATGATTTTAGGCACGGGCTGGCCGTTTGGCGGCCCGACCGTTAGCGACGCGGACGCGCCGCGCAAACTCGTTTGGGCCGAATCGGGCGCACCCATTCCCGACGACGCCGACTTTTTGGCGCAGGATAGAAACGGGCTGCGCTTGTATTTAGGCCGCACCAAACAGCAAGTCAAGCGGGCCGCGCCGGGTGGCGAAGGAAATGTCGTAGATCATTACGACGCTGAGGCGGTGCGCCGCTATCTGCAATGGTTCGACGATCCGCTCGCCGCGCTTCCCGAAGGTTGTCCAAACCTGCGCTCCGTGTTCAACGATTCCTTTGAAGTGTTTGGCGCAAACGCGACACCTGAACTTTTCGCCGAGTTTCGCATGCGGCGCGGCTATAATTTATCCGACTTTTTGCCCGCCCTGCACGGCAGCGACACGAACGCCGAAACCGTGACGCGCGTTCGCTCCGATTACCGGCAAACGATAGGGGATTTAGTGCGCGAGGCGTTTCTCGGCCCGCTCAACGACTGGGCGCACGGTAAGAAATTCTTAACGCGCAATCAAGCGCACGGCTCGCCCGGCAATTTACTGGATTTGTACGGAATGTGCGACATTCCCGAAACCGAAGTTTTCGGGCCAACGCTTGGCGGTATAACGCCCTTGCACCCGAACACGCCCGATTATCAGAGCGAAGAAGAAGCCTTGCTGTGTAAAATGGCATCGTCTGCCGCCCACGTTATGGGCAGACCGCTGTGTTCGTCGGAATCGTTTACGTGGCTGGGCGAGCATGGCTGCGTGCCGTTGTCGCACCTAAAGGCCGAAGCGGACGCCCTGTTTGCGCTCGGCATCAACCACATTTTCTTTCACGGAACTCCCTTTTCGCCCGAAGACATGCCGTGGCCCGGCTGGCTGTTCTACGCAACCACGCACGTCGCGCCGACCAATCCATGGTGGGACGATTTGCCGACCTTGAACGCCTACATCGCCCGCTGTCAGTCGTTTTTGCAGGCGGGCGTGCCGGACAACGATGTACTGTTTTACTTCCCGTTCTACGATTTGCTGGCGAGCGAAACCGGCGCGCACGAAAATCTGCAATGGATGACCGTCCATAAAACCGACACTTATCTACGCGGCAGTTTGCCCGAATGGTGCAATACCGCCCACGCTTTGACAAATGGCGGATGGGCCTGCGATTTCGTGTCCGACCGGCAATTAAACGAAAACATCGAAGCCACAAACGAAGGTGGATTGCGGGCGACGCGCGGCGGGTCGGAATACCGAACGCTCCTTATCGCGGGCTGTAAACTCATGCCACCGGGAACGATGGAGCGTATCGCCGCGCTTGCCCAAGCAGGCGCGACCGTGTGCGTTTTGGGCGAACTGCCCAGCGACGTGCCCGGCTTGTCGAACTTGACCAAACGACGCGCCCGATTTGAGGCGGCGAAAGCCGCGTTGCTTGCGACGGGGCGGGTGCATCAAGCGAGCGATATAAAAAGCCTTATGCAAATCGCGGGCGTCAAAGGCGAGGAGTCTATCGCAGGACTGCAACCAATCCGGCGCACTATGAAAGATGGCAGTCACACGTATTTTATCTCAAACGCTGATAACTGGTTTGTTCGGCGCGGAGCATGGGCAACGTTCGCCCGTGCCGGTGAAGTAGTGACACTTTATGACCCAATGACAGGGGCGCGAACTATACCGCCAACACGCGATTATGAAGGGGAAAGGCAATTTTTTATCGGCCTTCCCCCCGGCGCATCGGCTTTCGTGACTACGAAGGATGTTGAAACCACCTCACCCTATGTTCCACGATGGCCTTATCGCGCTGATGCAGGGGAATATGCGGTTTTCGATAAGCCGTGGCAGGTGGAGTTTATAAAGGGAGGCCCGGTCTTGCCGCCGCACCGTGAGGTTGCCAGCGACAAAGTGTGGCGTGGATGGGTAATGGACGGGCCAAAAGCAATTGACGCGAAGGCTCTACGCGATTTTTCGGGTACGGCCCGCTATTCGACTTTCTTTTCCCTGCCTGCGGTTGCCGAAACCGTCAACGCCAATGATTGGGCACTCCATATCAGAGAAGTGAAGCATTCCGCCCGGATTTACCTCAACGGTCAGTTTGTACAAACACTTGTATCGTTACCGTGGCGTGTGCTTTTGCCAAACCATCTTTTGCGACGCGGCAGTGAAAATCTGCTGCAAATAGAAGTCACCAATTTGATGGCAAACCGTTTAAGCGATTTGGAAAAACGCGAAGGCAATTCATGGCGGCCCTTTTTCATGGTTGACATTCGCTACAAGCCGTTTGAAAACGCCGCATCATGGGAGCCGCTGCCGTCCGGTCTGACAATGCCGCCCGCCATTTTACACTTACGCGAACCCGATGAAAGCGATTTTTAGGGAGAAGGCGCGTGTGTCGTCGGTGTTGCACCCGCGTTTGTGGCGAGGCGCGACGGGAACACGTCCAAACTGAAAAATTCCAGCACGTCGTCCAAGCGGTCGGCTTCGCGGGAACACTGCTCGGTAATCGCGGTCTGCTGGGCACGGGCGGCAGCAATAGCGGCGCGTTTTTCTTCGGCTTGTGCTAAGAGGGCGGCGATTTCTTTTTCGGTTTCTTCCGAATAGGCGTTCGCGCTTTGGGCGGCGTTATCCGAATAGGCGGCAAGGGCGGCGAGTTTGCGCGACGTGTCCGCGACAATCGTTTCCGGGGTTGCGCCAATCGCTTTTCCCATCGCCGATAGGGTAACCTGCACGGTTTGCCGCTTGACGTCGAGCGGCAGCGTTTGCGGAAGGGAGTTGAGCATATCGACGGTTTGCTCGGCGGTAAACGGCGACGGCGGCAAATGCGCGGCTTGATACAACGCGGCGAAATCGAGTGTTCCGTCCGATTTGAGCGCGCCTGCCGCCGAGGGCAGTTGAGCGGCAATTTCGTCCAAGTTCGGGCCGTCGGATTCGCGCACGATTTGCTCCACGGTTTTTGGCGCGGGCGGCGACGCCATCAAACCGTCGAGGCTGTTGTTGACGGGCGACGGAAAGGGGCGCGCTTCGACTGTTTCGGATGCAGCGGGCGTGGCGTCTTCGTTTCCTGCCGCGAGTGCGGCGGCGACTGCAGCTGCGGCGGAGTTGCGCGGCGCGTTCTCGTTGGTCTCGTCGCTGCCGGTTTTTTGGCGCGAAGGAAACGGATACGCGGCTTTTTCTTCCGGGGGAAGTTCCACCACAAGCGACAAGGCTTTTCGCATCGTATCGGCGATACTCATAAAAAAGAAGGGCTTTCTTGAACTACACGCTGCCGCTGAACGACGACATTTCTTCCAATAGTTTGGTCATGGAATCGGTTTGGTACACGACGCCCTCAATATCGGCGAGAACCTGTTCGGGCGAGCGGGCGCGCATTTGATCGTTGATGAGGCCGAAGGAATCTTCTAAGAGTTCCATTTGGTGCGCCAAATTGGTTAAGATGCGTCCGATTTTGCCGACGTACTCGCTGCGCTGTTCGAGCACCAGAACGCGCTTTTGCAAAACGGCCTGCGTGTTCAGATCGTTCTCGTCTTCTAATTCCGCGTTGATGCGCGAAATTTCACGGGCGAAGCGGGTTTGGATGATGTCCACGGTGCGCCGAATCTGTGGATCATGCGAGCCGGGTGAAACGGCCCCCGTCCCCGACAAATCGAAATCGCCAGGCGCAGGTCTGGGCCGCTCGCCCTTGTCTCCCTTGTCGCCTTTGCGATGACTGTTGCGCGGCGCAAAACTCGGCTCGCCTACGCCGTCGTCCTCGTTCAAAACGCTGTTCAAGTACGCGCGAAATTCGGTGTCCTTACGAGCGAAAAGCAAAAACTTTTCCAGCAAATAGTCGAGTTTGCGGACGACTTCGCGGAACCAGTGCTCGTCCGAGCCGGGCTGAATGTCAATCTCGCCGCGAATTTTTTCCAGTCGCACAAACCGCTGTTTCATGCGCTCGGAAACTACCGCGAATACGTCTTCTTTGAGTTTTTGACGCCGAGCAATAACTTCGTTGTCGAACCGTTTGGCAAGCCGGGCTTCATACCATTTGGTATCGGGCACAAAAATCAGATACGCCGCTTCCGCAGCCACACCAATCAAGAGCGGCAAGGGATTGAAAGTCGCCAATGACAACGCCGCCGCGCCCGCAAGCCCGATGGTGTTGAAATTTTCCATAAACGCTTGTTTAAGGCGGCTTGTTTTCGTTTGTGGCATAGAGTGGAAAAAGCGCGAACCGGTGTGGCGTTCGCCGTACCCATTCGCGCTTTATTGTACCGTAACCGCGCATCAATCCGACCAATTGGCCGCTTTTTTCAGCCGCTCCTGAAATTCTGTTCGGCTTGACGAATCCATATTGGCGGCACACTGCGCATACAAGGTTTTCAAATCCCGCCGCGCGTTTTGCGCATCGCCGAGCAGCGCGCGGCCTTGAGATGCTTGGAAAAGTGTCAGCAAATCCATCGAACCCGTGACGCCGTAGCGTTTCAAACCGGCGGCGAGATACCGGCACGCCTTTTGCGCCACGGGCAAAGTCGCTTTGTCGCCGATTTGGCCCAGCGCAAGCGTGGTTTCCGCAAGTTCCGCGTCTTGTAGCGAGTTCTTTTCTTTGGAAGCAAAAATGGTGTTTGCGTAACAAACGAGGGCGGGAACGGCTTTCCGTTCTTTGTGCGCGCCGAGCCATTCCACGGCGTCCAAACGGTTCCGAAACCAACCGTCGCTGACATCGGCGATTTTGCGCTCGGTGAGGGTTCGGTTCTTGTTTTGCTCGTACCAAGCAAGAACGGCTTTTTGAAATGCGGGCACGAGTTCCGGGCGCTCGGCGACATCACGGCGCAACGTCAGCGGATTTTTGCCGTCGTAAACAACGAAATCGTGCTGCACAATACCGACCAGCACAAGGGCGACCAGTTCATTGACGCGCCATGTTTTGCCTTTGTCATTTTGCCGCAGGGATTTTCCGAACGTCACGATTTTGGTTTGTGTCGTGTCGCTCAATGCGTCCGCCAATATCGGCAGAACCGGCAAGCCCATTTCGGCAAGAACGGAGGCGGGCTTTTCCGATCCGGCCCGCAACTCTTTAACGTTTACCCCGCCATATTCGGATTGATAGGGTGGGGCAGCAACCGCCAAAAGCGCAATCTGTTGGTACGCTTTTTTGTGAAACGGGGACGCGTCGGACTGCTCCGCCTTTTGCCGCCAGCGCGTCTGGCTGTCTTGCGCCGTTTGCGCGTACCCGGGCGACGCGACGGCAAGCGATACGATTGCAGCAAGAGCGGCGGTCGCCGCCCCTGCGAAGGATGACCGTTTTTTCACGATACTTTTCTCCCCACGCGCCGCCGTGTCGCCGCTTGCCGCGCCGGTGTTTGTTACCCGGTTCGCCAGCGATTTCAGCGACGCCCAGCGGTACGCGATAACGAGCGGAACCCAAATCGGGCTAAACGCCAGCACCCAAATCAGCAACACAATAGGAACCCGCACTGCGGTTTGGAACGCCTGCATCGCGGCCTTGTTGGTTTCCTGCATTCCGTTGAAAAAGCTGCCGGTTTTTGGCGTGACCGTACCCGGCGTTTTGGGTACTTGTTTTTCGGTCAGCGAGATATTGATGGTGGACAACGACCCCATGCGTCGCAGCAATCCTAAGCGGGCGCGGGTTTGCGCGAGCTGCATCCGAATTTGACGCAGTTCGGCTTCTTTTTGTCCCGTCCGCCGTTCGCTCATGGATTGGTTTGCCAGTTTTCGCGCGGTTTCGGTCGCCTCGTTGACCAAAACTTGCTCGGCTGTCGTTGCGTCCGTCGTTTTTTCCGTGATGTCTTCGCCCGTGATTTGCTTGGACACGACGTTGCCCATCTTGGCGAGCGACGCCATCACGGTTTCAAAGTCCTTGACCGGAACGCGCACGGCCAAATCGGCGGATTTCTCGCCGGTCGCATCGTCGGTCGTCAGATTGTTGGACGCGACAAACCCGCCGGTTGATTTGACCAATTCCTCGATTTTATCGCTCGCGGTTTGCAAGCCATTCGGCGCGACGCGCAAACCCAGCGACGCTTCCTTATGCACCTGCCGCCCATCCTCGGCTTCCATAGACACGTCGCTTGACGCGGTGGCTGAGCCGAACACGGAACCCGGAGCATTGCGCGGCATGACCTTTGCCGCAGACAGCGGCGCGGCCCTTCGGGAAACGGGAGCCGCAAACGATTTATCCGCACTCGCTTGCTCCATTTGGCTTTCCGTGTAGGCTTGATTTTGTACCGTTCCTTGCCGCCCTCGCACCGTACCCGCTCGCAGAGCGCCCGCTGCCATATCCGGGGCGCGAAACGAGGCTGCCGGTGCGGCTGCGGTCGCGGCAGGGGCGTTTGGCGTTGCCGTTGTCACATCCACTTCGCTGTTGCTGCGGAGCGCGTCGTCTTTTGCCGCACTGGGAGATTTCTCGTCGTAGTCCTGCACGTAACTCAATGTTCCAGCCACGCCAATCGCACCGGTCGATGCGCTGGGGGCGTGTACCGACGTATTCATCGTGTAGAAAATGGCGAGCGAGGCCGCGAGTACGCTGCCGCCCCCGCCAAAAACGAGCGCGGGCTGACGCCGCCACAGCGGGGCCGGGCGAACGGTTCCGCCAATCGGTGAAACGGGCGCAAGGTTATCCAGTTGGCTCAAAACGCGGCTCCGCAGTTGCGGCGCAAGCGCGGCGTTCGCATCGGTTGCCAAAGACGCGTCGGAAAACAAGTCGGCGATTTTTTTCATGTCGGCTAACTCCTCCCGGCAGGCCGGGCAGTTTCGTAAATGGCGGCGCACGCTGGCGCGTCGAACAATGGAAAGTGCCCCGTCGGCATAGGCTTTCAAGTCGGCGCGAATCGGATTCGGGCACGCGGCGTGCGGCTCCGGCGAAGGCAAAACGGGCGTGCCGGTTTCATCAAGCGGCGCGGGCGACGGTTTGAAGCCATTGGTGGAAGGTTTAAGTCCGTCGGGATTCAAGCGGCGGCGGGGCATCGTCATCGGTTAGTTCCTCCCAAAGCGGGAGCGGTATTTGGTGTCATAGAAAGGGGAGCCGTTGCGGAACGCGGCGCGGTCGTACCGCCCGTCAAACCTGCGGTTTGCGGCGTGTCGGCTTCATCGCCTTTGACGTAGCCGCCTAATCGTTCGCGCAGTTTGCCGAAGGCGTGGAACAAGCGTGATTTCACGGTTCCCACGGGTACTTCTAAAATTTGCGCGATTTCGGTGTAGGTCAAGCCTTGTAATTCGTGCAAAACGACCACATCGCGGTGCGACGGCGATAGGGTGGAAAGGGCGGCGTCCACTTGTCCGCGCAGTTCGGTTTGCATCGCGGATTGGGCCGGGTCGCATGAGGGCGTCGGCTCAGCAGGGAGCGGCAATTCGTCATAGGGCACGGTCGAAGGGCGCGATGCTTGACGGCTGCCATGTTTCATACAATGGTTGAGCGCGACCCGATATACCCACGTGGACAACGACGCCTGCCCCTTAAACGATCCGATGGACTGGCACGCGGCGACCAAAATATCCTGCGTTAAATCCTCGGCGTCGGCTTCCGTGCGGGCGTATTTACGGGAAAGCCGATGCACTACCGGCCCGTAAGCGTCCACGAAGCGCGTAAATGCCGCCCGGTCGCCCGCCTGCATTTGCGTCGCCAATGCACGGTCGTCGTTTTTCGGCTTAGGTTTGAATATCTGCTGCGGCAGTGCCACCTTGTTTGCTTTGCCCTTTCACTTCTATTGGTTCCGGTTCGCGGGCAAAAGGTTCAAAAGAAACCAAGAAAAAAGGAGAATTTTCTTCGCGGCATACGGCGCAACCAATTGTGGGCGCAAAGTGTCAACGGAATCAGGAGTTTTCGACTATGGGTGCGTTGACAAAAAACGGTTGCCGCAGGGTTTATTGCGCTGCGCGCTGGTTGCTTTGCTTGCTCGGTTTATTCGGGTTGGTGCTTTTGGCAACGGGCGCGGACGCGCGGCAGTCGCCCGCGCCGCGTGCGAGCCGTCCGCAGCCGGGCCTGTTGGACAAATACTCGTTTCCCGACCTGCCCGGTTGGAGTCGTACCGTGAAGCGTCTTCCGGCTCGCATTCATACCATCAAGCGGCCTAACAAGACGCGGCGATTCAAACTGCCCGCGCAAGCCAAAGCCAAATATACGCGAACCGTAGATGGTGCGCAATTAGCGCTTTCGCTTGAAGTTCAGGATTGGGAGCGCCCGGTTTCCCTCAACGAAATAGCGAGCGGTATACAATGGGGGATAAAAATAATGGGAATGATGGACGGCGTGATCACAAAAAAGACCGGCAGTACGTCCACACCGGCGCAGACGAAACAAGAAACTTTTCGCGGCCAGCCTGCTTATGCTGTCTCCTATATCATAACCGACTCACAGGGCGTCGTCACGGATACACGCGAGCGGCATTTCGCGGGCAAAACGATTTCCTACGATCAGGAACTGGAACTTAAAGGCGCACCCATCACCGCGCGGGCGAAAGCGGCGGCAAACGACGGCTGGCAAAAACTGAGCGCGGGTTTGCGCGTCGTAAAATGACCATTCTATCGGGGAATTATAAGCCGGGGCCGAGTGTATAATGAGCGTATGCCCCTCGCCCTTCCTATTTCCCCAAACCAAACCGACGTGACCGATTCTTTCGGGCGGCGCATCGAGTATTTGCGCGTGTCGCTCACCGACCGGTGCAATTTGCGGTGCGTCTACTGTATGCCGGAAGAGGGCGTGCCCTACGAAGACTTGGACAACGTGCTCCATTACGACGAAATCGAGCGCGTCGTGCGGGTGCTGGCGCAGGCGGGCCTCAAAAAAGTGCGTTTAACCGGAGGCGAGCCGCTCGTTCGTAAAAACGTGTCGCACCTTGCCGCGCGGCTTTCCGCCATCCCCAACATGCGCGAGGTGACGCTAACCACAAACGGCATTTTGCTTCCCCGCGAAGCCGAAGCCTTGTACGAAGCGGGAATTAAGCGCGTCAACATTTCGATGGACACGATGCGGCCCGACCGCTTTGTGGAAATCGCCCGCCGCCCCGAATACGCGCGGGCATGGGACGGTGTGCAGGCCGCGCTCCGTGTCGGTTTTGATCCCATCAAACTCAACTGCGTCGTGATGAAGGGCGTCAACGACGACGAAATCCTCGACTTCGCGCAAATGACGATTGACCAGCCGCTCCACGTTCGGTTTTTGGAATATATGCCGATTGGTATGGTGTCGCCGCCGCAGTGGAAAGCCCGGTACGTTTCCAATGAAACCGTTTTGGAAACGCTGCGGGCCGCGTTTCCCGATCTCGCCCCCGTTCCCGGCGAACTGCGGGCGTCCACGTCGCGCAACTTTTTTATCCCCGGCGCGAAGGGAACGGTCGGCGTTATCAATCCGATTTCGCACAAGTTTTGCGAAAACTGCAACCGCCTCCGTTTAACCGCAAACGGCAAACTCGTTCCGTGCCTCGCCGATAACTACGAATACGACTTGATGACGCCGCTCCGCAACGGTTGCTCGGACAGCGAAATTTTGCAGCACGTTCGGGACGCGCTCGCGCACAAGCCCGTGCAGTCCGATTTTGAAGGCCGTTTGTACAAAGGCGGCAGCCTGCGCATCATGGCGCAAATCGGCGGATAATCCCGTCACGAATTAAGCCGCGAAGCAGGCAGGAATTATTATCCTGCGCGGCGAAAAAATCGGCATGATACACGTCGGCATTCTGACCGTATCGCTGCGCACGCCGCGCACTGTGGAGGGCGGCGCATCTTCGGGCAAAGGCGACCCGAGCCGGGCAGGCGACCCAAATGGAGTAGAGGAACCCTCGCTGCTGCGAGCGGTATCGGCGTGTTTGCCCCCTGACGAATTTCAAATCCTTCGCCGCGCGCAAGCCTCGTCCGACGAAGGCGAAATCGCCATGCAGATACTCGCCCTCTGCAATGCGGGCTGCGATTTGGTCTTGACGACAGGCGGGGTTGGATTTGCGCCCGGCGACGTAACGCCCGAGGCCACGGTTTCCGTTTTGGATCGCAACGCCCCCGGTATCGCGGAACTTTTGCGCTCCGATGACTCAGGCCGTCCGCTTCGCTCCGCTGCCCTATCGCGTGGGGTTGCCGGAATGCACGGGCAGACCCTCATCGTCAATTTACCGACCGAACCGGAAGCCGTCCGCGAAAACCTGACCCGTTTGGTTCCGCTACTTCCCGATGCCATCGCGCTTCTGCACGGCGACAAACGCGCTTAAAGTTATCAAAGCCAAGCAAAACAAAAAGCGGGCCGTTTATCGGCCCGCTCGGTTCAACCCTATTGTTTTTTGTTTTCGCCCGGTTCGTTTTTGTCGCTTTTATCGCTTGAACCGCGCTTCGGCTTAAATTCCGCGTTCAGTTCGGAAAGGTCGGGTAGTTTTTCGAGGGCTTCGTGGAAATCCACGAGTTCGCGCATTTCAATCGCGCCCATTTCGGCAAAGCGTTCTTTTTCGGTTTTCACCGCTTCGGTTGCTTTGTCTTGCAGAATACCGCTGTCCCATTCTTCCTGCTTAACGAACTGTTCGCCTATTTTTTTACACCGACTGCACCGGTAACGGATATGCACGAGGGCATCGTCAAACATCCGGGGATACTGGCTGCTCGCCATAAGTTCCTTGCGTCCGACGCGCTGCCCGCAGTAGCTGCATTTAATAGCCGTCCGATTCATCCACCCACCTCCCATGCCGGTAGATATGAGCAAATCGCGCTTACCAAAACGTCGCTGTTGATGAAAAGACGCCGCATTTGCCCATGCTTATTATACCATCGAAGGCCTGATTCGCGTTTCGTTTTTTATCTGGGTTTATTTGGAACCCATCGGCGCTTGCACGATTCCGACAACCCCGTCCTTGTTCAAGGCCGAAAAATTTTCTCGGTTGGAAATAAGCGAAAAGCCTGCGTTTTTCGTGCCGGTTCCCGAACCGGCGAGCGAAAAGCCGCTCTTTCGCGCTACAACGCGCGGCGTGTCGGCGATGGGATTGGGTAAAGTGGTTTCTTCGGGTTTGCTGGTTGGTTTGACCGGATCAGGCGCGACAGCGGCGACGGCGGTAGGCGCTTCCACTTTGGGGAGCGCTGGACGCTCCGCCCGTGAGGCAATGGATCGGTTTGCCAGTTCGTTGCGTACCATCGCAGCCACGAGGCCCGAGTTTTGTGTCGTCATTAACTTGGCGGCCCCCGTACGAATTAAACGGCTTGCCGCAGCGGGAACCGTGTTCGCATAGGAGCCCGCGTTCGTTTTCGGTCGCGCGACGATAGGCGCAGCGGGCGGAGCCTGCACCGACCGATTGGAACGGGGGTCGGGCTGCGTTATCGCCTTGACGAACGTGCTCCGCTCATCGACTACGCTACGCGGCGCGACCGGGCGAGCGGTCGGCTTGGAAACGGAAGTTGTCGGCGCGGTGGACGACGGAAGATACCGCCCGATATTACGCGCGAGCGAAACGCCCAGCGATGCCGTTTGCGGCGAAAGCGCGAACGGGGTTGCCTGTGGCGCGGGCTTGCTTGTGGAAGCGAGCCTGCTCGGTTTGCCTGCGGGCGTTTTAACGGTTTTTGCGGGCGACGGAACCGACGCCAAATCGGGTTTCGCCGATTCACCGCTGCCATTTGGTTGCACTTGGGAAACCGTAGCGAAGCGGGGAACCATGACGGCGGCGACCAAACCGGCGGCAAGTACGCCGCCAAGCGCCATTCGCACGGGAGCCGGGCGCAAAAATTCGGAAAGGCGCGCACCGAAGGTCGGCTTTTCATACGTTGCGCGGGCGATACGCTCGAACAAGGCGGGTGAGGGAAGCGCGTCGGAGGCATGGCGCATCGTGCGGGCGGTGGCTCGCAAAAACGCAAGCTGCCCCGAACACAGCGAACAGGCGGCGATATGCCGCTCGACGTGGCGCGTTTCGTCGATACTGGTTTCACCGTCTACGAACGGCGACAGCAAATCCAAAACGTGCTCGTTTTTCTTGTCGCCTTTGGCAATCCGTGCTTCCATAATACAAAAACGCCTTTTGATTCGGGCTAAGTTCCGCAGTGCGACGCACCCGAGAAAACCGGTTGCGCCAAACGGGAATTGCTTGATTGTTTGGAGGGTTCTCCGCAGAAAAAGTTTCACTTGAATTATCGGCATTTCCCGCGCAAAAATGCAGGTTTTGGGGCCGAATGCGTGAATTGTGGTACAACAAAAAAATGGAACCCAACTCCCCGCCGCCGCTCAAAGGCTTCACCCAAACCGGAGGCGAAGCCGCCCGCGAAATATTGAAGCCGCAGCGCGACCCCGCGTACATGCGAAAAGCGGTCGTGCTTTCCATTGTCGTGTTTGTGGCGATGTTTTTGCTGGGTTTTCTGATCTATCAGCGCAGCGGCAAATCGCTGCTCAATGCGCCTACCAACGAACGCAAGTTTGAGCCGCCCCAACCGAACGTGCAGTAGATAAAGGAAAGAGCAAAAAGCGATGAGTGGAGGGGGGCGCGTCGTTTGCCCGCGCTGCGGGGCGAATAATTTTGATACGCAGGCGGCGTGCTGGAAATGCGGCGCGTCGCTGTCCACGGCTGCCTCCGCTTCCGCCGGGCCTGCGCCCGTTGCGCCGCCAAATATGGGTGGGCCGACTGCCGCACCGTCGTCGGCTTCGCTGCGTTCCGCGCCCGGATCTGCCTCGCCCGCCTCGCTTCCCGTCTCGCCGATGGCGGCGGCTTCGTACCGACCCGCGACAATGGATCCCGCCGTCGCTATTTGGTCGGCGATTGCGCTCGGTATATTGTTCCCGTATTTCGCCGTGCCCGCCGGTATCGTGTTTTTGATGCTCGACGACCGGCGCAAAGCCGAGGTCGGGCGCGTGACGCTCGTGTGGGGAATTATCGGCTCAGTTCTAAATGCGCTGGTCACCTATTGGATGATTCAAGGGGCCATCGCCCAAGTACGCCAATTTGTGCCGTTTCTTGGCGGGGGTAAAGCGGCAGGCATCACGCTTCCGAACCAAACGCAGCCGTCCCTCACCGGCCCAGCACCGCAGGACGCCGTGCGCGATTTGAAATTTCCCTCCCCGTGACGACGCTGGATACGATTGCCGCGATTGCCACGGCGAGCGGGGCAGCCGGGGTCGGGATCGTGCGCATTTCAGGCCCAAATGCTTTAACCGTTGCCGGGAAACTGACGCGCAAACCCCAAGCCGTCGCTCAGCAAAAAAGCCATACGCTCCGCTATCAAAGCATTTTCGACCCGCACACCGGCGAAAATTTGGACGACGTTTTGGTTGCTGTGTTTCGTGCCCCGCGCTCATTTACCGGCGAAACCGTCGTCGAGATTCAAGGGCATGGCGGCGATGTGCATTTGGGCCGCGTCCTATCGGCGACGCTTGCCTGCGGCGCGCGTCCGGCTCGGCCCGGCGAGTTTTCTGAGCGGGCGTTCCTTAACGGCAAAATGGATTTGGCGCAGGCCGAAGCGATTGCCGAACTGGTTTCCGCGCAAACCGTGCTTGCGTCTCGCGCAGCCCGCAGACACGCGACCGGCGATTTGTCGCGCGTCATTCGCGCGTGCAGCGACGATTTGCAGATTTCGCTTGCCCATATCGAAGCCTCGATAGATTTTCCCGAAGAGGTGGGCGAAGCCGACCCGATTGTCGTGGACGCCCCGCTTGAACGCGCGGCCCATCAAATCGAACGCCTTCTTTCCACCGCTGCGTTTGGGCGACGCCTGCAAACCGGCGTCACGGTTGCGCTCACCGGGCGGCCCAATGTCGGAAAATCGTCGCTTTTGAACGCGCTTGCCGGAGTGGAACGGGCGATTGTTTCCCCGATTCCCGGCACGACCCGTGACGTGGTTGAAGAGTCCTTGCACGTGCAGGGGATTCCCGTGCGCATTTTGGACACCGCCGGTCTGCGCGAAACTGGGGACGCGATTGAACAAATCGGCGTGGAGCGCGCCCGCCGCGCCGTACAGGACGCCGACGTCGTTTTGGCCGTCGTCGAAGCCGCCGCGAAGTTGCTCGACGAAGACGCCGCGCTGTTGTCCTCGCTCGAAAATCGCCCGCTCGTTGTGTGCGTCAATAAATCCGACCAGCACGATCCTGCGCCTGTTGTCGCCCAATTGCACACGTTGCTTGGCCCAAACGCCGCCATCGTTTCCACGTCGGCGGTCGCGCAAACCGGCTTGACAAGCCTTGCCGAATCCGTCGCCCGAATGGCGACCGGCCCAAACGCGGCCAGCGAAAGCGGCGACGCCCTCCTTATTACATCCGCCCGCCACGAAGCCGCGCTCCGCACGGCGCAAACCCATCTAAGCCACGCCCGCGAAACCCTGCGCCTCCATTTACCCCTTGAACTCGTCGCCGTGGACGTGCATGGAACGCTCGCCGCGCTCGGCGAAATCACCGGTGAAACGGTGCGCGAAGATATTATCGCCGGAATTTTCGCCCGGTTCTGCTTGGGAAAATGATACAATCGAAATCAAAACCCGGAAGAATTTCGTTTCGTTTATGCCCTCGTCCACGCTTGAAAACCCCGCCGCCGTTGTGAACCCTGCGCCCGCTTCGGAACCAGTTAAAGGCGAACGCCCACCGATCAGCGACAAATACCACGTTCCGTTCGACGACAGCCGCATCGTCAAATACGGCGACAAGAACGACGCGGTTTTGAAGCGCGTCGCCGATGACATCAAGTACGTGGACGCGCACGTTCGGCGCATCGCCCGCGAAATGGGTGAGTTGATGTACGCGGCCCGGGGAGTGGGGCTTGCTGCCCCGCAAATCGGCGAATCCATTCGATTGCTTGTCTACGATGCGGGCGACGGGCTGCGCGTGTTGATCAACCCGGTCGTTTTGAAAAAGAAGGGCGAGCAAACCGAGCCGGAAGAAGGCTGCTTATCCATTCCCGGCTTGCGCGGGGTCGTGCGCCGCGCCGACGACATCACGGTCAAGGCGCTGGACGGCGACGGCAAGCCCGTTCGCTTCCGCGCGACCGATTTTGAGGCCCGCATCATCCTGCATGAAATCGACCATTTGCACGGCATTTTGTTCACAGACCTCGCCGACCCATCTACCTTGCGCATGCTGACCGACGAAGAAAAAGCCGACGAAGAAGCGCAGTTCTCCCCCGGAGCCGATTCCTCCCGCAGAGTAGGGTCCCCAAATCATGCGCGTATTGTTCATGGGCACGTCGCCGTTTGCACTTCCGGTTTTGCAGACGCTGCACGAGTCCGACCGGCACACCATTCTGGGTGTCGTTACGCAGCCCGACCGGCCTTCGGGGCGCGGGATGAAGGTGCATTTTTCGCCGGTCAAGGAACTGGCCCTCGCTTTGGGCTACGAGATTTACCAACCGGAACGGGTACGGCGCAAACCGTTTCCGCAAGTTGTGCGCGATTTGGCCCCCGACGCGCTCGTTGTCGTGTCGTTCGGGCAGATTATTCCCGAAGCCATGCTGCAAGTGCCCAAATACGGCGGCATCAATGTTCACGCCTCGCTCTTGCCCCGATGGCGCGGCGCGGCCCCCATCCATCACGCGATTTTGGCGGGCGACAGCGAGACGGGTGTTGCGACAATGCAAATGGAACCGTCGCTCGATACCGGCCCGGTCTTTTTGGTCGCCCGCGAAGCCATTCGTTCGACCGACACAACGCAGGTTTTGGAAGATCGCTTGGCGCAGTTGGGCGGCCCACTTTTGTTACAAACCCTCGACGGTTTGGAAGAGGGAACCTTGACAAGCACGCCGCAGCCCGAAGACGGCATGACGTACGCCGCGCCGCTTACCCGCGACGACGGTCTGCCCGACCCGCGTGCCGAAACTGCCGACACTTTGACCCGTCGCGTTCTTGCCATGCCAACTCGGCCCGGCGCAGTAATTTCGATTGCCGGACGCCCGATCAAAGTGCTGGACGCCGCGCCGCAGGAAGGTCAACCCGGCGACGTTCCGGGAACGGTGGCACAGTCCGACAAAAGCGGTGTCGTAATTGCCTGTGCCGAAAACACGCGCCTTTTGCTGCGGCGCGTGCAGCCCGAAAACAAGGCCGCGATGCTTGGGCCGGATTGGGCGCGTGGCGCGCGGCTCACTGTTGGGGAACCCGCGCGCAAACCGGAATAAACGCCCGTCGTCCGTACCCAAACCTGATAAAAACGCGGTACAATGGCGCATACCCGTGTTTCAAGCCCGTGATGGAAACTTCCGCCCAAACCGTGCCCGCTGATTTTTCAAACGATATAACCCTCCGCGTCGCAAACCAAATGGTGCGCGGCGGGGCGATTGCCGCGTTCGTCGGCGTTGCCCTCGGCGCGTTCGGGGCGCACGCTTTGCAGGAAACCGCCCACATGGACGCGCATTATTTGGACGTGTGGCGCACGGGCGTACAGTACCATTTGATTCACTCGCTCGCGCTCCTTATTGTCGCTTTGCTTTTGCCC
>CAXTBP010000059.1:0-28701 GCA_964241985.1 uncultured Armatimonadaceae bacterium | reverse complement strand
AGGCAATACTGATCCGTTGACGGGCCTCAAGACGTTGCACACGCCCTTCGACGGCTGCCAAACCGTTTTGTGCAGTCTTAACATCCGCTTGCGCGTTTGCGAGTTGTTCGGTAGCCGTTGCGGTTTTCATACTCCCTTGCCAGCTTCCTAAAGCGTAGCCAAGCAAGCCACATAAAACCGCAGACACCAAAATCATTGTCCTTCCTGAGGACGAAAGTTTATTCGATTCCATTTTCGACCAATTAACAACTACCTTTTAGCGGTTACCTTATGAAATAGAAAGCGAATGCAAAGGCTCGCGTCAAGCACGAAGTCTTCGCATTCGCTCTGGCGTTTTTGAAGGGAAATACTACGGGGTATCCGGTTTACCCATACTTGTCCGTGGTTTCAGGGCGGGGGGAGGAGGCGCATTTGTGTCAGGCTTGGCTACCGGAGCGGTAGTTGTCGGAGCGGGTGTCTCTTCCGCGTCTTTTTTGCAGCCGCTCAGGCCCAGCATAAGCACAACACCTACGCCTAACACTACAAGGCAAAATGACTTTTTCATATTTCATAAATCTCCTTGTAGTTTTTACTTACCAACACGCTGATAGGCCAAAGCTACTGCCCCACTTGCGGTTCGAGCGCTGACATTAAGCATGTAGTTTCTGGAAGTCATATACTTAACGTGACCATCGGCAAATCCAATGTTTTCGCCTTCATTATGTGTCCAAGTAGCGCGGTCTTTCAGTCCTGCTGCCGAATATAGGTCGCCATATGACGCTGTCTTGGCGTTTCCAGTACCGAAAGTATAAATGTCGCCGAAGACTGGCGCTGCCGCGTTGACAGCGTCCCGGGCGATATACCAACCGGGTTGCAGCAAAGTGGTGTTGGCTGGTTCTGCCGCACCATCTATTGAAGTACAAAGACCGTACCGTGGGTCACAAGCCGAATCTACCGGCTTGCAATACGGGTAGAATATTGAGTTAGCATCGACAGTACATGGGACTAACCCGCCTCCGTAAGCATAGCCGGTTGGCGAACGATCATCCTCATAGTAAGCATAAGGATTCAAGGTGTCCCAATAATAATGACTGACCACTTTATACCGCGAAGCAGGATACCCTTCAGCGTATACCGTTGGATCCGTATCTTTGGATGGGTCGAGATAAACGGTTTTGTTTTTGACGTAAGGATCCAGCATCTCCATATAGCTGCGCCACGTCGGGGAAGCCGTACGGTCATCAATGCAAAACATAGGAAGCTGCCCATCATTATCCGAGCAGTACATCAAAAAACCAGTCAGGATTTGCTTTTGGTTTGAAGCACAACTCGCTTGCCGGGCTTTTTCGCGGGCTTGGGCAAACACTGGGAAAAGAATCGCCGCCAAAATAGCGATGATGGCGATAACGACGAGAAGTTCGATCAAGGTGAACGCCTTGATTCTGCCGGAAGTTCGGCTCATGCGGGTACTGGGCAAGATCCCACTCCTTGGTAAGAAGATTTTACGGAGCAAACATGGCGGTTTATCCCGCTTAAACAATGTGTACAGGCTGCATCAAATAATGCGACAATTTTTACTAAACGATTGGACAAATTCCAGTACGACATAACTTAGGTGTCGAACGAATTATGTAGAATTATGTAGCAGTGATTGTATACGGAAATTTGACGCACGTCAAGTACGTTTTTTATATGACGTTTGTTCCAATGAATTTGTTCGCGTTAAATTTGGCGTGGCGTATTTTATTTTTCACCTTCCCGTAAAGCGGCGCGCACCAATCCGGCGAACAAAGGGTGGGCGCGGTTGGGACGCGAGGAAAATTCAGGATGGAATTGGGTTGCGATGAAGTAGGGGTGATTTGGCAGCTCGATAATCTCCGCAAGACGATGGTCGGGAGACACGCCGGAAAATTTGAGGCCGCACTGGGTTAGGTGGTCGCGGTAGGCGTTGTTGACCTCAAACCGGTGGCGATGCCGCTCCTCGACGACGGGTTCATTATCGTATAAACGCGCGGCGAGCGAATTTTCGCTCAATCGGCACGGCCATAAACCCAAGCGCATGGTCGCGCCCTTGTCAGTCACACCGTACTGGTCGGGCATAAGCGCGATAACCGGATGCGACGTGTTGGGTTCGACTTCGGTCGTGTGGGCGTCGGGCATTTGGCACACGTGGCGGGCGAATTCGACCACGGCAAGCTGCATTCCGTAGCACAAGCCCAAATACGGCACGTTGTTTTCGCGGGCATAACGAATGGCGGATATTTTGCCTTCCACGCCGCGCGCCCCGAATCCACCGCACACAACAATGGCGTCGTGATTCGCAAGCCGACCCGGCACATCCTCGGTTTCCAGTTCTTCGGAATCGATCCAATCCAGCTCCACGCCGCAGTCGTTGGCGATGCCGCCGTGCTTCAACGCTTCGGCAACCGAAATGTAGGCGTCGCCGTTGCCCGTGTATTTTCCCACAACCGCGACGCGAATGCGGTTCGTGGGGCGCAAAATGCGTTCGACAATCGTTTTCCATTCGCCCATGCGCACGTCGGTTTTAGGCAAGTTTAAGCGTCGCACCACCAAATCCGCGAAGCCTTCTTCTTCAAACGTGACGGGAATGGAATAAATGGTTTCCGTGTCGATGGCCTCAATCACGGCCTCGCCGTCCACGTCACAAAATAGGGCGATTTTGTCGCGTTGCTCGGCGTCGAGGGGAAGTTTGGTGCGACACACGAGAACATCAGGGGCAATTCCAACCTCGCGCAGACGCATCACGGAATGCTGGGTCGGCTTCGTTTTAACCTCGCCCCACGGCCCGACATAGGGAATGAGCGTGACGTGAACGTACAAAACGTTGTTCGGCCCGGCATCGCGCTTCATTTGCCGAATGGCTTCCAAAAACGGCAAGCCTTCGATGTCGCCAACCGTTCCGCCGACCTCGGCAAGGACGACATCCGCGCCGGTCGAGCGTCCGTACTGGACGACGCGCTCTTTAATCTCGTTGGTGACGTGGGGAATGACCTGAACGGTTCCGCCCAGATAATCGCCGCGCCGCTCTTTGGCGATGACCGCCCCATACACGCCGCCCGTCGTAACGCTCGCGTCGCGGGAAAGGTCGGTATCGACGAACCGCTCGTAGTGCCCTAAATCCAAATCGGTTTCGGCCCCGTCGTCGGTCACAAAACATTCACCGTGCTGATACGGGTTCATTGTGCCCGCGTCCACATTGATGTACGGGTCGAGTTTCTGCATCGCCACCTTGAAGCCCCGATTGCGGAGCAGACGACCAAGCGCGGCGGAAGTAATACCTTTGCCAATCGACGAAACGACGCCGCCGGTGACAAAAATATATTTGGTGGGATGCGGGGGAATAGTGGAGGTTTGCGCGGTCGTTTCGCTGGCGGGGTGAGAAACGGCGCTCACGGAAGATTCGGTGTCGGGGGTAGGCATAGTCGCGTCCTTGTTCCTGAATTTGAGGGAAGGGGACGGAATAAACAAATCCGATAGGCTTTACTGCCCAAGAAACACTATATCAAACGCGGCAGGCGTCGGCAAACCAAATAGGGTGCGCCGTCCCCCTACAAACTGTTTTCATCGGTGGGAAAGCGTTTGGCGCGCACGTCGGCTGCATAGTCGGAAAGGGCTTGCTCAAATTGCGCGTCACCGTCCGTGTAGCGTTTGGCGTGGCGCAACACCGGGCCGCCTGTGAGGCCCAGCAAGTCGTGCAAGACTTGAACTTGCCCGTCGCAGTGTGCCCCTGCTCCAATGCCGATGGTCGGAACGGGAATAGCGGCGGTAATGCGCGCGGCAACGGACGCGGGAATCACTTCCAGCACGATTCCGAACACGCCGTCGCTGACGAGGTTTTGCGCGGCTTCCAATAATGCGTCTGCGGCTTCGTCGGATTTGCCCTGCGCTTTGAAGCCGCCGAATTTATGGATGGATTGCGGCGTTAAGCCCAAATGGCCCATAACCGGCACGCCGACATCAACCAAGCGGCGCACCGTTTCGCGTGTGATTTCTCCTGCGCCTTCGAGTTTCACGGCGTGCGCGTTTCCTTCGGCAAGCAGCCGCATTCCGGCCCGGACGCCTTCGGCGGCATCATGCCCATACGAACCGAACGGCATATCGGCAACAAGAAGGGCGCGGCGCGCCCCCCGCGCCATATCGCCGGGAGTCGGTTCGGCGAACGGTTTTGCGGCTTGCCCACGGGCGACGGCGCGGCAGTGGTGGAGAATATCTTCCAAGGTTACAGGGAGCGTGGAATCGTAGCCCAGCGTCGTCATTCCGACAGAATCTCCAACGAGCAGCGCATCCGCGCCGGAAGCGTCGGCGAGGCGGCCCTGCGGCGCGTCGTAGGCAGTTACCATCACGAGTGGGGTTTTGTTTTTCCGCGCCATAAAAAGCGGCACGGTCATCTGTGCGGGAAGCGGACGGGGCTTGTTAGAGGAAGGCATACCCTTTTAGTGTAGTTGGGAAGACGGTAAAACGCAAAAGCGGCGCGTCATCGGTGACGCGCCGCTTTTCACGAGGAACGAATAAATTAGTTCAGGATTAGGACTCGGACTTTTTTGCGACCCACGTTTTGCGCGGTGGAATAGTTGTCAAATCCCAAGTCGATGCGGTTGCCCTTGATTGCCCCGCCCGTGTCGCCTGCGACGGCATAGCCGTAGCCGTCGATATAAAGGCGCGTACCGAGGGGAATAAAGCGCGGGTCAACGGCGACGACGCCAAAGCCCGGTTTGAGGCCCGACGCGGTTTGTGCGCCCCAGCGTCCGTTTTCGCCCGGGCCGTAGCCGGTCGCAACCATTTCAACCACGCGCCGTCCGCCGAAAAAGCCGCGCGAGGCCAGCGTCATTCCGCGCGTTCCGACCTGCTCGATTTGCGGACGGGGGGCGATGACGCGCTCCGCCATTTTCGTGCGCTCGGTGCGGACATCGTTTTTATAGATGTGAAGGAGTTTCTTGACGCGCTCGCCGTTTTTGCCGGGCGTCATCACGTTTTTGCTGCCGACGGAAAGGGACGCGGTGTATTTCTGCTTGGTGGAAAAGGGGATCGCGGTGCGTTCGATGACTTCTTCGCGGCGGATACGCACGATCACGATATTCAAATTGTTGGTCAGAAGCGTTTTAGGCGATGGGGAAACACGATCCAAGGGCGAAAGTTTGACGCCTTCTTCTTTAAGAAAATCGCCAATGGTGCGAGCCTGCGATTGTTTGGCATGGGTTTCGCCGTCTACGAGAAGGGAAACATTGGTAAACGGAGTGGCAGAAGCGGCGGTCGAAACGTCTGCGGATTGCGCTTTGTCGTTTTTGCCGTCGGTTTGATGGGCGGAAACGGCGGCTCCCATAAATAGGGAAAGGGTAAGCGCCAGAACGGAAGCGCGGGTCGGTGCGGAAAGTCGGGACGCCACAGCGTTAAATCGAACAGTCCGCGGTTGGTTGTTGGGCACAAAAGCCTCCTTTAATCGGGGCGAGCAAAACGCCGAATTATTGGGGAAAAGCCGCGCCGCTTTTCGCACGCAATACATTCAAGCCATTTTGGGCGCGCGACATCACAATAAAAAATTTGTGTCTATCGCTAAAACCGTTAACAGGAGCGAACAGTGTTGTCCGCTGCGGGCACAATTACCCGCTTAGGGAAATCCTTCCACTGCGGAATTTAACGCGACTTTGCAGTTAAACGTTCCGGGTTTGCGGAGGACGTTTGAGTATAACCGGTGCGGGTCGCGCTTGTCAAGCCGAAACGTCAAACGCGCTCACATTACTGATGGCTGCTGATATAAAACAGTGATTTGCAACAGAAAAAGACACGATAAATTGCGGCACAAAATCGTTCGCCGCGATATAATAATCTGTCAGAAACTTGTAATAACCATCAGCGATGCAGCGCGAACCGTGCGCTGGCTTGAATAAAAAACGCAAGCGCGCAGGATTTTTTTGCGTGGATACGGAACGTTCGGGTAAGCCTTTTTATGGGCTGCCTGCTCACCCTCGGGTCATCGCCCGTGTTCACGCGCCGTTTATGGAAGGATACGTACCAAATGGGTTTTGATCCGAAACGACACATCATGAAGCTCAAAGGCAAAGATTATTTGCCGGTTGCCGCGCGCCTCGTTTGGTTCCGCGACGAGCATCCTGACTGGGGCATCGTCACCACGCCGGTTGAAATCAACATGGAAAAGCAGTACGCGATTTTCTCCGCGTCGATTTTCAACGGCGAAGGCAAACTGATGGCGACGGCGACCAAAATGGAAAATGTCGGAGGGTTCGGCGACTTCATCGAAAAAGCCGAAACTGGCAGCGTGGGCCGCGCACTCGCGTACTGCGGCTATGGCACGCAGTTCGCGCCCGAACTCGAAGAGGGCAGCCGCTTCGCCGACGCGCCATATGGTGGCGGCGGGGGCAACTTCAACACCAGTTCCAACCGTTTCCAAAACGGCGGTAACAATGGCCCGCGCCCGGCGGGTAATGACGGCGGTGGAAATGGCTACCGCCAAAATGGAAACAATGGCGGCCCGCGCCCTACGAACAATGACGGTGGCAACGGCGGGGGCAACAATTTTGGCAACGGGCCGTACACCAATAACGCGCCGCGCCCGAACGACAGCAACGGGAACCGCCCGATGCCCGCCGCGCCTCAGCGACCGGCCCCCGCGCAGGCCGCGCGGCGTGACGACGATTTCGGCGGCGATGACGGAGAAGGGGATTTAGAAGCCCCACCGGCTCGCCCTGTCGTAGCGGCAGCCGCGCGTCCGGCTCCCGTTGCGCCTCCAACTCAGGCCCCGGCGGCGAATAGCGGCGGCGTGACCCGCGTTCGTGAACCCGAACAGGATTACGGCGATCCGGGCGGCGACGACGAGGAAGACGAAGACCCGTTTGCGGACGAGGACGAAGCACCCGCCAAACCCGCACCGGTTTCTGCGCGCGCAAACGGGGCAAGCCAGCCGGGTCGGCCCGCGCAAAAAGCGGCCCCATTGGTGGACGAGGACGGCGATGATGATGGCGGCCCGATTGCGCCGCCGCCCGCGACCAACAAATGCTCGGCGGAAGGCTGCAATACGACGCTGCCGCCCGCCGTCATCAGTATGTCCACGGCGAAATATGGTCGGCCTTTGTGCGTCGTGCATCAAAAAGAAGCGACCCCAATTATTGGCGGCAACGTCAGCGTCGGCGCGGGCGCGGCCCGACCCCGCGCTAAAGCGGGCGCGGCATCGGGCGGCGACGGCGGCCTGCTGTAAATTCGCAAACGCGGTTTGCAAACGTGAACAAACCCGCCCGGCAAATAGTGCCGGGCGGGTTTGTTTTTGCCCGGTACAATAGGCCGTATGGATTTGACCAAACCCAGCGATTTGAAGCGACTGTTGCAGGCCCACGGCCTGCAATTATCCAAACGCTTCGGGCAAAACTTTCTGATCGACCGAACGCATTTGATGCGCGTTGTGGACGCCGCCCAAATTAGCGAAAACGACAACGTATTCGAGGTCGGGCCGGGCGTAGGAACGCTTACTGTGGAACTTGCCAAACGGGCGAAGCGCGTGGTTTGCGTGGAGTTTGACCGCGCGGTTTTGCCCGCGCTTGCCGAAAGCGTTGCGCCGTTCGATAACGTAACGGTCATTCAAAGCGACGCGCTCAAACTTGATCTCGCCGAATTTCTGACCGCGCATTTCGGCGGCGAACCCGTCAAAGTCGCGGCCAATATCCCGTACAACATTACGTCGCCGCTGCTCATACAAATGCTCCCCGAAAAGCGGTTCACGTCGCTGACGCTCATGGTACAAAAAGAGGTCGCCGACCGTTTGGCAGCCGCGCCGGACACCGATAATTACGGCGCGATTTCCGTCTTCGCGCAGTTTTACGCCCACGTTTCGCAGGCCGGAGTCGTTCCGCGCGGCGCGTTTTTTCCACCGCCCCGGGTGGATTCCTCCGTTGCGCATCTTGTGGTGCGGGATGCTTCGCCCGTTGAAATAAATAGCGAGGCCGAATTTTTCGCCGTCAGCCGAGCCGCCTTTGGACAGCGGCGCAAAACCCTGCAAAACGCCCTGACCAACGCGCCTGCGCTTTCGTTTACCAAAGATCAAATAACAAGCGCTCTCGAAATGTGCGGGATTAATGGAACCCGGCGCGGCGAAACGCTGACGCTTGCGGAAATCGCCGCGCTGTCGCGCGCCCTTCCGTTTGACAGCGCAAGCCTGAGCGCGATACAATAGCGTTCGTTCGCTTGGTTTGTTTTTTGCATTCGTAGCTCAGTGGATAGAGCGTCTGCCTCCGGAGCAGAAGGTCGTGAGTTCGAATCTCGCCGAGTGCAGTTTTTGCCTTTTTCGTTTCGTTCCCTCGCTCTTGTTGCAGCGTTTACGCCCCCGTCCGCTTGGGCCGCGCTGGTCACCTTTCCTGTTCTTGCTCCGATGAACGGCATGCAGGAAACCGCCAACACAGTTAAGCGCGGTAATGAACTGTTGACGCTCGGGAAATACGCCGAGGCCATCGAGGTTTACACCCGCGTACTGCTCCGCGAACCCAAAAACGAGCAGGCCTTTAACGGACGCGGCTACGCCTATGATTTGCTGGGCAAGTTCGACAAAGGCATCGAAAATTGCACCCAAGCTATCGCGCTCAAACCGGACTACGCGACGGCGTTTAACAATCGCGGCTTCGCATACTTTCAGTTTGACCAAATGGATAAAGCGTTTGCGGATTTCGACACCACTGTGCGTTTGGATCCCACGTTTGTTCGCGCGTGGTACAACCGGGGCGAGGTTTGGTTCGCGCGCAAAGAGTGGGCCAAAGCCGCCGAGGATTATTCCAAAGCCATTTCCCTCCAACCCGATTATGTCGTCGCCTTTGACAGCCGGGGCGATGCCTACGCCAATCTGAAACAAGACGACGAGGCGCTCGCCGATTACGCGGAAGCCATTCGGCTCAAGCCCGATTTTAGCCCGCCGCACCAAAAACGAGGCGGAATTTTCTACCGGCAAAAACGCTACGACGACGCGCTCACCAATTATTCCAAAGCCCTCACGCTGGAGCCGAAAAACGCGCTGCTGTACAACAATCGCGGCCTGGTGTATGCGACCGCGAGCCAGCCGGACAAAGCCTTACTGGATTGCAACAAGGCCCTCGAAATCAAGCCCGATTACGGAACCGCTTTCGGAAACCGGGCGGAAATCTATTTCGACCGCAAGGAATACGACAAGGCCTTGCTCGATTATTCCGAAGCCATTCGTATCAACCCCGACCGGGCAACGCTATACCTAAATCGCGGCGACGCCTATCTCAACTCGAATCAAATGGAGAAGGCACTCGCCGATTATAAAAAGCGGGTAGAAGTTTCGCTGAGCGACGTGCCCGAATGGCTCACGAAGCGTATTAAAGACATCGAAACCAAACTTAAATCTACCCCGTAATATCGTTTTACCGAGACAAGCAACGTTCTGTGCCGACGACCTTCTGCTCCGGAGGCAGACGCTGTATTTACTTGCTTAAACCAGCGACGAAGTTGATGGTCGTTGCGATGATGACCGTGCCGAATAAGTAAGAGAGTAGGGCGTGCTGTAGCGCGGCGGCGCGGAACGCACGGGTTTGCAAACTCGTGTCCGATACTTGAAACGTCATGCCGATAGTGAACGCAAGGTAGGCGAAATCCAAAAAGGCCGGGGCTTCTGCGTGCGCGTCGTCGGCCCCGCCGCTGAAATCCACGCCGCCGTTTTGCCCCGAATAATACAGGTGCGCGTAATGGAGCGTAAAGCGCGTATGCACGACGCACCACGATAAGATGACGCTCACAACCCCCAAGCCAATATAAACGCCCTCCGCGATGCCTTTGGCGTGCCCGACCTGCACGAGCAACACGCCAACCGCGACCAGACTTGCCAAACTCGCCCCCAAAAGCAGCACGTCGGCCTGCCGCTTGCCCGGGTCTTCGCGCTCGGCAAGCCGTTCGGTCGTGGTCGCATCAAGGGGAAACACCGTCGCCCAAATCCAGCCGCAAAACACGAGCGCGGTCACATCCCATCCGACGAGAAACGCAAGGCGTGGATGCCCAACAAGGGCGGTGATAATTCCCGCGACAACCCCGATAATCGCCGACGCGAACACCCGCACGCGGGCCGGGACGTGATTTTTCGTTTCGCCGGTGTGCGCCGGTTCCTGTTTTTCCATGGTTTGCTTGACCCAACTTTATGGGCCAAAAAAGAAGCGCCCCTGTGCGGTTATTGGTTCCCTGATTCGCGTTCGATCTCCTTGCGGTGTGGACGCGACTCCGCTAAAAACGCGCGTTTGAAAAATACCCGCAAAAATACCCTGCAAAAAAATTCTCATTCGCCGAAATTTTTATTGGATAAACCCGGCGTGCCGTGGCTTAACCATTCGGAACCGGTGCGTTTGCCGAGCCGCGCGCCACGACACGGACAAGTATTCGGGAGAATTTTTCATTCATGCGAATTGCCAACAAACTAAAAACAAGATTTTTCGGCGCTTTTGCTACGGCTGCCGTTCTCAGTGTGGCTGCGCTTTTGCCCAGCGCGGCCCACGCGCAAACGATGTATAGTATCGGGGAAGATTTGTGGCGCTATGATTTGTCCGGCACAACGGCGACAGCGACGAAAATAAAAGATTTTGCGTCCACGTTTTGGACGGTTCGCTCTAATGGAAACGCTGGAACGGGCAACTCGCTTGCTTTTGATAATGTCCACAACCAACTCATTTTCAGCGACGGCTCATCCAAAACACTGTATTCCTACAATCTGTCCACGTCTACGATGACAACGCTTGGCACGCTCAGTATTTCCGGCTTTGACCTGACTAACTACAATACCGGTGGGCTTGCGAGTTTTTACAACGGTAAGTACTACATTATGCCGGAACAAATCACGGCTTCCAATGCGACGGCGGCGCAGCCGTGGAACTTTATGGTCGAAGTTTCCCTTAATGCCGCCGGAACGGGTATCACGGCAACCACGATCATCGGCGGAACCACGGACTCGCCCAACAAAAACTGGGGCACGAACGTCAGCAATGGTTTCGGCAACGGCGGCGACATGGCATTCGATAAGAACGGCAAAATCTACGGCTTCAGCAGCGCCGTCACTTCGAATCCCACCGGAACACAATCCATATCCGGCTACTTTACGGCCAACATCACCAGTCCGACCAGCGGCGTCACAGTCAATTCGACCACCACAGCACTGCAAGGCGGGCAAGCCGCGTAGCAGAACGGTGGTCTATATCACAGCACGGCGACAACAGCGAACAATGTGACGACCTACACGAGTGAATCGCGCAACCAGTCAACGGGCGCGGCGATAACGACCTATAACTTGTCTGGCTTTAATGATGCGCAGGGTATCGCGGACATGGCATCGCCGTTAGAAACGCCCGAACCGGGCAGCATCGCGCTCATGGTTTCGGCGGGGGCGTTCCCGCTTGGTGGAGTATTTCTGCGCCTGCGCCGTAAGGCTCGAAAGTCGGTAGCGCCTGCCTCTGCGTAACGAAACCACGTTTTGCGAAATACGCGAGCGATCCTTTGCAATGACGCGAAGGGTCGTTTTTTGCATTTATGGGAAATATCTTCGTAGGCGCGGCAGTTATGACGGCGATAGGCGTTGCTACGTCCCCGCGAAAGAAGCCGCGTTCTACGAAAGGGTACTTAAAATACTATGAATCGAACCGGATCGGCCCATTGGGCGGGCGACATCAAAGGCGGAAGCGGAACCGTATCGACCCAAACGACGACGCTGAACAACACGCCGTACAGTTTTGCATCGCGCTTTGAAGCAGGGCAGGGCACGAACCCCGAAGAACTGCTTGCCGCCGCGCACGCGGGCTGCTTCTCGATGGCATTGTCCGGCGTTTTGGCGGGTAAACAACTGACCGCTGATGCCATCGATACCAAAGCGACCGTGACGGTCGAACCGCAGGGCGGGGGCTTTGCGATTACCAAAGTGCATCTGGATTTAACCGCGAGCATTCCCGGCGCGACCGACGACGTGTTCCAAGAAGCGGCAAGCGACGCCAAAGCCAACTGCCCCGTGTCCAAACTCTTCGCGGGCGCGGAAATCACCCTCGACGCCAAACTCGTTTAACGCGGCTTTCATGTGATTTGAAAAGCCCGGCATGCGCGCACGCCGGGCTTTTTTGGTTGACAGTTTGGCCTGCGGCGCTTATAATCGGGTATTCATGCCCCCTGTCTTATCGATTGAAAATCTTTCCAAACGCTTCGGCGGATTAACCGCCGTCAACGGCGTCAATCTCCAACTTGAAAAAGGCGATCTTGCCGGACTTATCGGCCCGAACGGCGCGGGGAAAACCACGCTGTTCAACTTGCTGACCGGTGTCTACGCCCCGACGACCGGCACGATTACCTTTGAAGGCCACAGCATCGGCGGCAAAAAGCCACACGAAATCGCCCATGCGGGTGTGTGCCGCACGTTCCAAAATATCCGCTTGTTCCCCGATTTGAGCGCGCTGAACACCGGGAAAACGGCGGCGTCGGCCAGCACAAGCGTCGGTTTGTGGCAAACGGTTTTGCGCACGTCCGGCTTTGAGAAATCCGAGCGCGACGTGACGGCGGAAGCGGAGCGATTGCTCACGCTTCTTGATTTGATCGACCTCAAAAACGAGGACGCCCGCAATTTGCCCTACGGCGACCAAAGGCGCTTGGAAATCGCCCGGGCGCTGGCGACCCGGCCCCGGCTTCTGCTCTTGGACGAACCGGCGGCAGGCATGAACCCGCAGGAATCCACCGATCTCATGCACATGATTCGGCGGCTCCGCGACGAGTTCGGCTTGACGATACTCCTTATCGAGCACGACATGACGGTCGTCATGGGGGTGTGCGAGCACATCACGGTTTTGGTGTACGGGCAGCCCATCGCGCACGGAACGCCCTCGGAAATCCGAAGCAACCCGAAAGTTATCGAGGCCTATTTGGGCGGCGAGGCCGACGAACAAACCGAGCGCGACGCACAGGAAATTCTGAAAGACGCCGAGCAGTCGGATGGAAAGGCGATGAAGGCCCAATGAGTATCGCCGCCCAGCCTCCGATGCTTGCTATTAACGACCTCAACGTGTACTACGGGGCTATTCACGCTTTGCGCGGCATTTCGGTTACCGTCGCGCCCGGCGAAGTCGTGACCTTGATTGGCGCAAACGGGGCCGGAAAATCCACCCTGTTGCGCGCGATTTCCGCGCTCGTGCGGCCCAAATCGGGCACGGTTTCGTTTTTGAACGAGGACGTTACTCGTTTGAATGCCGCCGCGATTGTGTCGCGGGGCTTGGTGCATTGCCCGGAAGGGCGGCGCATTTTCGCCAACATGACCGTGCGCGAAAATTTGGAACTGGGCGCGTATTTGCGGAGCGACAAAGACGGTATCGCCCGAGATTACGAGCAAGCCTTGACCTATTTTCCGCGTCTCAAGGAACGCTTGACGCAATCGGCGGGTACGCTTTCGGGCGGCGAGCAGCAAATGCTGTCGATTGGTCGCGCCTTGCTGACGCGCCCCAAACTCTTGATGCTTGACGAACCGTCGCTGGGCCTTGCCCCCAACTTGGTACGCGATATTTTCCGCATCATCGAAACCATCAACCGCGAATCGGGAACGGCGGTACTTTTGGTCGAACAAAACGCCAATCAAGCGCTTGGCGTCGCGCATCGGGGCTACGTTTTGGAAACGGGCCGCATCACCCTCGAAGGCCCCGCGCACGAGTTGCGATCCAATCCCGAAGTCAAAAAAGCGTATCTGGGAGATTAGGCAAAACCCATGCGCTTATCCGACGATAACATCGGCGACTACGCGGAAACGCTCGTTTTGCAAGCGCGGGGCAGCGGGCGTATTTTGGATTATTCCGAAACGTCGGTCGCGCTTTTGGAAGGTTTGTTCCGCATCTCGGACGAACTGCTGCAAGGCCCGAACTTCCCGGACGCCCAGCGCAATTTGGTTGTGTTTTACAACGGCTGCTATTTGGGCGAGGTGATTTCCCGAAATTTGGGCGGCGTGTGGCGTTTCGACGACGAAGACTGGGCCAACTCATCGCTCATCTTCGCTTACGGCGGCGGGGGACTGCAGGTATATCCGTTCCATAAACTGCTGCGCCGCGTTATCGACGGGCCGGAAAACAACGACTTGGTTTCGTACTACGACGGCTTAAAAAGAAAACTTGCCGGGTCTGAATAAATTACTGGGGGCACGGGTATAGTTGTTCCATAAACGCGGCGCGAAGGCTCCGCAAAGCCTAAGAACGAACGATTAGAACCGAGAACCAAAACCATGTCGCTGTATCCCCATTTTCAGGAAGTCAAAAAAGCCGTCAGCCTGCCGATGTCCGAGCAGATCGGCGCGTGTTTGACGTGTTCGTACTGGGACGCCCCAACCCCGCGCCCCGAAAGCCAAGTCGAGCAAGTCGCCGTTTGCGTTCAGCCTGCGCTCAAGCCGTTTGCCTTGATTGTGTCGGGGTCGAGCGCGTGTGACAAATGGAAAGAGCAAACCGACGCCGGGCCGGAAGCCAAAGCCTACGCTGAGCGCGGCGAAGCAAAATAAGCGTGCGGCCTACGCCGCAGCAATCGCCGATTTGAACGCCTCGACAGTTTCGTCGGGGCGTTCGCTCCATACGAACATTTCCAGCGCGTCGTCGTAGTCCGCGCGAAGCAAACGCAAATAGGCGCGGCAGGCCGGGTCGTGGTACAGCAAATCGCGGAACAAAGCGGGGCGCTTGGCGTCCGCTTGGGCGAGCAAAAGCCGCGAGCGTTCCGTCATCCGCCAGCCGTTTTCACCGTCCACAATAAACAGATGCACGCACGGCGGGGTCGGCGCGATAGGGGAGCAATCCGTTTGGCAGAACGGGCACACATAGCCCGGCGTTTTTTTAGCGTTCGCGGTTTCATTTTCAAGCGGCATGGCGTTTTAGTGTACCATTAAGCGATGTGGCAAAAGGTTGTTGATTATGGCGCGGGCGTACTCCTTGGCGGCGCGGGCTTGGCCTTGTTTTTCTACGTCGCGTTTCACTGGCGAGCCGTTTGCCGTCGCATAGACCAACACGAGGCGCGGAAAAACCGATTTATAGGTCACTCGGAGAAATACATCGCCTTTACGAGCATCTTTACGCCGGTGTACTTGATTATTTCGATGCTTGTTCTTTTCGTTGGTAGCGTGGCCCTTATGGTGGGCTGTGGCGCGCCCATCATCACCGCGCCGCATGCCGAAGAACAAAAGGGGCCATCGTTCCACCGCATTAAATCCGACATCAAGGCGAGCGCTTTTGCTTCCACCGATTCCACCATTCGTTCCAAAAAGGCAAGCGGCTCGGCGCGTCATACATGTGGACTTGTTCATGTAGAACTTCGGGCGATAAGCCGTTTTCGATACCGTCGCAGAGCAGGCGCGCGATTTTGGGCCAATCGTCGCGCTCGATACCGGGATAATAGCCCCAATTGTGATTACGGGCGTCCTGCCAACTACCCCAAAAGTTTTCGGCTATCGTCAGGCGATGGGATGCGTTGTCGTCGCCTGCTTCACAGGCCACGAAATCTGGAAGGCTACAAAAGTTTTTGTAGCCCGCGCCGATTGCCGTGTAGTCGCCGCGCTCGTGGGCAAGTGCGTCTCGACGCAGTTCCAAAAGCAACTGCTGCTTTACTTCCTCACAGTCAGCCATTTTCGGCAGTTACTCTTCCCAAAACGGTTTGGGCGGCTTGTGGACATTGAACTGTTCCAGTTTTCCGGCAAGCGCGCGGGCGACTTCGGCCCGCACGTAAATGGCGTCGGCTTGATAATCGACCGATTTGACGACGCCGTATTCGTAGCACTGGGCGACGAGTTCCGAGCGCGAGTAGGGGATGGCGATTTCCATATCGGCGACGAGCGTTTTGATAGTTTCGACAATTCTATCCATCAAATAGGTCATGCCGTCGCGCTTCGTGGCCGAAAGATACACGGCATTGGAAACGGACGCCACCAAGCGGCGCAGTTCGGGTTGATCTTCGACCAAATCGGCCTTGTTAAACACGGTGATGATGGGTTTGTCACCCGCGCCCAACGTGTCGAGGGTTTCGGAAACCGTATCGCGCTGGCGGTCGGCTTCCGGCGAACTGGCGTCCACGACGTGAATCAAAAAGTCTGCCTCAATCGTTTCTTCCAGCGTGGCGCGGAAAGCAGCGACCAGATCAGTAGGCAAATTGCGGATAAATCCCACCGTATCGGTTAGCAAAATGCCGCGCCCATCGGGCAGAACCACGCGCCGCGTCGTCGGATCGAGCGTGGAAAACAGCATCCGGTCAGCCAAAACTTCCGAACCGGACAACGTGTTCAAAAGCGTGGACTTACCCGCCGACGTGTAGCCGACCAAAGCCGCCGACGGAAACGGCAGCTTGCGCCGGGAAGCGCGCTGCTGACGCCTTTGCTTGCGGACTTCTTCGAGATCGCGCTCCAGTTCCATGATGCGCTCGCGTACTTTGCGGCGGTCAACTTCCAGCTTGGTTTCACCGGCCCCGCCCCGAACCCCGATACCGCCCTGCTGCCGTTCAAATTTCGTATACAGGGCCGACAAACGGGGGAGCAAATACGTTAGCTGCGCGAGTTCGACTTGCAGTTTGCCTTCGCGGGTGCGGGCGCGCTGGGCGAAAATATCCAGAATAAGCTGCGTCCGGTCGATGACGCGCGTTTGCAGGGTTTCGCCTAAGTTACGTTGCTGTGTGGGCGACAAATTGTCGTCGAAAATAACGACGCTGACATCCAGCGATTTAACGTCGGCGACAATTTCGTCGGCTTTGCCGTGCCCAATGAGATACGCGGGGTCAACGCTTTTGCGCTTTTGCCCGACGCGCAGAACCGGCTCGGCTCCCGCCGTCAAGGCGAGTCCCGCGAGTTCGTCTAAGCGGGCGTCGAGCGTGTCGGCGGTTTCTTCGGTTTCGAGGGCGACGAGAGCCGTGCGGTCGAGTTTTTCGGTGGAATGGAACCGCGCTTCGGTGCGGTCGGATTTATCGGAAATGGGTTTGGTTCCTTCAGGATCAAGTTCAGTCGATACAGTGTTATATCGATTTATACCCCAGCGACGTTAAACGGGAACCGAATCAAACAAATGCCCGGCAAACGCCGGGCATTTTGCTTATGATGCCTTTTTGGTCTTAGGCACGATTTTGATTTCGAAAATTTTGGGCCACAATTTGCCCGTTACCAGAATGCGGTCTTTGGCGGCGTCGTAGGCGATGCCGTTCAAAACGTCGGTTGTCGTGTCGCGGTCTTCGGTGGGAAGAATGCCCGTCATATCGATCCAGCCCTTGATGGCTCCGGTTTGCGGGTCGATGCGGACGATGTAATCGGTTTGCCAGACGTTGGCCCAGATTTCGCCCTTGATGTATTCCAGTTCGTTGAGCTGGTCAATCGCCGTGCCCCGGTCGCTCACGGTTATCGTGCGCCTGACGGCAAAGGTTTGCGGATCGAGGAAGCGGATTTTGCTCGTGCCGTCGCTCAAAATAAGATTAGTGTCGTCGTGGGTAAGGCCCCATCCCTCACCCGTGTAGCCGAACGTGCCCGTCTTTTGGAACGTCGCCATGTCGTAGATAAAGCCCTTGTGCGCCTGCCACGTCAGTTGGTACAGTTTACCCTTCCATTCCGCCAAGCCTTCGGCGAAATAGGTGGAGGCGACATCCACTTTTTTCTCGACTTTGCCGGTCGCCAAATCGTCTTTACGGAGCGACGAACGACCGTTCAAACCGGTGCTTTCATACAGAACGCCGTCTTTCACAAGTAAACCTTGCGTGAATGCTTCCCGGTCGTGCGGATAGGTTTTGACGACTTGATAGGTGTCGGTCGGTGTCGCGGCATCGGCGGAGGGTGTCGCGGACGGCGAAGCTTGGGGAACCGCTGCCGATGCGGACGCCGTCGGCGTCGGGGAAGCGGAGGCCGACGCATCGGCGTTCGCGCCGGAGGCGTTGTTTCCGCCGCAACCGGAAAGCAGCAAACCCCAAACCGACAGGCACGCAAGCCCGCGCGCCAAAAATCCAGCCGACACCATGTTAAAAATACTCCCGATCAATTATATAACCAACCCTCCGCGACGCTTGAAACGGCGACAAACAAACGCGCCCGGCTCCTTGACGAGAACTGGGCGCGTTTTGTTTAGCTTGCCTTTACGGCGCGTTTACCAGCGAATCGTCAAGTTGTCTTTGATACGCTGCACGGCTTCCGCAATGCGCTCGCCATTCACGTCGCCCTGCAAGGTCAGCGACAAGCGCACGTAGCCTTCGCCGTGTTCGCCGTAGCCGTTGCCGGGAATGCCCAGCACACCCGCTTTGGTCAGCAAATCGGCGGCAAAACTCATGCTGTTGTAACCGGGCGGCACGGGCAGCCACACATAAAACGAGGCCTGCGGTTTTTCCAGCTTCCAACCCAAACCGTTCAAACCGTCCACCAAAATATCGCGCCGCGTTTTGTACAGGGCCAGCGTTTCCGCATTGGTGACATGGTTCATGGCCCAACCGGCGGCGCGGTCAATGGCGGCGAACTGCTTGCTGTCCACGTTGGATTTGAGTTTGTTCAGGGTAGAAATCGCGTCCGCGTTACCCGCTGCGAAGCCGACGCGCCAGCCCGTCATATTGAATGTTTTACTCAGCGAGTGCATTTCAATCGCAACGTCCATCGCGCCGGGCGTTTGCAAAATGGACGGGGCATCGTAGCCTTCGTAGCCGGTTTCGCTGTACGCGCAGTCGTGGCAGATCAGGATATCGTATTCGCGGGCGAAAGCAACGGCCTCGGCGAAAAACTTCGTTGTGGCGACGGCCCCGGTCGGATTATGCGGATAATTCAAAAACATCAGTTTCGCCTCCCGCGCGACATCGGAGGGAATGTCGGACAAAACGGGCAGGAAGTTGTTTTCGGCAAGCAAAGGCATTCCGTAGGGCGTGCCACCGGCGAGCAGCGTGTTGACGCGCGGCACAGTGTAGGACGGGTCTTGCACAAGCGTCGTATCGCCCGCGTCCACATACGCCCAGCACAAGTGCGCCAAGCCCTCTTTGGAGCCGATAAGAAGCAGCAGCTCGGAATTGACATCGAGCGACACGCCGAACCGTTTTTCAAACCACTGGGCGGCGGCGGTCAGGAAAGGAGGATCGCCCGCGTTGGATTCGTCGTAGCGGTGCGTTTCCGGGTCTTTGGCGAACTCGTACAAGTGATCGATAATGGGCGTGGGGGTCGGCTGGTCGGGATCGCCAATGCCCAAATCGATAAGGTCGCGGCCTTCGGCAAGGGCCTGCATTTTGAGTTTGCGAATTTCGCCGAAAAGGTAGGGGGGGATAAGGCCCAATCGCTGGGCGGGAACAACGCTCACAAAGATACCTCCGATAAAACCGCGCCGGTTGCGCGGTCAAATGGTGCGAAGCGGACGGATTCGTCGCCGGTATGCTGCCGGGCCGTTTGGCCGGGCGTCAGTTCTAAAACCATAGAATTTCCTCCAAGAAGTTTCAAACAATTAAGTCTACCCCATAGGGGTTGTATTTACCGCACCGTCGGCTCAGGGACATGAACGTCCCTGCCCATAGGCGCTCCGCGCCACGATGTCCCTGCCGGGTCGTGGACAGTGCAAAGGCGTTCAGTTCTGCCGCGAAAAAAGCCTAACTCCAGAAACGAAGGCTTCGCATATTTTCTATCGGCTCTTACGTCCCGGTAGGGACATTGTGCCCGAAGGGCTTAGGCAGGGACGTCCATGTCCCTGACAAATCTGACAAAAAAAGCGGCCCATTTGGGCCGCTTTTTTCAAGCAATTTACAGTTACAGGCTGATTGTGCCGTTGAAGACTTCGGTCGCCGCACCAGTCATGTAAACGGGGCCGTCTTCCCATTCGATGAGCAAATCGCCGCCGGGCAAATGCGTTAGCACGCGCCGTCCGGTTTTCCCGTTGAGGGCGGACGCCACGGCGACCGCGCACGCGCCGGTTCCGCAGGCGAGCGTTCGGCCCGCGCCGCGCTCCCATGTTAGCATCGTGACCTCGTCGTTTTCGCCGACTTGGACGGCGTGCACGTTGATGCGGCGCGGAAACAGGGGGTGATTTTCAATCAGCGGGCCGAGCGTGTTGATTAACTCGTCGGTCGCGTTTTCGGTGAAGAAAACCGCGTGCGGATTGCCCATCGAAACGCACGTCAAATACACGGTTTGTCCGCCGACTTCGACCGGCACATTTTGGGCCGTGTCGTTCGGGTCGCCGGTCATGGGTAAATCCGCGCGTTTGAGGCCCGGTTTGCCCATGTCCACTTTCACGCGGTCGCCCGGCGAAGTTTCGCCGCCCGATAGTTCGAGCGTTTTGACGCCGCCGCCTGTGTTGACTGTGATAACAGATTTTTCCGTGTAGCCCCGGTCATGCACGAATTTGGCGAAACACCGGATGCCGTTGCCGCACATTTCGGCCTCGGTTCCGTCCGGGTTGAACATCCGCATCGTGAAATCCGTTTGCTCGCCGGGCAAAACGAGCAAAACGCCGTCGCCGCCGATGCCAAACTTGCGGTCGCACAAATGCTCGGAAACGGCTTGCAGTTCGTCTTGCGTCCAGTCAAAACCCGGCACAAGACAATCGACGACAACAAAATCGTTGCCGATGCCCTGCATTTTCGTAAACGGTAGCGGGCGCGTTGAAGTCAAGCCACTCACGAGGGGTTTGCTTCTCCGGTATCTTCGGCGTCGGTCGAAAGCGATTGCGGTTTTGCCCCGCCGTCGGCGTTCGCGTCGCGCAGATGGATCGGGCGCATCGGCACAATGGACGTGACCGCGCTCTTGTAGACAAGCTGCGTCGGGCGGCCCGGCGATTCCAGCAAGATCGTGAATGTGTCGAAGCCCCGAACGTGGCCCCGAAGTTGCACACTGTTAATCAGATACACGGTGACCGCGATATTTTCCTTGCGTACCTGATTCAGAAAGGTGTCCTGTAAGTTTACGGACGGTTTGTTCATTGGTTTTCCTCGCGCTTCTTAATTAATAGCGGTTGTTTTATTTACTTGACCCAAAAGGGCCTGTATGACATCGGACGCCTGTTCCGCCTTTGGCTCCGACGGCAGGTTGACAGGGCGAACGGTTGAATCCGCCCCGAACCATGCAATCTGACGTTTAGCATATCGCCGTGTATCCTGTTTTAGTTCCGCGACAGCAACGTCAAGGGGTATTTCCCCACGCAAAAACCGGCATAAATGGCGGTATCCCAAACTTTGCATCGACTTCCATTCCGGCCCGCAGCCGCGCTCCAAAAGGCCGCGTACTTCGTTCAAAAATCCCCGTTCCATCATTGCATCGACACGCGCTTCAATCCGTGCGTACAAATCGGGCCGGGGCAGTTCAAGCCCAAAAACAAACGTATTCGGTTTTGGCACACCCCGTACGCCTTCGGGCGTATGAAAGGCGGACATGGCTTGTCCGGTCACCTGAAACACTTCGAGGGCGCGAATGATGCGCTTCGCGTCGTTTGCAGCGATTTTTTGCGCGGACGCCGGGTCAATCTTTTCCAAACGCTCGTGTAAATAAACGCTTACGCCATTATTCGCTTCAACCTCGGCCCACCGTTCCGCGCGGAAATCGGGCTGCGGTGGAACGTTCGGCATACTCAGCGTCGCCGTTACCGAGCGCACATACAAACCGGTTCCGCCGACTAAAATCGGCGTTTTACCGCGCGCCCGAATATCCGCGATGGCAACGCTCGCCAACCGCTCAAAATCGGCGAGCGTGAAGTCGTCGTCGGGTTCGGCCACATCTATAAGATGAAACGAAACCCGGTTTCGTTCCGCCAAATCCGGTTTGGCGCTGCCAATATCGAGGCCACGGTACACGGCAACGGCGTCCGCGCTGATGATTTCCCCGTTGAGCCGATGGGCTAATTCAACGCCGACGTTGGTTTTTCCGCTCGCGGTTGGGCCGACAATGGCGATGAGCGGCGGTTCATTTCCTTCCTGCAACATTATCCCGCAGAAAACGTATTAACGGTTTTCGTTTCGGTTTCCTGCTTTGCTTGTCCAAAAAGTGCGGCGGGTGCGGACATTCCCGGCGGAACGAGCGTTTGATCGCGGCGCGGCCCGATGGAAACCAGAACGGCAGGAACACCCGCAATTTGGGAAACCCGGCGCACGTAGGCCTGCGCATTGACAGGCAAATCTTCAAACCGGGCGACCGAATCTATACCCGCTTCGGGCCAGCCGGGCAAATCCTCGTAGGCGGGCGCGCAGCCGTCTAACTGCGACACGTCGCCTGCGGGGAAATTGGTCAAGAGGGTTCCGTTTTTGATGTAGCCCGTGCAAATTCGCACGGTATCCATACCCGCCAAAACATCCAAATGCCCGACGCAAATGCCGGTGATGCCGTTGACGCGCACGGAATAGCGGAGGGCGACCGTATCGAGCCAGCCGCACCGGCGCGGCCTGCCCGTCGTGGTTCCGTATTCGTGTCCGCGCTCGCGGATGCGCTCGCCGGTTGCGTCTAAAAGTTCGGTCGGAAAGGTTCCCGCCCCGACGCGCGTCGTGTAGGCCTTGACGACTCCCAGCACTTCGCCGATGGCGGTTGGGGGAATGCCCGTGCCGATACATGCGCCGCCACTGATGGGGTGCGACGACGTAACATACGGGTACGTTCCGCCGTCGATGTCAAGGAGCGTTGCCTGCGCCCCTTCAAACAAAAGTCGTTTGCCGCTTTGCAAAGCGTCGCCCGCAAGTTTGGTCGTATCGGCGACAAACGGGGCCAGTTTTTCCGCAAGCGGCGCGAGTTCGGCAATAAGAGCGTCTAAGTTCACGGGCGGCGCATCGTAAAGTTTGGTTAGCAAAGCGTTTTTGTACGGCAAAACGGCTTGCAGTTTTTCGCGCAAATGGTCGGCCCCACGCGCTAAATCGCCCATGCGGATGCCGACACGCGCCGCCTTGTCTTGATAGCACGGCCCGACCCCGCGCCCGGTCGTGCCGATGGCAGCCTCGCCTTTGGCGGCTTCTTCGAGGGCGTCTAACTGTTTATGGTAGGGAAGAATGACGTGCGCGTTTTGCGAGATCCGCAGGTTGCTTGTCGATACGCCGCGCGACTGCAATTCGGAAATTTCGCGCCACACGACTTCGGGGTCGAGGGCCATGCCGTCGGCCATAATACACAACGCGCGCGGATTGAGAATGCCCGACGGAATCAGGTGGAACTTGTAGGTGTTCTCGCCCACGATTACCGTGTGCCCGGCGTTCGGGCCGCCGCCGTAGCGGATCACGACATCGGCGTCCTGCCCGATGAGGTCAACGAATTTGCCTTTGGCCTCGTCGCCCCAGTGCGTTCCGACAACAACTACCGCGCCCATATCGCTGATGGTTTCCGTCCTTAAAAGTTAGGTTGCGCGGAGCGACGAAACGCCCCACACAAAATAAAAGGAATAGCGAGTACCTGCTATCCCTTCGTGAACATTGGTATTCGGCGTACCGAACGAAAACTATTGTAACCGCGTTCGCAGGTTGGTGTCAAGCGGAATCGAACGCTCCCGAAATCGTTTGACATATTTGGCGGGGGGCGATAAAATAGCACGTTACCATTCAATTGCTGTTATGTAATTAACATATATTGATAGTTATTCCCGAATGGTGTAATGGCAACACGCCTCACTCTGGCTGAGGTAATTGAGGTTCGAGTCCTTACTCGGGAAGTTCGATTAAAATTCCCCGCTTTCTTTACGGAAGGCGGGGTTTTGTTTTACAATGGTTGTATGAGGCCGAAAAACATAGGGGATGAAATTCGTCGCCTGCTCACTGAGGGCTTGTCGTACAATGACATCGTGAACCTTTTGCAATGCTCCAAATCGAGCATCAACCATCAGGCGAAAAAGATGGGGCTTGCTAAATCGGGAAGTATCTATGATTGGCCGGAAATACAAAAGTTTTATGACGCCGGTAACAGTCGCATTGCTTGCCGTGAGCGATTCGGATTTAGCGATGCCGCGTGGAGCGATGCGGTCAAGCGGGGTGCAATCATATCGCGTGCCCGGGCTATGCCGATGGAGGTTTTACTGGTTCCCGATAGGCCGCAAACACCGCGCACCCACCTGAAACGGCGCTTGCTTCAAGCGGGACTGGTTGAGGATAGGTGCTACGAATGCGGCTTAACCGAATGGCGCGGCAAACCGATTTCGCTGAATCTGCACCATATAAACGGTGACGGCAACGACAACCGTTTAGAGAATTTAACCCTCCTTTGCCCAAACTGCCACAGCCAAACCGAAAATTTTTCCGGCAGAAATAAAATCGGCGAGAATAAACGACGCCCGAAAGAGAACCTGTATGCTGGCCCATCGCTTTGACAAGCCGGAGAAAATAAACCTGCGCGATATTCCCACCGACACCGACGGCGGCATGACCAAAGACGAGGGCAAAGTGCGCCTCGCGCCGCTGTGCAAGGAATTGGAAGACTTGCAGGAACTGTTGTACGCATCCAGGCAAAACGGCTTGCTTGTCGTTTTGCAGGGGCGCGACACGGCGGGGAAAGACGGGACGCTCCGCGATGTCGCGGGCTGCATGAACTCGGTCGGAACCAATGTCGCCTCGTTCAAAGTGCCGACGGCGCTCGAAGCATCGCATGATTTTTTGTGGCGCGTCCATAAAGAAGCGCCGGGGCGGAGCCAAGTGACGTGGTTCAACCGCTCGCATTACGAGGACGTTTTGGTCGCCCGCGTCCACAAATTAGTGCCCGAAAAAGTGTGGAAAGCGCGCTACGACCGCATCAACGAATGGGAAGAATTACTGACGGATGCCGGAATTATCGTCGTCAAATTCTGTTTGCACATCAGCAAGGACGAGCAAAAAGCGCGTTTGCTGGCCCGCGAAGAAGACCCGAACAAAGCGTGGAAACTCAATGTGGGCGATTGGGAAGAGCGCAATTATTGGGACAACTACACGGACGCCTACAACGATGCCGTGAGCAAATGCTCCAAGTCCAATACGCCGTGGTTCGTCGTGCCCGCCGATCACAAATGGTTCCGTAATTTGGCGATTGCCGAAGCGCTTGTCGAAACCCTGCGCCCGTACCGCAAAGGCTGGGACGAAAAACTCGCCGAAATCGGCAAAACGCAAAAAGACGCCCTTGCCCAAATGCGGGCCAAAGACACCAAAGCCGCCGTCAGTGCAAGCACTACGCGGGCCGCGCCGGTAAAACCAAGCAAAACGGGTAAAAAATAAGCGGAAAGATTTTTCGCTTATGCCCCGTGCCGTTTCCGCGACGCCCGAAGAAAAGGCGTTCGCGCTTCTCATCAACGACCGATTGTGTGTGGAATACGGCTGTCCCATTCCGTACTTTCATAGTTTGGATCCACTGTCGGAACTCGTGTCGTCGCTTTTGTCGCACCGAACGAAAAACGCCGATTCGGGGCGCGCGTTTCGCACATTGCGCGACAAATGGAACGGCGACTGGGCGGCGGTGCGCGATGCGCCAACTGAGGAAGTCGAGGAAGCCATTTCGGCGTGCACGTGGCCCGAACAAAAGGCCCCGCGCTTGCAGGCGGTTTTGCAAAAACTGACCGAACTGCGAAACGGCGATTTGTCGCTGGATTTTTTGGAAGGCATGGGCGTAAAAGAGGCGCGGGCGTGGCTGGAACAGTTGCCCGGAGTCGGCCCAAAAACGAGCGCCGCCGTTTTGGTTTTTTCACGATTGCGGATGCCCGCGCTTCCCGTGGACAGCCACCACCACCGGGTCGCGCAGCGTTTGGGATTGATTCCCGCAAATGTCGATGTCGGCCCCGCCCACGCTTTGCTGGAGGCGCAACTGCCGCCCGAATGGGACGCGCAAAAAGTGTACGATAACCACGAAGTTCTGATGCTGCACGGGCAAAAATGCTGCTTTCACTTTAACCCCGCGTGTCAGCGGTGCGTCGTTTTGGACGTGTGCCCGTTCGGTGAGGCGCGCCTCAAGCCCGCCGACAAACCTGCTTGCCCGCCGCCGGTGGTATCATGCGCGTAATGAAGCGTTTCGCGACCGTGTTCCTGTTCATTCTGCTTGCCTTCGCATTGACGATGGCAACGGGGCCAAACACGCCGCGTCTCTTGTGCCGCGATACCGGTGTTGTATTTTCCGAACCGCTGAATGGGCAAGGGCACTGCGTTTGCTGCCGCGACGAAAAACAAAGCGCATCGGTGTCGGCGAGCGAAAACAAAAAGGCGTTCTCGAACGAACCGTGTTGCGCGGTTGTGCAACAGGACACAAAATCGAGCGCGCCGATTGTTATGCCTTCCGTTGATGCGCCAACCTTTGCGTCACTTGCGCCCGCGCCTTCCGTTGCCAGACCGACACTTTTTGCCCTTTGCGTAGAGTCCATCGCCTTTAGGCCCGCCGCATCCCGTGCGCCACCTCGGCATCACGCACCTTCCCGCGCTCCACCTTGCTTAGTTTAACCGCTCGCCAACGATTCGCGCCCGCATTTTTCGCGGCGCGACGCATCAAACCACGCAAGGAAAAACTATGCACCAATTGCAAAAAAAGCAAACAAAAACGGCGGCATTCACGCTCATTGAACTAATCGTCGTTATCGGAATAATCGCGTTACTCGCCGCGATTTTGTTTCCCGTGTTCGCGCAGGCCCGCGAAAAGGGACGGCAGGCTGCGTGTTTGTCGAACATAAAACAAGTTGGGCTGGCCTTTACGCAGTATTTGTCGGACTTCGACGGGCAGTATCCGACCTGCGACAACGACAAGGCAAAAATCACGGGAATGCCGCCCGATCCAGAAACCCCGGACGCCAACGGCCCGCCCGAACGCGATTGGCATATCGTCCTTCAACCGTATGTCAAAAACTACGGCGTTTTGCGCTGCCCGTCCGACCCGTCGAATGCACCAGCGGATCCGCTAAACCCGGATTTGACCGGCAAAAAAGAATACGTTTCTTCATACACCGTGAACGGTTGGTCGGAATACGAACTGCGCGAGGCCGTTTTGACGCGCCCCGCAAACTGGCTGCTGCTTGCCGAGCGCAACAACCAGACCCGAGACCCGAAAACGTGGTGGATGTTCTATTGGTGGACATGGCAGGGAACGTCGCCCAAAGTATGGCCGCCGACCGCCGCGCCCGACCCAACCGCGAAAGCCGCCGAGGACTTGGCTTTGACCCGCCACACCGACCGCTCCAACTTCCTGTACGGCGACGGACACGTCAAATCGTCGGCGCTGTCTGAACTGTGGAAAGCGGGCCGTGACAACCCGTTTTGGCCCACGCCGCCATCGCAGTAAAAGCACAAACGCCCCGCAAATCGCGGGGCGTTTTTTATGGATAAGCCGCTCGTTTACGAAAAACTTTTTTGCACCGCTTCGCGCAGTTTATCCAAGCCTTCGCGGGCAACCGAAAGCGGGTCTTGCGCGTAATAGGTTTCGTTGAACAGTTCGAGCGACAAAACACCGGTAAAGCCGATGTCGCGCAGGGTACGGAAAATGGTCGTCAGGGGAGCCACACCGTCACCGGGAAACACGCGGTCTTTATCGGTGATTTCTTTGGGCGAAATGGCGGGATAATCGTTGACGTGAAATAACGGGAAAGCGTCCCCGCTCATCAAGCGCAAACCGGGAAGCGGCGAGCCGCCTTTGTACAAATGGTATACGTCGGCCAAAATGTTGGCGTCCGGGTGTCCGGCTTCGGTCGCAATCAGCGTGGCTTCCGATAATTTATTGACGTTTTCGGAAAAGCCCCACATCTCCATTTGTGGCACGACACCGGTTTGCTCGCCCATGACGAGCAGTTCGCGGTATCTATCGGCGGCGGCAAGCAGATTCACTTTCGGGCTTCCGACCTGATGCGCTCCCCACGGCGGCGCGGCGACGCGCTTGCCTCCGAGGCGCGCAAGGAGGCCCATACTTTTCTTGGCGTCGTCCATGCCCTGTTTGCGGCGGGCGTCGTCGTCCACGATCCACTCGAAGAAGCCGATGCCGCCTTCGACGGTCAAGCCTAAATCGGCGATTTTTGAGCGCAGCCCGCGCAAATCGCCGCCCTCGGCGGCCCATTTTTCGATCTCGCCGACCCACGGCTCAATCGCCTCGTATCCGGCCCCGGCAGCGACATCGACGAGTTCGGGCAGCGTCAAGTTGTGCCCTTTGAGCGTGGACGTGTTCAAGCAATAACGAAACGGTTCCCGGTCGCTTTTCTCGATGAAATCCGGCATCGGGAGTAGCGAAATGCCCGCCGATTCGTCCAAGCGCAATTCTTCCAAAACCGCCGACGTGCGCTCCTCCAAAACCGCCGTGCCCATGCCGCCGCCGCTGGTCGCGCGCGGCAAGGAAGAGGCAGAAAAAGACGAGAAAAAGGGCGGCAGGTTGTTCATGCAAACTTTATACCATAAGCCCGCGTTACATAAAGAGAGAATTCAAATTGGCAGTTTGAATTCCTAAATCTGCCAGCCGCCGCGCATCGGGCGGGAGCGCATCGCGTTGGCGTCGGACTGCTTGAACGTTTCGGTTTGCGGGTTCCAGTCCAGCGGCTTGTTGAGGCGCAAGGACAAGTTGCCCAGATGGCACACGCTCGCCGAGCGATGGCCGATTTCCACGTCGCACACGGGCATAGCGCGGGAGCGGATGCAGTCCACCCAGTTCCCGGCGTGGTTGTTGGAGGCGTACAACTTGACGGCGTTTTCGGGAAGGGGTTCGTCCAAGAGTTTTTGATCGCTTGCCGCGATTTTTTCCCGGCTGACGAAAATCCACTTGCCGTCCTCGCCCGTAAACTTGACGCCGTTTTCGCCGCTCGTGGTGCAAAGCAGGGGCACGCCGTCGTCGTAGGTGTAGGT
>CAXTBP010000058.1:0-28769 GCA_964241985.1 uncultured Armatimonadaceae bacterium | reverse complement strand
GCACTATCGCGCGGCGTATTTTGGTCAACTTTCGCGCCGATCCTCGCGTCATTCAAGCAAAACTGCCCGCGCCGTTTCGCCCGAAATTGCATGACGGGCACGCGATTGTCGGAATTTGTTTAATCCGCTTGGAAGCCATTCGCCCGCTTGGCGTCGCGCCGAAGGTGGGCTTGTCCAGCGAAAGCGCGGCCCATCGGATCGCCGTGGAATGGAACGACGAAAACGGGCAGCCAAAAGAGGGCGTGTTTATTCCGCGCCGCGATACTGGTTCGGTTGTCAACCATTTGGTCGGTGGACGCATCTTTCCCGGTCAGCACCATTTGGCGGATTTTCGCATTTGCGAAACCGACGACAAGATTGAATTCCAAATGCGCTCCCGTGATGGCGAAGTCGAAGTGCGCGTAAACGGCGCGGTCGGCACAACGCTCCCCGAAACGTCGTGCTTCGCGTCGCTTGCATCTGCGTCGGCGTTTTTCGAGGGCGGCAGTTTGGGCTATTCCGTGCGCCACGATTCCGACACACTGGATGGCCTACTCCTCCAAACGAAAACATGGAAAATGGAGCCGCTCGATATTTCGTCCGTTTCGTCCAGCTATTACGACGATGAAGCGCAATTCCCTAAAGGCAGTGTCGTTTTCGACCACGCCCTGCTGATGCGGAACATCGAACACGAATGGCATGCCGCGAAAGAACTTCACACGCACCCACCGAATGGTAAACCGTGAGCGCGGGAAAAGTTATAGTCCTGCAAGGGGCATCCAGCGCAGGGAAAAGCACGCTTGCAACGGCACTACAGCGCGCACTGGACGAACACTGGTGGGTTTTGGAGGCCGACGACATCACGCGAATGCAGGCAACCTCGGAACGGACGCAGTGGTGGCAGCCCACACTCGAAGAAAAGCCGCATTCGTCGTGGACGGCGGAGGCTCGGCTGACGCAGTGGCTCGCCGGATATTTTGCGTGTATTGCGGCGATTGCTAAAACCGGTTCCAATGTCATTGCCGTGGGCGGCTGGCTGGAAACTGCATGGCTTCGGGATATGGCAGCGGCCTTTACCGAGTTGGACGCTTATTGTGTTGGTGTCTATTGCTCGCTCGAAGAAGCGGAACGCCGCGAAGCCGCGCGCGGCGACCGGCGCGTCGGCTATGCTCGTTCGCATTTTGACACAGTTCATGCGCACGCGCCCTATGATTTGGCCGTTGATGCTGGCTTAACATCCGTCTATCAAGGCGTTCAAGCCATTAATACGATGCTTGCCGCACCGCCCGACATTCCGTTTTTCGAGCGCGTTCGGTCTTGGCACTGCGAAGAAGGCAACGCGGCACGTGTTATGGTGCATTTACCATAGGGTACAAAGCCCGCGAAGGGCAAACGCTATGGGCTTCAACCAAACCGTTGACATCGGAACCGATGTCGCCTCGTTTTTTATTTTTCATCCCGACGATTTGACGTACCGAAAAAACGATCCGCTCGATTGGCACGCCTACGACTTCGCGTGCGGCAAAGAGTTCAAGGCGGGAAATCTTATCGCATTTCGCACCGGCAGCGATTGCGGCTACCAGTTGCGTTTGACCGACGGCGATTTAACCAAAGCGGAGCGCGACGCGCAAACCGGCTCGTGGGAATGGGGTTTCACCGTGCGTCACGAGAAAGTTTTCGTGGACAACGGGGACTATCTACCCTCCGACGAAGGCCGCAGCATGAGCCGCGCGCCCAAATCGCAATGGGTGGAAATTCCGAACGGGGATTACCGCGTCAAAGTCCATCCCATCGAGCGCGACGACGATTCGCTTCCCGATTACGTGGTGTGTTTTTCGCCCGTGAAAACACCACTCCATATTGCCGAATCGCTCGCCCCGCCGGATCTGCTGCCCGTTAAAAGTGACCCGCCGAAGGGCACATAGGGCATCGGCGCGGACGATCCACCCGGATTTAACACCAAAGCGCCGCTGGAAAAAACGTACCCGTTGATGGTCGTGGAAAACGAATACCTTTTACCCGGCGGTTTAACGCGCGTCACGTTGACAAACGAACTCTACGAAGCCATTGACGCGGACGACGCATCGCTCGTCAATCGGGACGGGCGCGTGGAAATCGCGGTTGCACCCAGCGACACCATACCAACGCTTGCGACCGTTTGCACCACGGCGGGAATGTCCCAAACAAACGATGACCCGTGGGTTTTGCGGCTGCGCGGCAAAACGCTGGTGCGAATTACCAAGCGCCAAAACGGCCCGTTCCTTCCCGTCGCTCATGTGGAGCCGGTTGCGCGGAAGGGCGACGGGCTTTCCGAAGCGCAGGTAAACGAACTGCAAACTGCATTCGAGGCGTGGGCCGAAAAGCAATCAAAGCGCAAGCAACCCGCGTTGTTCGAGCGCGAGCGGATCGCGGCGATGCAAAACGGGTCGCTGATGACGGCCCGCATCATAGATTTGGTTCCGGTCGAAGCCGAAGCCCGCTTTCATTTGTACGAAGCGTCGGACTCTGACCGGTTTACGCAGTTAATGGAGTTGCTGAAATAGTTTCGCGTTACGAACGGCTTCCCGCCGAATACCGAACGTTTTGCAGCACGCGGAGTTGGTACACGGTTAGGCTGATTAATACCATGCCCATGAGCCATGCCGCCGCCGTCGCGTAGCCGAATTTTAGGTAGATAAAGGCGTTTTGCCACACTTCCAAGCCGACGGTGTGCGTGCGATAATCCGGCCCGCCGCCCGTTTGGACGAGAACCGGCTCCATGATTTTGAAGGCGGCGATGGTCGCGCCGACGAGGTTGATTAGGATAAGGGGCGACAAGGTAGGAATCGTGATGCGGAAAATCTTCGTCCAAAAACTCGCCCCGTCCAAATCGGCGGCCTCGTACATTTCGTCGGGGATGCCTTGCAGGGCGGCGAGGTAGATAATACAGCCCGGCCCCGCGCTGGCCCAAACGAGCGGCACGACGACGGCGAACATGGCCTCGCTCGGGTCTTGCAGCCATTTGTGATCGTTGGGCAGGTGCAGCGCTCCCAGAACCGAGTTGGCAAGCCCGTGCGGCGTGGGATCCCAAAACTGCTTGAACAGCATGGCGACGACCACGCTCGTCGTGACGGCAGGCAAATAGTACAAGATGCGGAACAAGACCTTGCCGCGCGGGATTTCGTGAAGGAGCAGGGCAATACCGATGGGTAAAAAGAAGCCGAGCAGCAGCAAATAAGCCGTAAAACCAAATGAATTAAAAACGCCGCGCCAAAAGGTGTCCTGCCCGACGGCTTCAATAAAGTTGTCCATGCCGATGAAGCGGCTGTTGCCCAAAACGCGGTAGTCTTGAAAGGCCATCACCATACCGCGCGCAAGGGGCACATACGCCCACAGCGCGACCGAACCGACAGCGGGAGCCATAAACGCCCACGCCGTCAAATGCGTTCGTAACGGCAAGGCGGGCGTAGTTGCGCCTTGGGCGTTCGCGCGGCGCAAGCGGGTGATACGAACGGTCGTGACGATAAGGCGCGTCCCGAAAAACGCCAACACGCCGCCCAAAACGGCGACAATTGACCACGCGATAAGTCGCTTCCGTGCCATTACCGCCGGTGGCGTGTAATTAAGGAGTTTCGTGTTGGTTTTGTATACGGCCTCGTCCAGAATTTGCTGCGACGATAGGTCGGGGTACAAAAGGGCGCGATCCAGCGGTTCGTTGACCAATTTGTATATGAAGGCCATGTTCGGGCCGTTTGGTTCGGGTTTGCCGGTTTTGAACAGGTCGCGGTTGGTTTTCATCCACGGTTTTTGCGCAGCGGTGATGTATTCGTCGAAACCCCATTTGTGCAACTCCGACGGGTTGACTAACTGGCCCAAACCGTTCTCGACATACGCGCGGGTGCGGATTTGCGCGGCCTCTTCGCTTGCCATAAAACGCAGAAACGTCCAGCAGGCCGCAACTTTGGCCGGGTCTTTGACCGCGCTGTTGATGCCCCACATCGCGGCGTTCATTTCGTTGGCGGTTTTACCTGACGGGCCTTTGGGCATCGGCGCAATACCGATTAAGGATGGGTTCAGCTCGAACTGGTTCATGTTGGCGATGTCGTCGCTTTGATACGCGAACCACATTCCAACCTTGCCGCTGACAATATCCTGCCGCCGCGTCGATGTGCGCGTTGAGACGCCCTTCCACGTTTTGCCGTTTTTGTCCGTCCACGGCGCGAGCATGAGTTTTCGGTAATAGTCGAGGGCCTCTTTACCTTCGGGCGAGTTGAACACCGCCGTATAGTCGCCGTTGGGTTTTTCCCGCGCGATGTCGCCGCCCGCCGACCACAAAAAGTTAATCCAGTAGTAGGCCTCCTCGCCGGTTTCAAACTCGAAACCCCACTGGCCTTTTTCCTGATCGGTGAGCGCTTGGCAATCGGCGTAAAATTCGTCCCAGTTCGCGGGCGGGCGGTTGGGGTTCAGCCCGGCGGCGCGGAACAAATCTTTGCGATAATACAGAGCCTGCACGTACTGGGCGTAGGGAACCGAATAAAACTGCCCGTCTACATCCAGTTCTTTTTTGATGGCGGGCTGTACGCGCTCCATCGCGTCCGGGTCCTGCGCCATCAAATCGTTCAAGGGACGCAAAAAGCCCTGACCGACGTAGTTGCGAAGTTGCCGAAAATTGACATACACGATGTCGGGGGCAGCGCCGCCCGCAAAGGCCATCAAGATTCCCGACTCAGCGGCGGGGCCTTGCAAGGCGAGCGACGAATACCGGGCCAGTTTTATGTTCGGGTATTTGTGTGAAAAGGCGTCAAAAACGGTGCGGCGGGCGCGCTCGGCGGGGGACGTCGCGTTGCGGTCGGGGATTCCCCAGCGCGGGTTCGCACCGCCAACCACGATGGTGACGGTTCCGTCATCGTTTTTTGCCAGTCTTTGCGCCGACGCGAAATGCGGCGCGACAAGAAGCAGCAAAAGGGCAAAAAGAAACCGAAACGCGCCGGGAAGGGAAGGAAACCGCATACCGGATTGTACGCCGGGGCAAAATGCGTGTCAACTTGCGCGCGCCACCGCGTGTCAACGGGTCGGGAAAAGGGAACAAATCAAATCAGAAGGTGAGCGGTTCATCCCGTGCAAATGCAAAACAACTATGAAAATACCGCCGCCCCGCAAGGCCCAACGGAAAATATGATACTCAAACTCACGCTGGATTTACCGGAGGAACAGTCGTACCTACGGATTACCCGCCTATTGGGCCGGACGCTCTTGGAGCATCTCCACACGGACGATCAAGACGTAGACGAGATTGAACTCGTTGTCGGCGAGTTGTGCGCGAACGTCGTGCGCCACGCCCATTCCACCGACCATCGTTTCGCCGTCGTTTTGGAATACTACGCGGAAAAAATCGTCGTGACCGTGCAGGACAAAGGGGAAGGGTTTCATATCGCCGATGTCGCGCCGGTCGGCTCTGAGCGGGCCGATTTCATGGGGCAGCCCGACCGCATCGGCGGCTACGGTTTGCAGCTCGTGGAACTGATGAGCGACCGCTTAACCTTTTACAAAACCGATCCGCAGGGAACCACGGTGCGGGCGGAAAAATCCATCCGCTACAAAACGCCCGCCGATGCCGAAGCGGCAGAAACGCTGGCGGGATTGGGCGGCGCGCGTGTCGAGATGACGGTCGGTACGCACGCCGTACCCACGGAAGACGCCGGAACGCCTTCTGCGATGGATCCAACCTCATAACCGACGCTAATTTTGCGTGTAGCATATCGCGGGCGCGATGTGCTACACTGTAAACGTTTTCGTTCGCTTCTTCCTGACATTCGGTTTGGACTTTTAACGTTACTCGCTGCGCGCCAAAGGATTCGGTGTTTCATGTTACGTGTGTTGGAGATTTGCATTCGCCCCGACGTGCATCGAATACAACTGGTCGTTGAAATGGCCGACCCCGACCGGTTTTTAACCTCGCAAGTTCCGCAGCTGCCGCGCCATTTGTTCCGTTTGCTTCCGCGAATGCGCCGCCATACCTGCCACAATGACAGCGGCAACACGTTTTGTCAGGAATGCCGCGAAACCGAAATCGCCCATCTGTTCGAGCACATCATTATCGAATTGCAGCTCCAAGCGCAGCAGGAACCCACCGACGTGCTCCGGGGCGAAACCGAATGGAATTGGCACGTCGATCCCCGGGGCCGCTACCGCGTGAGCGTAGACTACCAAAACGAACTGTTAGCGGTCGGGGCCATTCGCCTTGCCGAGCGGGTTTTGGGCCATTTGGATCGCCGCGACGTAGAAACCATTGACATCGAGGCCGAAATTGTGCGCCTGCGCGACGTGCTCCTTTTAGGCCGCGCCCTTGCCGGGCCGGATTACACGCTGCTCCCCGCCGTTCCGCCTGCCCCGTTGCCCACGTTGGTTCTCCCGCCGCCGGGCACGGCAGTAGCGGCGCGCCCCCGCAAACGCCGCGCGAAAGCCGCCGTTGCGGTTCCAACCGAAACAAAATAACCCGACGCCGTGACGGTTGTCACGGTTAATCACACCCAATCGGCGATACAATTTAATCGGAAAGTTCAACCGATTTATGTTAATTGACGCCGAACCGGCCCCCGCTGTCGCCCTTGCAAACGCACTCCCCGATGTAACCGAAGCCGACGTTTTGAACGCTTTGCGTAGCGTCTACGACCCCGATCTGCGCAAAGATTTGGTGTCGCTCGGCATGATTAAAGCCGTGAAAATCTGCGAAGGGAACGTCGCCTTCCAAGTCGAACTCACGACACCCGCGTGTCCGCTCAAAGCACAAATCGAGGCCGACTGCCGCCAAGCCGTTCTGTCCGTGCCGGGCGTGACGAACCTAAAAATCGACATGACCTCGCGCGTGGTCGCGCGTAGGCCGCTGGGCGGGAAAGTCGTGCCGAACGTCAAGCACGTCATCGCGGTTGCGTCGGGTAAAGGCGGCGTGGGTAAATCGACGGTTGCCGCGAATTTGGCGGTCGCGCTCGCCCAAGCGGGGGCGCGGGTCGGCTTGATGGACGCCGACGTGTACGGCCCGACCGTCCCGATTTTGATGGGTTTGGAAGACGAAACGCTGGAACAAACCGCCGTCCGTATGCCCGATGGCAACGTGCAGGCCCGCATCGTCCCGCTGGAGCGGTACGGCGTCTCCTGCGTTTCGATGGGCTTCTTGCTGGAGCCGGGCCAACCGGTCGTGTGGCGTGGCCCGATGCTGGGCAAGGTTATCAACCAGTTTTTAGGCGACGTGGAATGGGGCGAACTGGACTATCTCTTGGTTGACCTGCCACCGGGAACCGGCGACGTCACCATGTCGCTCGCTGACGCCATCCCGCTGTCCGGGGCCGTTATTGTGATGACGCCGCAAGACGTAGCCGCGAGTATCGCCGTCAAATCGCTGCGCGCGTTTCAAAAACTCAACGTCCCGATTTTGGGCGTAATTGAAAACATGAGTTATTTCATCGCGCCGGACACGGGCAAAACGTACCATATTTTCGGGCACGGCGGTGGTCAGGAAGCCGCCGAGGAACTCAAAGTTCCGTTTTTGGGCGAAATTCCCTTAGACATTCCCACCCGCAAAGGCGGCGACGACGGCGAACCCGTCCTCATAGGTCAGCCCAACAGTCCACAGGCCAAAATCTTCCGCGATGTCGCCGGAATGCTCGCCCGGCAAATCTCCGTCCAGTCCATGAAGTTTCGCCCGCTCCCCGTAATGTAAAACAAGAAACAGGAGAAAAACAATGGGGAAAACCGAAACACAAGCCGCGGCGCCCGGCCCAAGCAGTGCGGACGCAGCGAAAACCAATCACCGACACAATGGCAACGGAACGAACGGCGTGGGAGCGCATGAAAACACAGCCGCACATCCGTGGGCGCATTTAATTGGAAGCATGAAAAACGACCCGACATGGGACGAGTACATGGCGATTATGGCGGAAAACCAGCGCAAAGATCAAGAAGAATTCAACGCGCAGTTAGAGGTCGAAGAAGCGCGCAAAAAGCAACCTGTTTAGACAATGTTCTTGTTTGACACCGATACCCAGTCGGTTGCCCTTGCGGGAAAGAACCTTGTTTTGGCGCGGCGTATTTTAGAAATGCCGCCATCGGAACTTTTTGTCATCATCGTGACGATAGAGGAAAACTTGCGCGGGAGGCTTGATTACGTGCGCAAGTGCGAGCAGGCCAAGAACCAAAAAGGGTTATCGGAAAGTTACGATTTGCTGCATCGCACGGTTGAACAAGCCACCCAGTTTCAAGTCGCGCCGTTTGACGAAGCGGCGTTAGCGATCTATCAGACGTATCCTGCTTCCGTTCTGCGGGTCGGCAAACAAGATTGCAAAATCGCCGCTATCGCTGCTTCCCTTGGCTGGATTGTCATTACGCGAAACGCACGGCATTTTGACCAAATCGGCGTCGCGCATGAAGATTGGATGGTTTGAGAGTTATCCCTTCGCAGGTTCCTGCCCGTCTAAGCCGAGCATATCGCGGTAAATGCCGGGGGACGAGTCGGGGATAACGATGGCGTTCACGGCTTTGACGTAAAAATCCACCGGCCCTGCTGATCCTATGATGCCGTAGCCGTAGCCTTGATTTTTGAGTTCGTGGAGGGACGCGAGAAGCAAGCCCGCGCCGATGCCTTTGTTACGATGCGCGGGGTCTACGCCGGTCGGGCCAAAAAAACCTTTGGCCGTCGCTTCCACGGATGCGAACCCGACGACGCGCTTTTCATGCACGGCGATAAAGGTCGTGATGGGGGAGCGGGCGAACCCGGCCTGCGCTTCGTCGGCCCAGCCTTCGGAAAAGTGGCGAATGATAAAGCGGCGTGTCCGCGACAAATCAAACGGAAACGCGCGGCGCACGACAATTCCCGCATCGCGCAAAGCGGCTAATTTTTCGTCGTCGGGCGGCAGTTTGTATAGGGGGACGAGCAGGTCGGGCATGGGAAAACTCCAAAACGCTTTGCGGTTTTGTTTCGCCACGTGGATTATTATGTCCTGCCGTGTTCTGCTGGGCTACGCAGTCCAGTCCCGAAGCAACGTGTCGGGTGGCACACGGTAGGTCTTGCCGTTCCCGCAGATGAACGTGTACCAGCCGTCGTTTCCACGCACGTCCCACACTTCGTCGCGTTCTTTGTCGGGATCCTCATACGGTGTTAGTGTGAGCAACGTGTTTTCATCAAATTCAAAAAACGCTTGGCCGGACGTGAGACACTCCCACCGCAGCAAACGCTTTCCAACGAGTGCCTGCGCCCCGGCTTTTGCCTCCGGGTCGTCGTAGGAACTGCCGACCGATTCGCCGCAAACAGTTACTTCCCAGTCACAATAGTCCGTGTTCAATTCGTATTCGGGTTGTGGATGCCGATTAGGGTAGCGGGTGTTGGCGGGTTCTTCCACTATCGTCAATTCGCCGAAACCCAGAAACATTACGTCGGCATATCCAAGCCAACACTGCGTACAAATCGGGGTTGTCAAAATGTGATTGATTGCCGATTGAAATTCGACAAACTCAATTTGCACTTTCGGATTCGCCTTTGTCAAACCAATCCGGCAGCGGTTCGCGGGCGGACAGGAAGTAATTGGGTATGCTTTCGCGCCCGGCAAACAGGGACACGATGCCGCCGACAATCGCGCAGGTCGTGTCGCGGTCGCCCAAACCAGCGACCGTGAGCCACAGGGCTTCTTCGTAGTGGTTCAGTTTTTCGCCCGCGCACCACAGGCAAAACGGGACGGTATCCTGCGCGGACACGCCGGTTCCGTTGCCGAGGGCGGAAACCGCGAGGCGAACCGAGCAGCCGGGCGTCAAGTCGCGGGCTTGAATGCACTTGGCGCGCACGAGCGAATCGGGAAGGTGCGGCAGCACGGCGTCGATGAAATCGGCGCGCGTTGGCGGCGTGGTGTCGCTTTGACGCAGTTGATAGGCGAGCGCGGCGGCAACCGCAACCGCGATGGCTCCCGCCGTCGCTTCGGGATGGGCGTGCGTGACTTCCGCTGATAGGGCGGCATTTTCAGTAGCGGCGGGTAAGTCGTCGGCGAAATACGCGCCGAGTGGGGCGACGCGCATCGCTGCCCCGTTGCCCCACGAGCCTTGCCCCTCAAACAACCAGTGCGTCGCGGTTTGCCACGCAACGCCCAAGCGAATGTTCTCTAAAAGGCCGTGCATCGCGGGGCCGTAACCGCGCGAAATGTCGTAGCGGTCGGCGAACGCTTGGGCCAGCGCGTTTTGCTCCACGCGCCCGAACTCGCGTAAGTTCTCGACGAGCGATAGCGCCATGTTCGTGTCGTCCGTCCAGTGCCACGGCGGTTTGAGCAGATACCGCCCGTCGATTAAACTTTCTACAACGTCCGGGTTCACAAAGTAGCCCTCGCCGAACGCATCGCCGACCGACAAACCGTCCAGCGATAGAAGAGCGCGGTCGAGCCGTGCCTGCTCATTGATCGTTTGCATCGGCGTGATACTCCTTGATAACTTCAATCGGGCCGATTAGGGCGGCGTTGAACGCGGGCAAATCCTGCGCGGGTATCCAGTATTCGGCGTGATTTTGTGCCCCAACGATTTGCACGTCGTAGGCGGACAGAAAATCCGTGCGAACCGAAAAGCGCGTGACAAACCCCGCGCCCGACGCTTTGACGTTCCAATCGCGGGCGATTTGCTCGGCGTAGCCCTGATTTGTGACCGGGTAAAAAATTGGCTGTTCGGGCAGACGCGGAGGAAAGACGGTGTATCCGCTTTGCTCAATCAAGGCCAATTCTTCCGGCCCGACCGGACGGTACAGCGTTGTGGTTTGTGTCGCTTCGTTCATTGGTTTCGTTTTCTTTATCGTTTCACTCGCGCAAGTAGTTTTTCGTTGAGGCCCGCCAAGTAATCGCGGCCATAGGTTCCGTTTTCCAAACCGAAAATCAAGGCGTCGGGCAAATCGTGTTTGACTTCGCTTGACGACGCAGCCGCGCCGAGTGCAATCGTCGCTACCGTGTCTACGTCGCCGCCATACGCGATGCAGGCGCGCAAAATATCGGTCAGCGTGTCGTGCGCCGTCACGGCGGAAACGGCGGCCCAAACGCTCATCCATCCTTTGCTGCCGACCTTGCCCTGCCACGGCTCGTTCCACGGATGGGCGGGAACGTGCGTAACAAGAAACGCGCCTACTTCCGATTTCGGGCCGAGCTTGAACAAAAAGTAATGGCTCATCAACGCCGCTGCCTGCGCGGCGGCGATACCGTCCGGTGTGTCGTGCGTCAATTTCGCTTGCAATGTCGTTTTCTCGATAACCTCCGCAACGGTTGAAAAAACGCCGCACGGAATCGCACGCATTGCGGCCCCGCTTTTGTCACTGTCCGGTCGAATCGTTTCCAAGAACTGCGCGCCTGTTTCTGTTGCTTCCAAAAATGCTTGAAAGTTCCGCGCGTATCCTTTACGCGGATCGCGCCGAAAAGCGTTCACGAAGCAATCGGCGAGCAAAGCGGGCGTCCACGGTTCGCCTGATAAAATCGCCTCCGCGACGGCGATGCTCATTTGGGTGTCGTCCGTGTAGCGTCCTTCGCGCTGTGCCTCGCCGGTTTTGCGAACATGGTAGACCGCCCCGTCGTTGTACGCCTCCACCACATCTCGGTTTGCGTATTCAAAAGCCGCCCCGTAGGCATCGCCCACAACAAGTTCCACCATCATTATTTTTCATTCTCCTTTTCAGGTTCGCACTAATTTTTCGTCGTTCCCGGCAAATCGAACACGGTCACGGGTACGTCGAAATCCGTCAGTTCTTCCGCAATAATGCCGCGCACAATTTCCCAATTTCCCCCGGCAAGCCCGCACCCAATCCGCGGCATACACACGTGCCCGTTATTTTCCTTCGCCCGAACGCGCACGGTTTGTAGTCCAGTTCGCACGGCCTCGTACCGAATGGGCGGTTTGCCGCCACGCCGCGCAGTTCCCTGTTGACCGACAAGGTTTGCTATTGTTAGGTCAGGCTCTACCGAAACGAACTGCACCGCGCCGAGCGCAAATGGCGCGTCCGCATCGTCGCCATTGTTTGCCGCCCACGATTGATAACGGTGTTTAGCGTCAGGCCAGCGCGCGGAAACCGCAAGCACAAATCCTTTCCCCCATTTTCCCGCATCGTTTACGATATGCACAATAACGGCAGGCCGCAATTCGGTAGGAGGATCGGTCGCGTCGCCAGTAATGTAGTTGATTTTCACGTAGCGGCTTCCATGCCTAAAATTCGGCCTATCTCCGGCGTGATAGGATACACTCGCTCTCGGGGCGTTTGCAATTCATCCCAGCGTCGCGCCAAAACGTGCGCGTGTTCAGCGCGAACCTTTGGTGTAATATCTTCCACGTTGACAAGCCATTCGCGGCTATAGGATTGCAAAACGTCGCCGCGTAATCCCAACTGAACGGCGCGTCGATTTAGTTTTCCACCCGTCGGGCCGTGGTCGGGATCCCATTGCAAGCGCACGTCCGAACGGGCAAGCGCCTTCTTCCATTCAGCCTCGCTTGCGAACCGAGCCGCATCAAACGACGACGGCACGGCTTGCGCCAAAATCGTCTTCCAGTCGGTGCGGCGAAGCGTGAGCGCAAGCACGGTTTCCTGATTTTCTTTCATGGCCCACCCACAGCGAAACATCATCCACAAGAAATTGGGCTTAATCCAACTCATGCGCGACGCACTCCAGCCGTCGCCGAAGTATCCGTTCTGGGCAGCAAATTGTCCAATCGCCGGGTTGTACGCTTGATACACGACGATGGTTTTCTCATCGAACTGCGCCAAAATATGCCGTTCAGTTTGCGGCCAAACGGGTTTTTGTGCTTCGTAGGATTCCCATTGCAAAGGCATGGCTTTAGCCGTTCGCTTCCGTTTCGCCGCGCAGTTGTTCGCGCAGTTCGACGAGCAAAAAGCCCAAACGGTTTTTGCCCGAGCCGTCTTTGCCCACGCCCCAGTAATAATCCCCGGGCGCGTTTTCCACCAAGTCTTCGTCGCCGGTTTCCAAAAGGACAGCGCGAATGTCGGCGTGGGTGGCGAATTTGGCTTGCAGGGCGCGGCGCATGGCGTCTTCCTTCACGGTTTCCCAATCGGCGCGGAGCGGCAGCGCGCGGTCGCGGCCCAGTTCGGCGGCTTGCTTAGGACTGTGTGCGTCGCGGACGCGGTTATACGCGGTCGAACCCGGCTGGAATTTTTGCGCCTGAAAATAATGCTCGCTCGTGCGCCAGTAGTGCCCGTCAAGGTTAAAGCCGTGCTTGGAAAAATTGGAAAAGCACCCGTAGGGCTGCTCGCGGTCGCTGTAAAAAAGTATCGACATCGGTTTTCTTTGTCTTTCGTTTAATTATGCCGCTTATATTGTCGATTTAACACGAACTATTGCTAAGTTTTTTGCCGCATTTTTATGTCTTTATTTTTTAATCGAGGAAAACGGGGCGGGTTTGTGTGAAACGGTACAACTGCGCGGGGCGGTGCGCGCCGCCCTGACGCTGGCCTTCCGCCATTTCGAGCAAGTCGGGCACGGCGAGCATTTTTTTGCGGAAATTGCGCTTGTCCTGCGGACGCGCCAAGATAATTTCGTAGACGGTTTGCAGTTCGGTGAGCGTGAACTCGCGCGGCAACAGCGCGTAGGCGACCGACGTATAGGCGAGTTTCGCCCGAACGCGCGATAGCGCGAGTTGGACGATTTCGGCGTGATCAAAGGCGAGCGGGGGCAAAGCGTCGATTTCCCACCAGCGGGCTTCGCGGGCGTCGGTTCCGCCGTGTGGATCGGCGGGCAAAGGCTGACCGCTTTCCTTGCCGGGAAGCAAGGCCAAATACGCGACTGAAATGACGCGGGTGCGTGGATCTCTGCCGGGCGTGCCGAACGTGTACAACTGCTCCATAAACGGAACATGTGCTATTGCGGTTTCTTCGCCTAGTTCGCGGCGGGCGGCTTCGTCCAAATCCTCGTCCATTTTCACAAACCCGCCCGGCAAGGCCCACGCGCCTTCAAAGGGCCACACGCCGCGCTGAACGAGCAGTACGCAAAGCGCCCCGTCGCGGGTCGTTAGGGCGACGGTATCCACGGTCACGGACGGGCGCTCAAAAACGTTGGGGTCGTAGGTTGCAGGATTGTCGGCGGAAACGGTTTCTGCTTGCGATTTGTTCGTGTTCACAAAACACATAGTATCGTTTGTGACGCTATTTTGTCAAGCGAGAAGGGGTAGGGCACACCAACCGAGAAACTAATTTACATGAATACCCCCGTACCCAGTGAAGTGTTGCGCGTCGGTGTTATCGGCTGCGGTGACATCGCCCGCAAATCGTATCTTCCCCAAATGCACGACCCGGCCTGCAACATTTTTGTCGTCGCCTTGTGCGATATTATCGTCGAGCGAGCGGAGGCCGCGCGGCAAGAATTTGTGCCTGCCGACGCGGACTGCAAAGTATACGCCGACTACGAGCAAATGCTCCAAACGGGCGGCTTGGATTTGGTGGTCGTTTTGACGCCGGTTGCGACCCATCCGCCGTTTGTGCGGGCGAGTTTGAACGCGGGCGTTCACGTGTACAGCGAAAAACCGCTCGCGCTGACGCGAACCGAAGCGGAAAGTTTGTGCGAACTCGCCGAATCCAAAAATCTGCATTTGATGGCGGCCCCGCTTCTCATGGTCTACCCCGAATACCAATGGCTGCGCGAAACCGTGCGGGCCGGGGCCGTGGGCAAGCCGACATTCGTGCGCGCGCATTCGTCGCACGGCGGCGCGAACCGGGGAATGTGGGCGACCGATAGCGGCAACTTTTTCCGCGAAGACACGGCTGGCCCGATGCCGCCCCTGTTCGATATGGGCGTGTACGCGCTGACAATTCTAACCAACTGCTTGGGTTCGGTCAAATCGGTGTCCGCGCTGGCCGGAATTGGTGTTGCCGAGCGGCGCATCGAACACGTCGCCATCCCCGATTTCGTGCCTTATACGTTGCATCCCACGGTTCCCGACAATTTAGCCCTGATGCTCGATTTTGGCGACGCCTGTTTTGCGACCATTGACGCCTCGTTTTGCTTCCCGTACAAAAAAGGCCCGTCGTATGAGTTTTACGGATGGGAAGGCGCGCTGTACCATCACGGCGGCGACGATGGCATCGAACTCATCAGCGAAAAACCCGCGTTTGCCGCGCCGGACGCCGACAAGCCGGTTTCGTGGCACGCGCACCCCTTGCCAAGCGACCGGCGGGCCGACGAAAAACTGAAATGGGGGCAAGCCCTGACGCGCCATTTCGCCGAGTGTCGGCAGTCCGGCGCGCGTCCTTTGATGCCCGCGCGGCACGCGCTTCATGTCGTGGAAATTATGGAACGCGCCAAAGACGCGGCTCGCACGGGCCGTACACAAACCCTCGAAACGAGTGCGTCGCCAACGCGGTTATAGCGGCAAATTACGCGCGGCACGGCATAATGGAACGGTTTGTGCTGTGTTATAATGGAGTTCGGCGTTTTCTTCGCTGTCTGGTTTTTCCGAAGCACGGCAAGGCGGCTTTCTTCGCAAACGACGGATTCAAAACGACCTTTGCCAGCAGACCGGAAGTAGTTGTTCGCGTATGGGCTTTTTCAACAATGTCATGGGACGGTTTTCCCAAAACATGGGGATCGATTTGGGTACGGCAAACACCCTCATTCATGTGCGCGGCAAAGGGATTTTGCTGCGCGAACCGTCCGTGGTTGCCCTTGATGTGAATACGCGCATGGTGCTGGATGTTGGCGAAGGGGCCAAGCGCATGTTGGGCCGCACGCCTGCCCATATCGTGGCTATTCGGCCCCTCAAAGACGGCGTCATCGCTGATTTTGACCAGACCGAAAAAATGCTTCGCTATTTTATCGAAAAGGTAAACCGCAAACGGTCGTGGGCGCATCCGCAGGTCGTGGTCGGAATCCCGTCGGGCGTGACCGAAGTGGAAAAGCGGGCCGTATTGGACGCGACCAAAAAGGCCGGGGCGCGCGACGCTTTTCTTATCGAGGAACCGATGGCGGCGGCAATCGGCGCGGGCCTTCCCGTCGCGGATGCAACCGGCTCGATGATCGTGGACATCGGCGGGGGAACGACCGAAGTCGCTGTGATTTCGTTATCTGGCATCGTGACATCGCGCTCCATCCGTATTGCCGGGGACGAAATCGACGAGGCCGTCACGTCTTATATTCGCCGGGCTTACAATTTGTATATCGGTGACCGCACCGCCGAAGAGGTCAAACTGCAAATCGGTTCGGCCTATCCGCTTGCCGAAGAGATGAAAATGATCGTGCGAGGCCGCGACCTCATTTCCGGTTTGCCACGGGCGGCAACCATCACGTCTCAGGAAATCCGCGAAGCCATCGGCGAGCCGGTCGGGCAGATTGTCGAATCGGTGAAAATCGCCCTCGAGGCCGCACCGCCCGAACTTGCCGCCGACATTATGGACGTTGGCATTCACCTCGCGGGCGGCGGGGCATTGCTGCGCGGTTTGGATCGCTTGATTGCCGCGCAAACGTTTATGCCCGTGCATATCGCCGCCGACCCGTTGTCGTGCGTCGCGCTCGGCGCGGGCGCGGTTTTGGAAGAAGCCGAAAAATACCCCGGTTTGCGAAACGCCCTTTTAACGTCCAGCCAGATCGAAAACTAACGCGGGCGATTTCCGCACCATTTGTCTATGCGCCGCCCAAACCAACCTTCCCGAACCGTGCCGCTCGTTGTGCTGGGCATTCTTGTGGTTTTGGGTTTTGGGTTGGGCATTGTGCAAAACCGCTTGCACGCTTCGGGGCGCGGCAGTTTCTTTTTCGGCCCACTTGCTTCCCTTGAATACCCGTTTCAATCATCGGGGAGCCGCGTGCAAAATTGGTTTTCGACCAACTGGAACGGCCTGTTTCGGGGCCGTGTGATACTGCAGGAAAACGCGCGCCTGCAAGCCGAAAACGACGCCCTACGAACCGAAAACGAGCGCCTGCGAATCGCGGAAAGCGAAACCGCACGCCTACGGGCGTTGCTGAATTACCCGGTTAAATCAAACGCTAACGTGCCACTTGTCGTGCCCGTCGTTGCGTGGCTGCCGTCGCGGAGCATGGACACGATTATGATTGGGGCCGGGACGCGGCACGGCGTGCGGCAAAAAAGTATCGTCCGCACGCCATCGGGTCTGGTTGGGCAAGTGATTGAAGCCGGGCCGGTGTCGTCGCAGGTTCTGCTTTTAACCGATTTGCAATCTGGGGTCGGCGTGCTCGTCAAACGCAAGGGCAAAACCAAAAGCGGGGGCATTGTGCAGGGAACCGGGCGCGGCGGTCTATTGGAAGTCATCGACTTGAAGCACGAGGACGATGTGGTTAAAGGCGACACCGTCGTTTCGTCCGGCTACGGCGGCGTGGTTCCGCCCGGCATTCCGATTGGCGTCGTTGTGGACGTGCGCGAAGATTCCACCCACTACTTGAAAACCGCGCGCGTGTTGCCCAACGCCGCGACCCCGGGCGATTTGCGGGACGTTTTGGTGCTCGCCCCGCAAAACGGCGAAGGCGCGTCCGATCCGGTTCCGCTTCCACAAATACCGAAAAGCGCGCTGTCGCCGCCGCCCTCCGCTCGGCCCGATTCCGCAGTAATCCGCCCATGAGTCCGCGCCAAGCGACGCAAACCGGCGCGCCCTCGGTGTGGGGCGTGTGCGCCTTCGCGCTTCTGCTGCTCCTGCTTGGCGGCCTGCAAAGCGTGTGGGCGATTCGCCTGACGGTTTGGGGGGGAAGCCCGGATTTTCTGCTGACTCTTGCTTTATGTGCCGCTCTCGTATCCGACGCACAAACGGGGGCACTCGCCGGTTTCGTGTGCGGCTGGATGATGGCAGCCCTGACCGGCGAAACGCTGGGCACTTTTTTAGTGTCCCGAACGCTCGCCGGTTGGGCCGCCGGGTCGGCAACTACCCGTTTTTTTAGAGGAAATGTGTTCGTCGTGCTGGCGGGCGTGTTTGTCGCCTCGCTGCTGGCCGAACTGATTTACGCTTTTTCTGCCCCGCCGCGCGGTGGCTTTTGGGATTGGGGGCGTGGCGTATTGGTGGAGGCCGTTTGGAACGCCGCCCTGTCGCTGCCGCTCACATTCATATTGCGGCGCGCGGGCTGGGGAACCGCCCGCTGAGGACGTGCGCCCGAAGATGCCGCTCCGCGTGCGCCTTGTCCGTAGTTTCCACCGCCTTGCCCGCCGCCGTTGTTTTGAGGGTTCGGGCGGCGCACATTATTGCGCGGGGGCATCGGCGGGCGGGCGAACTCGGTGTCGCGGGCCGGAGCCGCAATCGAATAATCGAATTCGTCGATGACACGGCGCGGGATGGATTTCCCCACGGCCCGCTCGATAGCACGGATCGCCGCTTCGTCTTCGCGGTCAACGAGCGTAAAAGCGTCGCCGGTTTGCGCGGCGCGACCCGTACGCCCGATGCGGTGGATGTACGCCTCGGTCGTGTCGGGAATATCGTAGTTGATAACGTGCGACACGCCGGAAACGTCGATGCCACGGGCCGCAATATCGGTCGCAACCAGAATTTGGAACGTGCCGTCTTTGAAGCCGTCGAGGGCAGCCTGTCGCCGGTTCTGCGACAAATTCCCCTGCAAACTCGCCGCTTTGTAGCCCGCTTTTTCGATTTGCTCGCCGACGCGCTTGGCGCGGTGCTTGGTGCGCGTGAAAACAAGCACGCTTCCGGTATCCGTGTGCTTCAGAATTTCCAAAAGCAGGGCCGTTTTCAGATGGTTTTGCACGGGATACAAAGCGTGCGCGACCGTTTGCGCCGCCGATACGCGCCCGATTTGCACGACTTCTGGGTTTCGCAGGGCTTCGCCGGACAGTCGCTTGATATCTTCGGGCATGGTTGCCGAAAATAAGAGGGTTTGCCGGTCGTGGGGCAACTGCTTCAAAATCTTTCGGATGTCGGGCAAAAAGCCCATGTCGAACATCTGGTCGGCTTCGTCCAAAACCAAAAATTCAAGGCGGGTTAAATCAATCGTGCCCTGCGTTAGGTGGTCGAGTAAACGCCCCGGGCAGGCGACAACCACATCGACGCCTTCACGCAGTTTGGAAATCTGCGGGTTGATTTTCACGCCCCCGTACACGGTCGCCGTGCGAACGCCGGTTTCTTTGCCCAGCGAAAGGAACGAATCGTTGATTTGCTCGGCAAGTTCCCGGGTCGGCGCGACAATGAGCGCGCGAACGCGGCGGCCCGCCTTCTTGTCGGACACAATGCGGTTCAAAATCGGAAGCGCAAACGCCGCCGTTTTACCGGTTCCGGTTTGTGCCAAACCCATTACATCGCGGCCCGCAAGCACAAGCGGCAGGGCCTTTTCCTGAATGGGCGTAGGGGTTGTGTACCCTGCGGCAAGAACGCCCGCGCGAACGGACGGGGCGAACGAAAAATCGTCGAATGTCATAAAAGTGGAGTTTCCTTTGGGCCGACGATCAGCGGCACAAAGAAAAATGCGGCACTCGACCCGTGCGCGTTTGGGGATTGTTAAGATAAACGCGAACCGTCGCATTGTATCACGGCGCGTTTTTGTTTGCCGGGCCGCGATCTATGAAACACCGCCCGCCTTTTGAAGTAGGTGAAAATAAAGCAGGACAAAGGGTGAGGACAAATCAAGATAAAGAGATGGATTCCATAAAACAAACCATTCAAGAATTGATAGACTATCATGTTTCGCTGGAACCACACAAACCAGTTCCTGCGATGCTGGCTTCTTTGGCCGATGCAAAAGACGAAGAAACCGTCCGGCATTTTGTGAGATTATTGCTTATTTGGCTCTACTATAATGGACGCTACCAAACGCAGCGGGAGGATAAAATGAGCATCTTCGTTATCAAAGCAATGACGGATGCGAATCAAGATGGACTAAAATATGTACCAGTTCTTTGCCACGTCTTCGCAATGAATGGGGACACACTTTCCTATGCCGACACCATGAGTGACGCGGATAAACTCGCACTGGAATTGTACGTTTCCGAACACTACCAGATTGGTACTCCTCATGTTCTTATGAAGAGGGAATTTCTTATAAAGAGAGAAGATAGATAGCGATGTAGAAACGCCCGCCTGTTTAGGCGGGCTTTATTGTTGGCACGGCATTACAAGCCGCCCGTTTTCGGATCCTTAACCAAGCGGCAATGGTTGATCATTTCCTGCGCGGCTTCCACGTCGCGCCATTCGCCGATGTGGACGGTTTTTTCTTCGAGGGTTTTGTAGACCTGAAAGAAGTGCTCTACTTCCTTCAAGATATGCTCGGAAACGTGCGCCAAACGGCGGACGCCGTGATAGCGCGGGTCGTGGACGACGCGGGCCAAGATTTTCTCGTCGGCCCCTTTTTCGTCGCGCATCATCAGAACGCCTAAGGGACGGCAGTTGACAAGGCAGCCGGGAAAGGTCGGGTGCGAGCCGATAACGAGCACGTCTAAGGGGTCGCCGTCCGCGCTCATCGTGCCCGCGATCCAACCGTAGTCGAACGGGTAGAACAGGGGCGAGTAGAGCGGGCGATCCAGTTTGAAAACGCCCAGTTCCGCGTCGAACTCGTATTTGTTGGACGAGCCGCGCGGAATTTCGATGATGGCGTTGACTTCGTCGGGGGCGTCGTCGCCGATGGGAAGGTTTTTGTAGGGCATAACGTTAGGGTTTGGCGGGGGCAGCATGGTTTATTGTTGTTTCTTCCACACAAGTCCCACAATTTCGCCGACTTTGGCGAAAGAATTTTGCACCAGATAGGCTTCAATGCCGTGGGCAATCGTGACCGCGCTTTGCGGATCAACAAACGAGGCCGTGCCGACCGCAATAGCGGAGGCTCCGGCAAGTAAAAACTCGACGGCATCGGTCGCCGACACAATGCCGCCCATGCCGATGATTGGTATTTTGACGGTTTGCGCGGCGCGGAGAACATGCAACAGGGCGATGGGTTTAATCGCCGGGCCGGACAAGCCGCCGGTTTGGTTGGCTAATTTGAACGTGCGCTTGCGGGCGTCGATTGCCGTTCCTAAAACCGTGTTGATGAGGCTCAAAGCGTCGGCCCCGGCCTCTTCGGCGGCGCGGGCGATGGGCCGCATATCGGAAACATTGGGCGACAATTTGGCGATAATCGGCAAATCGGTCACTCGGCGGACGGCTTCGACGACGCGGGCGGTTTCGCGCGGGTCGGTGGCGAAATCCAAGCCGTGCGATACGTTCGGGCACGAAATGTTGAGTTCAATCGCGTCGGCGGCGTTTGCTTCCGTCAAGCGGGCAGCGACATACGCGAAATCGTCGGGGTTTTCTCCGGGCACGTTGACAATTATCGGGCACGTGAACTGGCGTAAATAGGGCGCTTTTTCCGTCAGGTAATTTTCAATGCCGCCGTTTTGCAGCCCGATGGCGTTGAGCACCCCTGAGGCGGTTTCCACCATGCGAACCGGCGGATTGCCTCGGCGCGGCAGCCGTGTGGTTGCCTTGACGCACACGGCCCCAATCTGGTTCAAATCCAACAAATCCGCGACTTCCGACCCGAAGCCGAATGTGCCCGACCCCGTCGTGACCGGCGTTTTCATTACCAAACTGCCGATACGCACGCACATATCGGGTTTGACGGGGGCAGTTTGCGTCGTGTCCATTAGCCCCACACCACTTCGCCCGCGTTGAAAACCGGCCCGTCCGTACAACCGCGCGCGAAGGTTCCGTCTTTGCGCTCGACCGCGCAGCCCATGCAAATGCCCACGCCGCACGGCATGAACACTTCGAGGGAAACTTGGCACGGAACATTGTTTGCAAGGGCCATTAAGGCAACAGCCCGCATCATGGGCGTCGGCCCGCATGTGTAAATATGAACCGGCTCGTTTTCGGCCCGCGCGGTCAGGATTTCTTCCAACACGCCCGTCACCAAGCCGTGAAAACCGCGTGAGCCGTCGTCGGTGCAGGGCAGGAGTTTGACGCCGATTTCTTCCAAGCCGTTTGTGCCGACAAGAAAATCCGCCGTGCGCGCCCCGTTGATAAACGTGATTTGCGCGTCCGCGTTTTCCGCCTTGATTTCCCGCGACAAAAACGCGAGCGGGGGAACGCCGTATCCGCCGCCGATCATAATATGGTGCGCGCCGGTTCGCTCGTCGGCGGTAAACGCCCGTCCGCCGAGCGGGCCTATAAGGTCAACCACATCGCCCGGCGTGGCTTCGGCGAGGGCGCGCGTCGTCGGGCCGTACACGGAAAATAAAATAGAGGCCTGCCCGGTCGTGGGGTCGGTCGTGAAGAACGAGAACGGGCGGCGCAAAAACTGCGCGCCGGTTTCGGCGGCGACCGCGACAAATTGGCCGGGGCGGGCGTCGCGGGCCATGTCTCCGGCCTCAAAGGTTAAAACGTAGTGGCCGGGTGCGGACAGTTTTTCTATAGCGCAGACACGGGCGGCAATTTTGCGAATCACGGTGTTTTGAGTATAGGCGAAGCAAGGGGGCAGTGTCAATGCGGGGGGATGCAAGAAATTCAAACCACCAAGACGCCAAGAACACCAAGGTAAGAGAAGATAAAGAAGAAACAAAGGGGAACGGAAAAGCCTTTGTGGTTGGCTTCTTAACTTTGTCTTCTCTTACCTTGGTGTTCTTGGCGTCTTGGTGGTTAAACTGCTTTCCTTCGGGCGACGACGGCGAACAGCGGGTCGTGGGCGAGCGCGCCTTGCGGTGAGCGGTCGAAGGCTTCGATATACTGCCAGTTTCCGGCTTCCAAAAAGAAGCGGGCGACAAGGGCCATGCGACCCCGGTCGTCGAGGGCGTGCCACGCGGCAATCGCTTTGGTCGGGAAGCATCGATTAGAAAACGTGACGACGAGCGGCGCACCCGGTTTGAAGGTGCGGCCCGTATCGCGCAAAACAGCGACGGGGCTGCTTAAATAGTCAATCGAGACGCAAATGCCGCCGCCGTCAAAAACGGCGTCGGGAAACGGCAAACGCGGATCGTCGTTGAGGTTGTGAACGACCCATTCGTCAAGGCGCGGGTTCGTGCCGAGTTCGTCGGCATTCATGCCCAAACCGACCACGCGCTCGTACACGACATCCGTGGGCAAATGGGAAACCCAACTGCTCATCAAATCTACGATCACACCGTCTTCGGGTAGAAACTCGCGGTACAGCCGCGTGACGGCTTCAATGGCCGCATCGTCGATGTGCGTGACAAGGCGCGGAGTTTCGTAGAAAATCTCGTCGGGGGATTCGTCGTAGCGTTTGAAAGCGTCGCGGGGCAGGGGTTTGAGCGGGGCGTCGTTATTGGAGCCAATAGGGGCGGGCATGAAAAAGCAAACCTTTCTGTTTGTTTTTGTACCCGTTTGCGGCGCTTGGGTATAAATCAGCAATGAACGCTGAACTGCAAACAGAACTGGAAGCCAAAACGCAGTGGACGCGCGCCGACGTAGAACGTTTAGCACAAACCCGGCCCTTTAATTGGCACTTCGCCGACGGCGTGGTGTTTAATGCTGCTGCACTTTCCGCATTGGACGGCGCACGAAGATTGAGTTTCCTTGCGTTTCGCGGCTCACGTTTGTCACGTGAAAATTTGCTTGCCGTGTCGCGTTTGCCAAAATTAGTCCGTCTTGATTTGCACGGCTGTACATTTGACGCCGACGATTTCGCCGACCTATGCGACGCACTTGCTGCCGATACTGCCGCGCCCAAATTCAGCGAACTTTGGCTCGAAGATACCGCAATCGACGACAACGATTTGCGCGAAATCGGCAAAATCCCGGGGCTGCGCTGGCTTATTTTGTCGGGCACAAAGGTAACGGACGCGGGCCTTGCCCATCTGCACGGCTTGCAAAAATTGGAAACGCTGTGGCTGGATCGCACGGGCGTCACCGACGATGGCGTTTTGGGCCTCGCCGGTTTGCCGAAAATGTCTATCGTCGTCGCCCGCGAAACTGCTTGTGCGTCGGACATAAAAGAGCGGCTTTTCGCAGCCCAAACAGAGTTGAAGAAAAGCAAAAAGCCGCTGAATCAAGAACAAGTCCGCGCCGCCGATGCGCGTTTGCGGGCGTTCCTGCAAGCCATGTACGATTGGGAAACGGCGGCGTACAATCGCGCACAAGAGAGCGAAAAGCAGTTCCGCGCCCAGCGCCCGCAATCCAACGTACTTTCCGCCGACGAAAGCGCCGCCGACAAAGTCTTTTGGCGCGAGATCGGCAAGCAAAAAGCCCAAATCGCAAACGAATTCTGCACGGAAAAACTGCTGGCGCGTGGCGCAGCCCGCGCCGGTTCGTATGGAAATCCGCCCGCCTTCGCCGTCCCCGAAGGCGATTGGATCGCAACCGAAACGCCGTCCAAAACCAAAACCGTGTTCACGGGCGAAGGCCGCGACCCGGACGGCAAGCGCCGCTACACACTCAAATGGGAAAAAGAGACGTGGCGCTTGGACGACGTGCAATGGTGGAGCGGCGGATGGAAGCGCGACTACGTTTGAAATGCGGGCGTAACCGTAAACTGTAAGGTCTTGTGCTATAATTTCAAACCGCTTGTGTGAGGAGAACCGCCCCATGAACGAAGACACTTCCGCCACCGCCGCTTTGCACGAAATAGCAAATTTGCTACGCCGTCGCGTCGAACAGCAGGACGAAGCTGTTGAACGCGCCGCGCAAAGAGAAAAAGCCAGCGACGCGCTTTCTGCACAATCACGAAGCGTCATGGAAGAAAGTCGCCAAAGTTCACGCGATTTACGGGTGGAAATGGAACAGCGGCGCGAAGAGGCGAAGCAGGAAAAGGGGCAAGCTGACGCGGAACAGCGCGCTTTTCGGGAAAAACTGCTCGCCGAGTTCGCGCGGCACAATGATCTTTTGGAACGTATCGCCACGCAATTGGAAAAGTAAATCGGAAAACTTATGCTTGCACAAATGAAACCTTCGCGGAGTGAAAAGCCGCTGCAATGCCCGGAATGCGACGCGCAGTTTTGGCTGACGTGGCAGCGGTATTTAAGCCTGTTCGGCTGGCAGACCTGCCCCGGTTGCGGCGTTCGTTCGCGCAACGACCGGCCCATTTGGACGCACGTGTATTCGCTGCTTGGTCTTTTGGCGGGCGTTCTTCCTTACGGCCTTCTGCTTGCGCTTGGTGCGTCGCATTCCACGGCACGAACCGCTTTTGAAATTGTCGGCTTCTTGGGTGTGGCCGTGCTTGACCGGCATCTGGACGCGCGCATGGGAAAACTCGTGCCGTTCAAATCGCGCCGCTTGAGCAACCGCCCGGAATGACCCCGAATGCCAGCCACGACGAGGACGGCGGGGCCGCGCGCATCGCGGAATGGGGCCGCTTTGACATACAGTTTCGGCATTTTCAGTTGCTTTTCGTCGCCATCAAAGCGGGCATTCCCGAATCTTTAGCGGATGCCCCGCGCCCTTTGAACGAATTGAGCGACGCACTGGGTTTTCGCGCAGACCGCCTTTTGCGTGTTTTGCGCGGCTTGGTTTGGTGCAAAGCGCTAACGACCGACGCGCGCGGGGAGTATCTATTGACAGCAGCGGGCCGCGCTTTGCTTGACGACGCGCCGCAGTCGCTCGCGTCAAATCTTCGATGGCAGGGCGAGTTTTTCTTCAACGCTTGGGGGCATCTGTGGGATTATCTTGCCGACGGCGACAAACCGTTCCCAAAAGCGCATAACGGCGTCGCACTCTTCGATTTACTGAACGAGGATCCCGAGCGTGCCGCGCTTTTCACCGCGCCAATGACGGTGCGTTCGTCGCAGCACGCCCAAAATTAAGTGACCCATCCTGCCGTGGCGGCGCTCGGCTCGAAGCGCACCGGCGATAAACAAGCGCCCGTTATTGTTGATGTGGGCGGCGGGTCGGGAAAACTGCTCGCCGAAGTATTGAAAGCCATTCCGAACGCGCGCGGCCTGCTTTTTGAGTTGCCCGTTTTGGAAGAGGTGGCGACACGTTTGATAGCCGAGGAATGGTTAGTAGAACGTTGCCATTTCATGGCGGGCGATATGTTTGAGGCCATTCCCGAAACCGGCGACCTGTACCTGATGAAGTGGATTTTGCACGACTGGAACGAAGCCGACGCCGTGCGTATTTTGCGTCGGTGCGCGTCTGCGATGCGTTCGGGCGGCAAACAGCCGACGCTTTTAGTGCTTGAACGGTTAATGCCCAACGTTGTCGGAAGCGGAAATACGGGCTTGGTGCAAGCAGATCTAAATATGCTATGCCAAATGGGCGGGGCCGAACGAACCCGCGCCGAATACGAGAACCTATTCGCGCAGGCGGGCTTTAAGTGTCTGTCCTCGGAACTTGTTGACGCCGCGAGTGGGCTTTTTGCGATGGAGTGTGTTGTGTCCACAGGTGATGCTGAGTAGCAATGGCAAACGGCGACGAACTGCCCGGCCTTTTGAATGCACTGGGCGAATGGGTTAGGCAACACCGCGATCCAAACAATGGCCTCGTCTTCGGCGCGTCCGTGCGCGAACCGACCGACGAGCAAACCGTCAAAACCTACGGATTCATCTGCGACGATGAAGACAAGCCTTTCTCTGTTTTCGTTTGGCAGTTCGGTAACGTTAACATCGGCGGGGCGCACTTTACAAAAGAGTCACAGCGACTGGATTCCGAAGAAATTTATAACGAAGAATTCGAGTTTGAGGAAACGGCGCAGGTTATCGAAAAGTTGGACAACTTCTTCCGGGAAAACCCGCCCTGCAGGAGCCTTACTCGATTTGCCGACAAAACCTCGCCGTGATACGATGGTAAGGTTATCTGTTTGACAGCGCGTAAGCGCGTCGAACGTGCGGACGGTTCAAAATAAACCCATTACGCACCCCGCGACTTTTCGGTTTGGCTTCACGGCTAACCGGGCGGGGGAGGGGGCCGAGACCAACAACGCCGGAAATTCGGCGCGGCCCAGCAACCGAAAAGGATCTATTTGTTATGGCATCCATTGCGATGAAAGACCTGCTCGAAGCAGGCGTACACTTCGGCCACCAAACCCGGCGCTGGAACCCCAAGATGAAACGCTACATCTACGGGTCGCGCAACGGTATCTATATCATCGACCTGCACCAGTCGCTGAAACTTTTCGACGACGCGCAAAAGTTCGTGCAGGACATCGTGATCGGTGGCGGAACCATTTTGTTCGTCGGTACGAAAAAGCAAGCCTCCGACGCCGTGGCCGAAGCCGCGACGCGCTCGCGTCAATATTACGTCAACTCCCGCTGGCTGGGCGGTATGCTCACCAACTTCCGCACCATTCAGTCCCGTATCGGACGCTTGCGCGAACTGGAATCGATGGAGCGCGAAGGCATCTTCCTCAAACTGACCAAAAAAGAAGCGGCTCTTTTGACCGAAGAAAAAGAACGGCTGGAGCGCTTTTTGGGCGGCATCAAAGAAATGCCCCGGCTTCCCGCCTGCCTTTTTATCGTGGACTTAAAAAAAGAACACATCGCGGTTAAGGAAGCCCGTCTTCTGGGAATCCCGATTGTCGCCATTGTGGACACGAACTGCGACCCCGATGAAGTCGATTACGTTATCCCCGGTAACGACGACGCCATCCGCGCCATCAAACTCATCTCGAACAAAATCGCCGACGCGATTATCGAAGTCAAGCAGCACGAATGGCAAGACGATACGGCAACCGACGCCGACACCGCCGCCTTCGTTTTGACCGACGAGGAGGTCGCCGGGGGCCTGACGCCCGAAGCACGTCGCAAACAAATGGAAGAAGACGCCAAAGGCTTGGGCTTCGATTACGATGCCGAAGGCCGTGTGCAGGTTCCTGAAGCCGACGCCGCCGCGTTTAGCGAAGAGAACGCCGCGCCGGGTGCAACCCTTGCCGATCAGATTGTGGAGAACGCCGAAAGCAAATCCGCTGATTTGCAAGACGACACCGCCGCGCAGGGCACGGGCGACGCCAACGTGATGGATGCGGGCGAAGTCACGCAAATTATTGCGGACGAAACCGGTAACGGCGACGCGCAAGTCAATATCGGCAGCGGAATCAGCACGGGATCGACGACTTCCAACGCAAACCCTTCTAACTAACCCAATCGCCGGGAACTAACGGCGATTGAATTTTGTAAACAAAAGGGCGCGCTTATTGCGCCCTTTTGTTTGCGTGAACCAAAACTAAAAAGTACAAAACCAAAAGGAACCTAAAACTATGGCAGCGATTACAGCGGCTGCGGTTGGGCAGCTCCGCGAAATGACCGGCGCGGGCATGATGCAGTGCAAGGCGGCTTTGACCGAAGCAAACGGTGATTTGGAAGAGGCGAAAGTCATCCTCCGCAAAAAGCTCGGCAACAAGGCAGGCGAGCGCGCCTCGACGCGAACCGCGTCGGAAGGGCTTGTTTTCTCGACCGTTTCCGACAGCAAAACCGTCGGCGTGATCATCGAACTCAACTGCGAAACCGACTTTGTTGCCCGCAACCCGGACTTCAAAGCACTCGGCCAGAAACTCGTCAGCAAAATCGCGTCGTATGAAGCGGGCGCTGTTCCGAAAGACTTGGAAGCGTTCCTTGCCGACACGATGGACGGCGGGCAAACGGTCGCCGATACCATTACGGAAGCGGCTGGCCCGATTGGCGAAAAAGTCGCCTTGGGTCGGTTCGAGCGGTTTGGCGCGCCGGACGGCAACGCGGTCGCGTCGTATGTCCACAATCCGGGCGGTTCGGGCGACGATGGCGGCAAAATCGGCGTGCTGGTCGAGGCGACCGGCGCGGACACCGCGACGCTTGCCACCCTTGCTCGTGAAGTCGCACTGCATATCGCCTCGTCCAACCCGCAGTATTTGAGCGAAGCCGACGTGGAGCAGGGCATTTTGGACAAGGAGCGGGAAATCGCGCAGGCGCAGGCGCAGGCCGACCCCAAAATGGCGGGCAAGCCGGAAAAGGTCATCGAGTCGATGGTCAGC